>DAIQBH010000269.1:0-7147 GCA_036781285.1 Thermodesulfobacteriota bacterium | reverse complement strand
GCACCGGGCTCGTCGCTTCGAGGAACGACCTGTCGTTCATCCCGGCGACGCTGAGCGCCGGCGAGCTCACCAATCTTCAGATGCGCTGCTTGTCCCTGCACGCGGTCGCGAACATCTGTCCGCTGTGCCGCTGACCTTCGGGCGCGACGACGCGGTTCGCACTCCGTAGCCCTCCGGCGACCCTGAGCCGCACGGGTCTTCCGCGCTCACCACGTGTCGATGCACGGCCGCTTCTTCGTGAGCCGCCGCTGGGGAGCCGGGGTCGCCGCGAGCGCAGCCGCGATCACCCGCCGCGTGTCCATCGGATCGATCACGTCGTCGATCTCGAAGTGGGACGCGGCGCTGACGCCCTTGCCGTGTCGATACATGCGCTCGACCATGGCCTCGTAGAGCTTGCGCCGCTCGGCGGGATCGGTGACGGCGGCGAGCTCCTTCCGGAAGCCGAGCTTCACTGCGCCCTCGAGGCCCATGCCGCCGAACTCGCCGGTCGGCCACGCCATGGTGAAGAGGCCGGCCTTGAAGCTGCCGCCCGCCATCGCCATCGCGCCGAGGCCGTAGCCTTTGCGGAGCACGATCGTGCAGACGGGGACCGTGAGGCTCGCGCCGACGACGAAGAGACGCGCGGCGTGGCGCACGAGCGCGCGCTTCTCGATCTCCGGGCCCACCATGATGCCGGGCGTGTCGCAGAGGAACACGACGGGGAGATCGAACGCGTCGCAGAGCTGGAGGAAGCGCGCCGCCTTGTCGGCGCCGTCGGCATCGATGGCACCCGCGAGGTGCGTCGGGTTGTTGGCGACGATGCCGATGGGACGGCCTTCGATGCGCGCCAGGGCGGTCACCATGCCGAGACCGAACGGACGGCGGAGCTCGAGCACGGAGTCGGTGTCGGCGAGCGTCGTGACGATCCGCCGCACGTCGTAGACGCGCAGACGGTTCTCCGGGACGAGCGTGCGGAGCCGGCGCTGGTCGTCGCACGTCCAGTCCGGACGAGGACCCTGGAAGTAGCCGAGGTACTGCTTCGCGACCCGCACCGCCTCGGCTTCGTCGGCGACGGCGACGTCGACGACGCCGTTCGGCGACTGCACCGCCATGGGGCCGATCTCCTCGGGACGGAAGACGCCGAGGCCGCCGCCTTCCACCATCGCGGGGCCGCCCATGCCGATGTTCGAGTTGGCGGTCGCGATCACGACGTCGCAGCAGCCGAGGAGCGCGGCGTTGCCGGCGAAGCAATACCCGGAGTTCACGCCGACCAGCGGCACGAGCCCCGAGAGCCGCGCGAAGGCCTGGAAGGTCGGCACGTCGAGCCCGGCGATGCCGAGCGTGTCCGTGTCGCCCGGGCGCCCGCCCCCGCCCTCGCTGAAGAGCACGACCGGGAGCCGTTCGCGCTCGGCGATCTCGAGCATGCGGTCCTTCTTGCGGTGGTTCTGCGCGCCCTGCGTGCCGGCGAGCACGGTGTAGTCGTACGCCAGCACGACGCACGACGCGCGGTCGCGCGGCGCCGTCGCGGCGTTCACCGTGCCGATGCCGCAGACGAGGCCGTCGGCGGGCGTCTTCGCGATCAGGTCCTCGACCGTCCGGCGCTGGCGCTGCGCGGCGAGAACCAACGCGCCGTACTCGACGAACGAGCCGGGGTCGCAGAGATCGTCCACGTTCTCGCGTGCGGTGCGCTGTCCGGTCGCGCGGCGGCGTGCGACGGACTCCGGGCGCGCGGCGTCGTGACCGACCGCGTGGCGTTCGAGCGCCTCCGCGAGATCGGGCCGGACGTGATCCAGCGCAACGTCGTCCGTAACGGCGGCGGTCGTATCGGCGCCGTCGGCCGGGTCGAGGACGACCAGCACGTGATCCTCGAAGATGGTGTCGCCGACGGCGACCGCGAGGCGCCGCACGCGCCCGGCCGTGTCCGCGGCGATCACGTGCTCCATCTTCATCGCCTCCATCACGAGGAGTGTCTCGCCGGCGCGCACGGTGTCGCCTTCGGCGACGTCGAGGCTGACGATCGTGCCCTGCATCTGAGCGCGCACCGTCGTCGCGCCGTCGTCGTCCTCGAGCGCGGAGTCGCCGAACCCCACACCGACCCCGCCGCGCGGACCGCCCGACTTGCCGTGCGCCAGTACCGCGAGGGGATCGTTCGGGTCGACACGCGCGCCGGCGAGGCGTCGCTCCTTGGACTCGCGTGCCGCGGGCCGCGCCAGGTCGGCCGCCGCCGCGACGAGCTCTCCCGCGTGCCGCTCGACGAAGCCGGTGTCGACGTCGTTCGCGACGACGGCGGGATGACGCAGCAACGCGCGGAGGAAGCCGAGGTTCGTCGGCACGCCTTCGATCCGGCAATCATCGAGGGCGCGCGTCGCCTTCGCGACCGCCGTCGCGTACGCGCCCGGTGCGTGGACCACGATCTTCGCAAGGAGCGAGTCGAAGCGCGGGTTCGTCGTGACGCCCGCGTGCGCGGCCGCGTCGACGCGCACGCCCGGACCGGTCGGCGGCTCGTACACGGCGATCGTACCGCCGCCGGCCTTGGCGTCCCCGTCCGCGCGCATCGTCTCGGTGTTCACCCGGAGCTGGATCGCGTGGCCGCGCGGCGCCGCGGCGGCGAGCGCGTCGGGCCCGAGCCCGACGTCCGCGAGCCGCGCGCCCCCGGCGAGCCGCAGCTGCACGGCGACGAGGTCGATGCCCGTGACCGCCTCGGTGACGGTGTGCTCGACCTGGAGGCGTGGGTTCACTTCGAGGAAGTAGAAGCCGCCGTCCGGACCGCCGTCGGCGTCGACGAGGAACTCGAACGTACCGAGGCTCTCGTAGTCGACGGCCTCCGCCATGCGGCGCGCGGACGCGACGAGACGAGCCCGCAGCTCCGGACCGATGCTCGGGCTCGGCGCGATCTCGACGAGCTTTTGATGCCGGCGCTGCAGCGAGCACTCGCGTTCGCCGAGCGCCGCGACCGCGCCCGTGCCGTCCCCGACGATCTGTACCTCGACGTGACGCGCGCGCCCGAGGTGGCGCTCGACGTAGACCTCGCCGCGGCCGAAGGCCGTTTCGGCCTCGGAGCGGCACCGCGCGTAGGCATCCGCGAGGTCGCCACGGTCGCGCACGATTCGCATGCCGCGACCGCCGCCGCCCGCGATCGCCTTCAGCACGATCGCACTCCCCGCCGGCTGCGCCGCGAAAAACGCGTCCGCCTCCGCGAGGCTGGTCGGCCCGCTCGTCCCCGGCAGCAGCGGCACGTCGTGCGCGGCGGCGAGGGCGCGCGCGCGGCTCTTGTCGCCGAACGCCGCGAGGAGCTCCGGCCGCGGCCCGACGAACGTGATCCCGGCCTCCGCGCAGCGCTCCGCGAAGTCGGCGCGCTCGGCGAGAAACCCATAGCCGGGATGAATGGCGTCGCACTCGTTCTCGACCGCCGCCGCGATCACCGCCTCGACGTCGAGATACGCGGCGGGGCCGGTGCCGGGCAGCGCGCGGACGCCGTCCGCGTGGCGCAGGTGCGGACTGCCCGCGTCATCGGCCGAGTGCACGGCCACGGTGCGGAGGCCGAGCTCGGCCGCGGCGCGCAGCACGCGGATCGCGATCTCGGCTCGATTGGCGACGAGCAGCGCGCGGAGAGCCATGCGATCAGGTACCGAGGACTCGAGGCAGAAAACCGATCACCAGATCCGCCGCACGCCATAGTCGTCGAAGACGCGATCGACGCTGACGATCGCGAAGCCTTCGATCTGCGCCTGCGCGACCAACACGCGATCGAACGGATCGCGGTGGTCGCCCACCAGCGTGCCGGCACGCTGCGCATGGCGCACGCTCACCGGAAGATCGGTGAAATGCTGATCCTCCAGGTAGTCGAGGAGCCCTTCGAGCAGCGCCTCGGGAGCGACCAACCTTCCGATGCGGTGCTTGGTCGCGATTTCCCACGCGCTCGCTGCACTCACGGTGACATCGTTGGACTCGTCGGCAATGACGCCTCGGACTCGACGCGACAGCTTTGCGTCCCCACTCGCCCACCAGAGCAGCGCATGCGTGTCGAGGAGCACACGCATCGTTCACGTGCTCCAGCTATTCAGTTCATCGTCCGGCAGCGCATCGAAGAACGAGGAATCGATCTTCACTTGTCCGCGTAGGGCACCGAAGCGACGCCCGCCCTCGGCTCGAGCCACCGGCACGAGACGGGCAACCGGCTTGCGACCGCGAGCGATGACGATCTCCTCGCCCTTCTCCACGTGCTCCAGGAGCCGTGACAAGTGCGTCTTGGCCTCGTGAACCGTGACCGATCGTTCCCGCCGACGAGACATGACTAAGCGAAGTTAGTCCGCCCGCTCGGTGCCGGCAACCGGTATTCGTGGCTACTCGTCGGCCGCGGGCGCGGTGGCTTTCGCGGGCGCCGGGGCCGGCGTCGCGACGGCGGGCGCGAAGTCCTCGACGTACGTCATGCCGCGCTCGAGGATGGGCGCGAGCACCGGGTCCGCCTCGGGTCCCTTCGACGGCTTGTAGGCCGGGGTCGGTCCCGACACGTAGTGTCGCAGCATGCTCTTCAACGTGTAGTCGGCGCCCTCGAACTCCGAGGTGTGATGGATCGAGCCCGTCGGACACGGCTCGCTACAGAGCCCGCAGTACATGCACTTCGCGATGTCGATGTCGAAGCGATTGATCGTCATCTGGCGCGTCTCTTTGTCCTTGACCGCCTCGATGACGATGCAGTCGATCGGACAGGCGCGCTCGCAGGCGAGGCAGCCGGTGCAGATCTCCATGTCGACCGCGAGGATGCCGCGATACCGGAACGGCAGCGTGTCTTGGATCCGGATCGGCACGCGGTCCGGGTACTGCACGGTGTAGGGCTTTCGCACGAAGTGCGAGAACGTGATCGCCATCCCCTCGAAGATGGTCGCCACGGTCTCTTTGATGTTGGCGAAATACCCGGCCATTCGGGCCAGGTAACTATAGATGGGATGGCAGGGCAACCGACGCCGCGCCAAGGTTCAGAAGGGGGGTAGACGATCACCGGCGTTGCGCTACTGATGGAGGCCATGCGCGGCGCAGGCAGCGGCGGGCGCGAGACGCGGTTTCGACGCGCGTGCGGGCGGCTCGGTCTGGCGACCGTGCTGCTGAGCACGATGGTGGGGCCCGCCGGCGCCGTGATGGTGGCGGCGAAGCACGTCGACGTGGAGCTCGTGGCCGACGTCGCCGCCGCGCCGCCGGGCGGCACGTTCCGGCTGGGGGTCCGCTTCGTGCCGGAGAAGGACTGGCACGTGTACTGGCGCAACCCCGGCGACTCCGGGGAGGCGCCGCGCATCGACTGGTCGCTGCCGCCCGCGCTCGCCGCGGGCGCGCTCGAATGGCCCGCGCCCGAGCGCATTCCGGCGGGGCCCCTCGTGAACTTCGGCTACGCCGGCGAGATGCTGCTCGCGGCGCCGGTCACGGTCGCGCCCGACGTCGCCGCCGGCGCGCCGCTCGATCTGAAGGCACAGGCGAAATGGCTCGTCTGCAACGAGGACGAGTGCATCCCGGGCGGCGCGACCCTCACGTTGAAGATGCCCGTCGGCACCGGCGAGACGGTCGCACCGGCGGTCGCGCGTCTCTTCGCTGCGACGCGCGAGCGCCTGCCGGTGGCCTTGCCCGCGGGATGGCGGGTCGCGGCGCACCCGGACGGCGAGCGCGTCGCGCTCGTAGTCGACGGCACGCCGCCGCCGGCCGATGGCGCCGCATTCTTCTTCGCGCACGACCGGGAGGCGCTCGACCCGTCGGCGACGCAGGAGCTCACGCGCGGCGGGAATGGTTTCCGGCTGACGCTCACGCCGCGGACGGGCGCGCCGCAGGAGCTCGCCGGCGTGCTCAGGATCGGCGCCCGGGCGTACAGCGTCGATGCGCCGGTCGGGGCGCCGGCCCCGGCGCTGCCGTTCGTGCCGATCGCGTTCGCGTTCCTCGGCGGCATGATCCTGAACCTGATGCCGTGCGTGTTTCCGGTGCTCGCGCTCAAGGCGCTCGGACTGGTCGGGCTCGGGGGCGAAGCGCGGCGACGCGTCCGGCGCCATGGACTCGTCTACGCCGCCGGCATCGTCGTGTCGTTCTGGATTCTCGCGGGCATCCTCCTCGCGGCGCGCGCGGGCGGCGCGGAGCTCGGTTGGGGTTTTCAGCTCCAGAGCCCGGCCGTGATCGCGCTCCTCGCCGGCCTCTTCTTCTGGATGTCGCTGGTCCTCCTCGACGTCGTGACCGTCGGCGGCTCGATCATGGGGGTCGGCCAGCACCTCACGACCGGCGACGGCGACCGTGCCGCGTTCTTCACCGGCGTGCTCGCCACGGTCGTCGCGACGCCGTGCACGGCGCCCTTCATGGGCACGGCGCTCGGCTACGCGCTCGGGCAACCCGCGCCCGTCGCGCTCGCGGTCTTCACGAGCCTCGGGCTCGGGCTCGCCTTTCCCTACGTCCTCATCACGTGGGCACCCGCGCTCGCGCGCCACCTGCCGCGGCCGGGCGCGTGGATGGAGACGTTGAAACAGCTCCTCGCTTTCCCCCTCCTCGCGACCGTCGCCTGGCTCGTCTGGGTCGCGAGCTTCCAGGGCGGACCGCCGGCGGTCGCCGCGATCCTGATCGGCCTCGTGCTGATCGCGTTCGCGGCCTGGGTCGCGGCGCGCTTCGCCGGCGGCGGCGCGCGCGTCGCCGCCACGGCCGCCGTCGCGATCGCGGTGCTGCTGGCCTTCCGGATCACGCCGCTCGACGCGCCGCCGCCGTCCGAAGCCACCGCCGCCGCGCGTACGTTCGCGTGGGAGCCTTTCTCGCCGGCACGCATCGCCGAAGCTCGCGCCGCCGGCAAGCCGGTCTTCGTGGATTTCACCGCCGCCTGGTGCGTCACCTGTCAGGTGAACAAGAAGGTCGCGCTCGAAACCTCCGAGGTCGTCGCCAAGATGCGCGAGCTCGGCGTCGTCGCCATCCGCGCCGACTGGACCCGCCCCGACGAGCAGATCACGCGCGCGCTCCAGGAGTTCGGACGGGACGGCGTCCCGCTCTACGTGCTGTACAGCGGCAAGCAGAACGAGCCACCGAGGATCCTGCCGCAGATCCTCACCCCCGCCATCGTCATCAGCGAGCTCGAGAAGCTCGAGCCACTGGAAATGAAGTCGTCCGAGTTGACCTCGGACGACGACGCCCATCGGAGCACGCGAGACGCGCAGCG
>DAIQBH010000268.1:0-7148 GCA_036781285.1 Thermodesulfobacteriota bacterium | reverse complement strand
CCGCCGCGATCGTCGCGGCCGCGAGCCCGCCGGTGCACGACTCCGCGAAGGCGACCGTCACCCCGCGGGCGGCCAGCAGCTCGCCGACGACCCGTTCCATGCTCGTATCGCCTTCTCCATAGATGTACTGGCCGAGCCGCGCGTGTACCTCGCGCCCGAAAGCTTCGAGCCGCTCGTCGACGTCGTCCCCGCGCACCACCACCCGGACCGACACCTCGGGAAAGTTGGCGCGAAACGACCAGCGTCCCTCACCGGGCACCCCGGCGATGATCTCGTCGAGGCCCGACTCGCTGATGCCGAAGGTCTGGAACGTCCGGTGGCCGACGCGCGCGGTACCGATGAGCTCCGCGAGCCACGGCATCACCGTGTCGGTCATCATCGGCTTCATCTCGCGCGGCACGCCCGGAAGCACCACCAGATGACGCCGATCCTCCGGCGTCCCGACCTCGACCCGATAGCCTGGAGCGGTGCCGAGGCCGTTCGGGACGATCACCGCGCCTTGGGGGAACGCCGCCTGCTTGAGATTGTTCTCCGGCATGACCCGGTTGAAGAGCCGGAAGAGCTCGCGGATGCGCTCGGCCACCTCGGCGTCGTGCACGATCGGCCGCCCGACGAGCGCCGCGACGGTTTCCGTCGTGAGGTCGTCCGCGGTCGGGCCGAGCCCGCCGGTCGCGATCACGACCTGCGCGAGCCGTAGCGCCTCCGACCAGGCCCAGCGCAGGCGGTCGGGATGGTCGCCGACGGTCAGTACCGCGACGACGTCGATGCCGAGGCCGAGCAGCTTGTCGGCGATGAACCCCGCGTTGGTGTCGGTGGTGCGGCCGGTGGTGAGCTCGTCTCCGGTGCTGATGATGGCGGCCTGGATCATGTGAGCACCCGTACCACGAGATTCGCGTACACGCCCGCGATGAGATCGTCGGTCACCACCCCCATGCCGTTCTTGACGTCGCGGTCGAAGTACCCGGCCGGGAACGGCTTCACGATGTCGAAGAACCGGAAGACGAGGAAGGCCAGCGTCAGATTCCACACCGTCGGCGGCATGAGCGCCCCGGCGATCGCCATGCCGCAGACCTCGTCGATCACGATGCGCGAGCTGTCGTGGACCCCGTAAATGCGGCTCGCGCGCCCGGCGATCACCATCGCGAGCACGGACGCGACGGCGAGCAGGACGACGACGACCGCCGCCGACCATCCGCTCCGGTCGAGCGCGATCAGCAAGGGCAAGGCGAGCAAGGAGCCGAAGGTGCCCGACGCGACCGGCACGTAGCCGACGTAGGCTCCACTGGCGAGGAAGACGACGAGGCGGTCCACGTCGTCCCTCGCCTGTCACGAACTCAGGGAGTCGCGCAACCCGCGGTCGTGATCGGCAGGGTCGGGGCGAACGCCGGCAAGAGCGCCGCGGCGCGCGGTGCGAGCGCCTGGAAGAGCTCTTCGGCGGCGCAGTCGTGATCGAGACGCAGCGCCGTCTGGTAGCTAGTCAGCGTCTGTAGCGAACTGCCTCCGGGCAGCGTCGCGACCAGCGCCTCCAGATTCGCGGCCTGCGGCGGACGGAGGTTCACGCCGAAGTCGATGCCGCCGCACTTCTTGTCGATCGCCGGAGCGACCTTGGCCCGCGCGGCGACGATCTTGCTCGCTTCCTTGGCACACGCCGCGTTGGCCTTGCCGAGGCAACCCGCGTCTCCGGGCTTCGTCTGGATGCAGGCGAAGACCTTGTCGAGGCACTTCGTGAGGCTCGCGAGCTTCTTGGTGAGGAACGCGCTCGACGTCTTGGTGATCGTCGTGGCGCATGCGTGCACCGCTTTGCCGAGCACGGGATCGCCGACCCCGCTGCCGTCACCGTTGAAGTCGGGCAGGCAACCGTTGGTCCCGGAGCCGACGCCGGCTACACGGATGAGCTCGCCGGCGCGCGGCGCTTGCGTCCCGTAGATGTCACCCGCCCGGCATGCATAGCGGCGAGCGATGCACTCGGCGACATCGGCGGCGCTCGCAGGCGCGTGCCCCAGCTCGGTCTGGCACTCGGCGTCGAACGTCTCGTAGCCGAGACCGGTCGCGCCACGGAAGTCGGTCGTGTCGACGACACTCGTCCCGCACTTGGCGGCGACGGCGGCCGTCAGCTTGGCGCGCGCCGCGGCCGCGCTGCTCTCCAGGCTGGCGCACTTGGCGCTCGCCTTCGTGATGCACGCCGGATCCCCGGGCTTCGTCTGGATGCATTTGACGAGGCCGTTCGTGCACGCGTCGAGCTGCTTCAGGCGTGCCGCGATGAACGAGACGCCGGCTTTGCCGATCGCCGCCTGACACTTGGTCGCGGCCTTCGCCGCGGTCGCGTCGGCGAGGCCCTCGAGCTCGAGTGGCGCGCTCGTCGAAACCGGCGTCGGTACGAGCGTGGCGGTCGGGACCGCAATCGTCTCCGTCGGGACGACCGTCGCGGTCTCGCCGGGCGTCGGCGTGACGCTCGGGGTGAGCGACGCGCTGGCCGTCACGGTCGGGGCGGCCGACGGCGTCACGGTCGCGGTCAGGACCGGGGTCGCGGTCCGCGTCGCCGTGACGGTCGCACTCGGCGTGACCGTCACGGTCGCGGTGGCCGTCACGGTCGGGACGGGGGTCGCGGTGATGGTCGGAAGCGGGGTCGCGGTGGCCGTCTGCCCCGGCAGGGCCGTCTGCGTCGCCGTCACCGTCGGCAGAGTCGTGAGGGTCGCCGTCGGCGTGGCGGTCCGCGTCGCCGTCGGTGTCGCGGTGCGGGTCGGCGTCGGCGTTCGCGTCGCGGTGATGGTCGGCGTCGGGGTGGGCGTCAGGCACGTGAAGGACGAGCACGTCGCGTTGCAGCACGCCCCGTCGGCGCCTGCGCCCTTGTCGCAGACCTCGCCCGTCTGGCGGACGTTGTCGCCGCAGACCGGGCAGTTCGGACCACGGTTCATGAGGATCGCATCGAGGTAGGCAGGATTGAAGACGACGTTGCTGCCGATCACCGGGTTCTGCCCGGCGAGGTGAGACAGCGTGATCGTGCCGCCCGGATTCGCGAGGTACTGCGAGCTCGACTGGAGGGTCATCGCCCGGCGCGAGATCAGCTCGATGTCGGAGCCGCCGGGCTGGTTCAGCATGTTCACGCCCGCGTGGCCGTCGATCTTGACGCCCGTCGCGACGTTCACACCGCACGCGGACAGCGTGATGCTCTGCCCGCCGCTGCTGGCGGAGCCGCCGAACGCCAGGATGTTCTTCGTGACGTTCAGGTTCGCGAGGCTGCCCTGGTCGGTCGCGAGGCCGCCCTCGAAATCGATGTAGCCGCCGTCGCCGCTACCGCTCGCGTCACCGCCCTTGGACTCGATGAGGCCGCCGAGCGTGATCGCGCGGCCGGCGGTGCCCGCGACGTCACCGCCCGTGTCGGCACCGTTCACGAAGATGTCGGCGCCGATGATGAGATCGCGTCCGGCGGTGAAGTCGATGCCGCCGCCGTCACCGCCGAGCGGGCCGCTGCCCATCGAGATCAGACCGCCGACGAATTGGATGTCACCGTCGAGCACGGGGTTGAAGCGGTAGAACTCCACGTCGCTCGAGTCGATCGTGATGTAGCCGCCGTCCCCGTCCCAGCTCTCCGCGGCATCGAGACGCAGGTTCACGTTGTCGAACAGGATCAGCCCGAGCGCCACCGCGTCGAAGTTGCCCCCGTAGCCGCCGAACTGGTCGGTGAAGCTGCCGCGCATGGCGAGGCTGATGGTGGCGTCGCCGTCGACACGGATGTCGCCGCCGGGCTTCGTGCCGCCGATGGTGTCCTCGCCGGCCGAGAACGTCATCGAGCCGCCGTCGCCGCCGCCGACCTCGCTGTCGGCGTCGACGGAGCGCCGGACCAGCACGTCGTCGCCGGCCGTGAGGAGCAGCTCGCCGCCACCGCCGCCGCCGCCGCTGACGTCGATCGCTTTCTTGACGTCGACGTTGGTCGCGCCCTGGAGGTCGATGAGCCCGCCGGTGCCGCCGTTCTGACCCGTGAGGGACATCGTACCGTCCACCACCACCGATGCGGTCAGCGAAATCGCGGTGAGCTCGCCGCCGTCGGTGTAGCGGTCGCCGAGGTCGGCGAAGGAGCTGATGCCATTGCCGCGCACGACCGGGTCGCCGCCGACGAACGTGATCGGACCCGTCGCCATCAGGTACGCGGTGCCGCCGCCGTCACCGCTGATGTCGAGCGATGCGGTGCCGTCGATGGTGATGGAGCCGCTGGCGGTCAGCGAGATGAGGCCACCCTGGATGATGAAGCCGTTCGGGGTGTGGAAGTCGCCGCGCGACTGGAGTCGGCCGGCCCCCGCGACGGTGATGTTCTTGGCGTTCACGACCTTGATGAACCCCTGCCCGGTCATGCGGAAAAGCTTCTCGACCGAGAGGTCACGGCCGCCGAGGTCGAACTCGCAGCCGCCGGCCGTGACGTCCAACTCCGTCGTGAGTCGGACCTCGCTCCCGTTGCAGACGCCGTTGGCGCAGAGAACGTTTTGCGTGGCCTGGAGCGGAGTCAGGCCGGCACAGGTCGCAGTGACGGCCAGCGCGTCGGCCGCGAGGGCGGCGGACACGGCGATCGCAAGGAGAGCGGCGAAGAGCGACTTCAGGATCTTCATCATGGGAGAGGGAGGACGCGAAAACCGAGGAAGGTTCGAGTCGCGGCGACGATACCGGCCGGTCACGAATCATGTCAACGCACTTTCGACATCGCATGACGATTCGCGGGCTCCCTCTTGGTCTCGATCGAGCAATGGTGCTAACAAAGCCCGGTCCTTACGCGCAGACTCGGTCGCCACTCCCGCAAACCCTATGGCACCGAGCGCGCCGCGATCGCCGCACGCAGGGAAAGGTCACGTGAATCCGACGACGATGGAACACGAGCTCGAGGTCGCCCGCGGTGCCGCCAAGGCCGCCGGCCAGGTGCTGATGCGCTACTACGGCAGCGCGTACCGCGTGAGTGAGAAGAGCGCGGACAACCCGGTGACGGTCGCCGACCTCGAATCGAACGAGGTCCTGAAGTCGACGATCCTCGGGGCGTTTCCGAACGACGGGTGGCTTTCCGAGGAAACCGCCGATTCCGAGGATCGCTTGAAGCAGAAGCGCGTCTGGATCATCGACCCGCTCGACGGCACCAAAGAGTTCATCGGCGAGATCCCGGAGTTCTGCGTCTGCATCGCGCTCGTCGAGGACGGGTCGCCGCGCGTCGCGGTCGAATACAATCCGGTCCACGACGAGCTCTTCTGGGCCTCGAAGGGCGGCGGCACGTTCCTGAACGGCAACGCCGTGCACGTCAGCAAAGCGAACGACCTTCGCCATTCGAGCGTGCTCGCGAGCCGCAGCGAGGAAGCCCGCGGCGAGTGGGACCCGTACCAATCGCTGATGCGCGTCGAGCTGACGGGCAGCGTCGCCTACAAGTTCGCACTGGTCGCGGCCGGCCGCCACGACTCCACGTTCACGCTCACGCCGAAGAACGAGTGGGACGTGTGCGCCGGTGCGCTGCTCGTGGCCGAAGCCGGCGGCATGGTCACCGATCCGGACGGGCGCGCGATCCGCTTCAACAACCCGTCGACGCTGCTGCCAGGATTGATCGCCTCGAACGGCGTGCTGCACCGTTCCATCCTCAACACGATCCGCTCCGTTCGCGCGTCGATGGAGTGAGCGTCGCGCGAGCGCGCGCGCATCCGTGAAGCCCGAGCGCGCGCATCCGTGAAGCCCGAGCGCGCGCACATCCGTGAAGCCCGAGCGCGCGCGAGTGCTGAAGCCCCCGAGCGCGCCAAGGCACGGAAGCACGTCAGCGCGCGGTCGAATCGAAGAGCTCGGCCAAGGCCGGCGCCGTCCTCGGGCTCGTCACCACGTCCGCCTCCGGCACCACAACGACTCGCGACGACGCGACCCCGGATGCCAACGTTTTCGTGGCCTGGTCGCCCTCGTGCACGACGAACAGCGTCGGAACGCGTAGCGACGCCAGCGCCGCGCGTGGATCCGGCCCATCGCTCGCCGGCTGACGGCCGAGCGCCGCGACGGCCGCCACCGGCACCCGGCTCGCGACCACGAGCGCGGCGCTCCCGCCGACGCCGTCGCCGACGAGGAACACGGGGCGGATCTTTCTGCCGAGGAGATATCGATACGCGCCCTCGACGTCCTGGTCGGCCGCGGCGAGGTCGACCGCGCCCCCAGACTCGCCGTGTCCGCGGAGATCGAGCCGGAGCGTGCGATAGCCGCGCTCCGTGAGCACGCGCGCGGCGGCGGCCCAACGACCACGATCCGCGCGATCGCCGTGCACGAGGACGACGCCCGGACCCGAGGTCCCGCCGAGCTCGCCGATCAGCTGCGTGCCGTCCAGCGCGGTCACGTCGACACGCTCGTCCCCACGCGCGGACGCTGCCGCTCCGATCAGCAGAAGAACGAGGGCCATGCCGACGGCGCGCCGCACGTCAGCGGCTCGCTCGCGCCGCATCCAGGTGCGCTCGCATCACGTGCGGCACGTCGGTGACGATGCCGTCGCACCCGAGCGCCAGAAGACGGCGTGCTTCGTCCGGATCGTTGATCGTCCAGACGTGAACCTCGGCACCGAGCGCGTGCGCCGCCGCGACGCTCGCCGCGTCGACGAGCGTGACGTCGCCGAACGTGGGAGGGATCTGCAACGCGACCGCGCCGTCCGGCAGCGTCGGCGCGGCCCCACTCTGCAATGCGCCGATGAACGCCGCGACCTCGCCGGTCGCGCAGCTCGTCGGGAGGTCCGGAGCGGCGAGGCGGATCGCCCGCATGATCACGTCGTGCTCCGCCGCGAGCACGATGCGCGATCGAGCGGCGCGCGCCATCGCCACCACCGCGTCCAGGACGGCCGCGCCCTCGCACTTGATCTCGATGTTGAGCGGCGCGTCCGGGAACGCGGCGAGAAGCTCCGCGAGCCGCGGGACGCGGATGCCCTGGCCTCGGAACGGAAAGGTTCGCCCGCCGTCGGCCGTGAACCGATGCCCGGCGTCGAGCCGCGCGAGCTCGGCGAGCGTCAGCGCGGCGACCGGCCCCAGACCGTCGGTCGTGCGATCGAGCGTCGGGTCGTGCAGCACCACGACCTCGCCGTCGCGGGTCGCGTGGACGTCGAGCTCGAAGACGTCCGCACCGGCCTCCTGCGCGCGGCGAAAAGACGGGAGCGTGTTCTC
>DAIQBH010000267.1:0-7187 GCA_036781285.1 Thermodesulfobacteriota bacterium | reverse complement strand
AAAGCCGGAGACGATCAACTACCGGACTTTCAAGCCCGAGCGTGACGGCCTGTTCTGCGCGAAGATCTTCGGTCCGACCAAGGACTACGAGTGCAACTGCGGCAAGTACAAGCGCATGCGGCACCGCGGCGTCGTGTGCGAAAAATGCGGTGTCGAAGTCATCCAGTCGAAGGTACGCCGGGAGCGCATGGGGCACGTCGATCTGGCGACGCCGGTTGCGCACATCTGGTTCCTGAAGAGCCTGCCGTCGCGCATTGGCACGCTGCTCGACATGACACTGAAGGATCTCGAGAAGATTCTCTATTTCGAGTCGTTCGTCGTCACGAGCTCGAAGAAGGAGCTCCCCGGGCAGCCGTTCGAGTACAAAGAAGTGCTCTCCGAGCAGCGCTACCGGAAGGCGATGGAGGAGCACGGTCCCGACTCTTTCAAGGCCGAAATGGGCGCCGCCGCGATTCGCAAGCTTCTCGCGGACATCGAGGTCGATGACGAGTCCGAGCGCTTGCGAGTCGAGATGCGCGAAGTCGGGAGCGAGGCGCGGCGGAAGAAGATCGCCAAGCGCTTGAAGGTCCTGAACGCGTTCCGCGTCTCCGGTAACCGCCCCGAGTGGATGATCCTCGAGGTGATCCCGGTCATTCCGCCGGATCTCCGTCCGCTGGTGCCCCTCGACGGTGGACGTTTCGCGACGTCGGATTTGAACGACCTCTACCGCCGCGTCATCAACCGCAACAATCGTCTGAAGCGTCTGATGGAGCTTTCCGCGCCGGACATCATCATCCGGAACGAGAAGCGCATGCTCCAGGAGGCCGTCGACGCGCTGTTCGACAACGGGCGTCGCGGTCGCGCGATCACGGGTCCGAACAAGCGGCCGCTGAAGTCGCTCTCGGACATGCTGAAGGGCAAGAGCGGGCGATTCCGTCAGAACCTGCTCGGCAAGCGTGTCGACTATTCAGGGCGTTCGGTGATCGTCGTCGGCCCCGAGCTCCGGCTGCATCAGTGCGGTCTTCCGAAAAAGATGGCACTCGAGCTCTTCCGTCCCTTCATCTACAACAAGCTCGAAGAGCGCGGCTTCGTCACCACCATCAAGAGCGCCAAAAAGATGGTGGAAAAAGAGAAGTCGGAAGTTTGGGACATTCTCGACGAGGTCATCCGCGAGCACCCGGTGCTCCTGAATCGCGCGCCCACGCTGCACCGTCTCGGCATCCAGGCGTTCGAGCCCATCCTGATCGAGGGCAAGGCGATTCAGCTGCACCCCCTCGTCTGTGCGGCCTACAATGCCGACTTCGACGGCGACCAGATGGCCGTCCACGTGCCCCTCTCGGTCGAAGCGCAGGTCGAAGCGCGGGCGCTCATGATGTCGACGAACAACATCCTCTCGCCGGCGAACGGTCGGCCGATCATCGTGCCGACCCAGGACATCGTGCTCGGGCTCTACTACATGACCCGCGACAAGCCGATGGTGAAGGGGGAGGGCAAGTCCTTCGCGAGCGCCGACGAGGTTCGCATCGCCTTCGATCAGGGCGAAGTGAACATGCAGGCGCAGATCAAGGTGCGCATCAACGACAAGCTCGTCGAGACGACCGTCGGTCGCGTTCTCCTCTACGAGATCGTCCCGGCCGAGATCAGCTTTGCCGAAGTGAACCGCGTCATGAAGAAGAAGGAGCTCGGCCAGCTGATCGATCTCGCGTATCGGCGCGCGGGCAACAAAGCAACGGTCATCTTCGCCGACAAGTTGAAAGATCTCGGCTACGAGTTCGCGACTCGCGCCGGCATTTCGATCGGCATCAAGGACATGCTCATCCCGCCTCAGAAGGGCGAGCTGCTCGACGAGGCAACCAACGAAGTCCGTCAGATCGAGGACCAGTACAACAAGGGTCTCATCACCGACGGTGAGCGCTACAACAAGGTCGTCGACATTTGGGCCCAGGTGACCGACCGGATCGCCGACGAGATGCTCAGGCAGCTCGGCACCGAGACCTTCACCGACGACAAGGGTAACGAGCGCACGTCGCCGAGCTTCAATCCGATCTTCATGATGGCCGACTCCGGTGCCCGCGGTAGCGCGCAGCAGATTCGGCAGCTCGCGGGCATGCGCGGTCTCATGGCGAAGCCCTCCGGCGAGATCATCGAGACCCCGATCACCGCGAACTTCCGCGAAGGCCTCACCGTGCTCCAGTACTTCATCTCCACCCACGGTGCTCGTAAAGGTCTTGCCGACACGGCGCTCAAGACCGCGAACTCGGGTTACCTCACGCGGCGTCTCGTCGACGTCGCGCAGGACTCGATCATCACCGAGCCCGATTGCGGTACACCGGACGGCATCGACATGTCGTCACTGGTCGAGGGTGGTGAGATCATCGAGGGTCTTGGCGACCGCGTCTTGGGTCGCGTTGCGCTCGTCGATGTCCATGATCCGTACAACGACGAGATCATCGTTCGTGCAAATCACGAGATCGATGAGGCCATCGTCGAGACGATCGAGAAGGCGGGTATCGAGCGGGTCCAGATCCGTTCGGTGCTGACGTGTCAGTCGCGCCAGGGTGTGTGCGGCCTCTGCTACGGTCGCGATCTCGCGCGTGGGCACATGGTCAATCTCGGCGAGGCGATCGGAGTCATCGCCGCGCAGTCGATCGGCGAGCCCGGCACCCAGCTCACGATGCGCACCTTCCACATCGGAGGTACCGCGAGCCGGCGTGCCGAGCAGACGACGCTCGAGGCGCGGAACGACGGTATCGTCCGTTTCATCAACCTTCAGACCGTCACCAACAACGAAGGCGACGAGATCATCATCAACCGGAACGGCGAGCTCGCGATCATCGACGTGCCCGAGGCGGGCCGCGAGCGCGAGCGCGAGCGCTATCCGGTCGTGTACGGCGCCAAGCTGAAGAAACACGACGGCGCGAAGGTGAAGGGTGGCGACCTTCTCGTCGAATGGGACCCGTATACGTTGCCGACGCTCACTCAAGTCGGCGGCACCGTGAAATTCGGCGACCTCATCGAGGGGGTAACGGTCGAGGAGCGCGTCGACGAGCGCACCGGTCTTTCGACCAAGGTCGTGATCGACACCAAGGACGTGGAGAAGCGTCCGCGCATCACGATCAAGGACGCGGAGGGCAACACCGCGCGTCTGCCAAACGGCAACGAGGCGCGGTACCAGCTCCCGGTCGGGGTGCATCTCAACGTGTACGAAGGGCAGGAGCTGTCGCCCGGCGACATCATCGCCAAGATGCCTCGCGAAACCACCAAGACGAAGGACATCACCGGTGGTCTGCCGCGCGTCGCCGAGCTCTTCGAGGCGCGCAAGCCGAAAGAGTTTGCGGTCGTCAGCGAGATCGACGGCATCGTGTCCTTCGGCAAGGACACGAAGGGCAAGCGCAAGGTCGTCGTCACGCCCGAGGTCGGCGAGCCGCGCGAGTACCTGATCCCGAAGGGCAAGCACATCAGCGTGCACGAGAACGACCACGTGCGCGCGGGCGAGCCCCTGATGGACGGCTCGTCGAATCCGCACGACATCCTCACCATCCTCGGTGAGAAGGCGCTCGCGAAGTACCTCGTGGACGAGGTCCAGGAGATTTACCGGCTCCAGGGTGTGCGCATCAACGACAAGCACATCGAGGTCATCGTGCGCCAGATGCTCCGTCGTGTGCGTATCAAGGAAGTGGGCGACGCGGAATTTCTGGTTGGCGATCAGGTCGAAAAGTGGCGTTTCGAAGAGGCCAACCAGAAAATCGAGGAGGCGGGTGGCGAGCCGGCGACGGCCGAGCCGCTTCTCCTTGGTATCACCAAGGCGAGCCTCTCGACCGAGAGCTTCATTTCAGCGGCCTCGTTCCAGGAAACCACGAAGGTGCTGACCGAGGCCGCGATCAACGGCAAGGTCGACCGCCTGACCGGCCTCAAGGAAAACGTGATCATGGGCCGGTTGATCCCCGCCGGTACCGGCATCAAGCGCTACGCCCAGGTCGAGCTGGAGTCCGAGGAGCCCGAAGAGCGGCCGGAGGACCTTCTCGAGGTTCCGACCGCCAAGGTCGAGCCCGAGAGCGCGAGCGCATGAGGCGACGAGGCGCTCAGCTGACGGAAACTTGACAGCCTGGACGCGTTCGAATAGCTTGCGCGTTTTTTCTGGCCTTTTCGGCGCGGAGACGTCTCTTCGCGCCCGACAGTGAGACAGGAGCAATCACGATGCCGACGATCAATCAGCTCATCCGCGGAGGGCGTAAGCCGCAGCGGCGAAAGCTCGCCGCGCCCGCGCTGCAGAGCTGCCCGCAGAAGCGGGGCGTCTGCACGCGCGTCTACACGTCGACGCCGAAGAAGCCGAATTCCGCGCTTCGTAAGGTTGCGCGCGTCCGTCTCACCAATGGCATCGAAGTGACCTCCTACATTCCGGGCGTCGGTCACAATCTGCAGGAGCACTCGGTCGTGCTCATTCGCGGTGGCCGTGTGAAGGATCTGCCCGGCGTCCGTTACCACGTCGTGCGCGGCACCTTGGACTCGATCGGCGTTCAGGATCGCCGCCAGGGCCGTTCGAAATACGGCGCCAAGAAGCCCAAGTAAGGTCGAGGTCGTACGATGCCGCGTAAGGGAGAGGTTCGTCGTCGCGAAGTACTGCCCGATCCGAAGTTTCACGATCGGATGGTCACGAAGTTCATGAACACCATCATGATCGAGGGGAAGAAGAGTCTTGCTGAGCGTACGTTCTACGGTGCCCTGGATTTGATCCAGCAGCGCACCAAGGAGGAGCCGCTCGCGATCTTCAAGAAGGCGCTCGACAACGTGAAGCCTCTGGTCGAGGTGCGCTCGCGGCGCGTCGGCGGTGCGACGTATCAGGTTCCCGTCGAGGTTCGCCCGGCGCGACGCATTTCCCTCGGCATGCGCTGGTTGGTTCTGAACGCGCGCGCACGGCCGGAGAAGTCGATGGTGGAGCGGCTCGCCGGCGAGCTCAACGACGCCGCCAACAACCGCGGCGCCGCGATCAAGAAACGCGAAGACACGCACCGCATGGCCGAGGCCAACAAGGCTTTCGCCCACTACCGCTGGTAACCGGTCATGCCTCGCCAATCACCACTCGAGCGTACCCGCAACATCGGCATCATGGCGCACATCGATGCCGGTAAGACCACCTGCACCGAACGCATCCTCTACTACACCGGCATCAACTATAAGATCGGTGAGGTCCACGAAGGCACGGCCACGATGGACTGGATGGTTCAGGAGCAGGAGCGCGGCATCACCATCACTTCTGCTGCGACGACCTGCTTCTGGAAGGATCACCGCATCAACATCATCGACACGCCGGGCCACGTCGACTTCACGATGGAGGTCGAACGCTCGCTGCGTGTTCTCGACGGCGCCGTTGCGCTGTTCGACTCCGTTGCGGGCGTCGAGCCGCAGTCCGAGACCGTTTGGCGGCAGGCCGATAAGTACGGCGTCCCCCGCATGGCCTTCGTCAACAAGATGGACCGCATCGGTGCGAACTTTTTCCGCACCGTGCAGATGATGAAGGACCGTCTTCGCGCGAATCCCGTCGCTCTCCAGTTGCCCCTCGGCACCGAGGATGCGCACGTCGGGGTGATCGATCTGGTCCGGATGAAGGCGATCATATGGGACGACGACAGCCTGGGTTCCAAGTACCGCGAGGCTGACATTCCCGACGCGGAGAAGGCGCAAGCGGACGAGTACCGCGAGAAGTTGGTCGAAGCCGCCGCCGACTCCGATGAGAAGCTGATGGAGAAGTACCTCGAGGGGGCGGCCATCAGTGAGGATGAGATCCGCGCCGCCATTCGCAAGGGCGCGCTCGCGATGACGCTCGTCCCCGTGCTCTGCGGCTCGGCCTTCAAGAATCGCGGTGTGCAGCTCCTCCTCGACGCCGTCGTCGAGTTCCTGCCGTCTCCGCTCGACGTGCCGCCGGTGAAGGGCATCGACGCCGACAGCAAGGAAGACGCCGAGCGCGAGGCGAAGGACAATGCGCCGTTCTCGGCGCTCGCCTTCAAGATCATGACCGACCCGTTCGTCGGTACGCTGACCTTCTTCCGTGTCTACTCGGGCGTTCTCAGTGCCGGTGGGTCCGTCTACAACTCGACCAAGACGCGCAAAGAGCGGGTCGGTCGTCTCCTCAAGATGCACGCGAACAAGCGCGAGGAGATCAAGGAAGTCTACGCCGGTGACATAGCGGCCGCGGTCGGTCTTCGCTCGACGACTACCGGCGATACGCTGTGCGACGAGGACAATCCGATCATCCTCGAGTCGATCGAGTTCCCGGATCCCGTGATCGACGTCGCTATCGAGCCCAAGACGAAGGACGACCAGGAAAAGCTCGGCATCGCGCTTCAGAAGCTCGCGACCGAAGACCCCTCGTTCCGTGTCCAGACCGACAAAGAGACAGGCCAGACGATCATCTCCGGCATGGGTGAGCTTCACCTGGAGATCATCGTCGATCGTCTCCTTCGCGAGTTCAAGGTCGACGCCAACGTCGGCAAGCCGCAAGTCGCGTATCGCGAGACCATCCGTGCCAAGGTCGAGCAGGAAGGTAAGTTCGTGCGCCAGACGGGCGGTCGCGGTCAGTACGGCCACGTGTGGATCACGCTCGAGCCCTTGAAGCCCGGCAGTGGCTTCGAGTTCGTCGATGGCACCAAGGGCGCGCCCATTCCGAAGGAGTTCGTGCCGGCCGTCGAGAAGGGCATCAAGGAGGCCTTCGAAGGTGGCGTGCTCGCGGGCTACCCGATGGTCGACGTGAAGGCGGTCCTCACGGACGGGTCGTACCACGACGTCGACTCGTCCGAGGTCGCCTTCAAGATCGCTGGCTCGATGGCCGCGAAGGAGGGCGCCGCCAAGGCGAAGCCAATCATTCTCGAACCGATCATGGCGGTCGAGGTGGTGGTGCCCGAAGAGTTCATGGGTGAAGTCATGGGCGATCTCAGCAGCCGCCGGGGTCGCATTCAGGGCATGGATTCGCGAGCGGGTGCGCAGGTCATCAACGCGCACGTGCCGCTCGCGCAGATGTTCGGTTACTCGACGGATCTGCGCTCCAAGACGCAGGGGCGCGCCACTTACACCATGCAGTTTGCTCACTACGAGCCTGTGCCGCAGGCGATTTCGGAAGAGATCGCGGCCAAGGCCGTGGGCGCGTAGCGGAGGAAGGTATGAGCAAGGCAAAGTTCGAGCGGAAGAAGCCGCACGTGAACGTGGGAACGATC
>DAIQBH010000266.1:0-7243 GCA_036781285.1 Thermodesulfobacteriota bacterium | reverse complement strand
GCGAGCGATCCCTCCCGGGCTCCGCGGCGGCGGCTGCACGCCGGCCGACGGTTGGCGCGTCCGGAGCCGCGGCCGCCTCCAGACGTATGCCAACCCGTCGGCCCAGCTCGATGGGCCCGACTGCGGCCGCCGCGGCACCGTCGACCGCCTGCACTTCGGGCTCTGGCGCGACAACGGCCGCGTCGACTTCCGCGCTCGCGCGCACGCGCAACGGCTCGAGTCCGAGTACGCGCCGACGAGCGCGCGGGTCGTGTTGAGTTTGAGCGCCGACGCGACCGCCGGCGCCGCGGGCGATTGCGGCGTGACGACGCTCAGGAAGTGCCGCGTGGACCGCGGATCGAAGCGCCTGCGCTGCCACGACTGAATCGTCCATTCGAGGGATCTTTCCCTCGACCCACGCCCGGCTCGCTCCCGCTCGGCCGCGCGCTCCGCGCGCGGAGATCGTCGGCTTGGGTCGGCGTCCCTAGCCCCGCCGCGCGAGCCGCTCGCCGAGCTCTTCCCGCCACGCCTCCGCGAGGCCGGGGAGCGCCACGGCGCGGGCGAGCAGCGCGGGATCGGCGCCGTCCCCGGCGATGCCGATGCGGACGAGGTCGGTGACCGTCAGGCTTTCGGGGTCCGTGTGCAGCAGCGTGATCGAGTCGCCTGCGGCGATGGGTCCGGGATGCAGGATCGCGAAGTAGAAGCCGCTCCGCTCCGAGCGCAGGAACTCCTTCACGATCCGCGGTCGCTCGAACTTGATGCCGAGCTTGAAGCACGGCGTCCGCGGCTGGGTGATCACGAGCTCGGCGGCGCCGATGCGGTAGCGGTCGCCGATCCGCGCGACGTCCTCGCAGAGGCCCTCCACCGTCAGATTCTCGCCGAACGCGCCCCAGCCGAGATCGGCGCCGGGCAGCTGCTCGCGCCACCACGCGTAGTGCTCGGACGGATAGCCGTAGATCGCCTTGTCGCGTCCGCCGTGCACGCGCAAATCCGCCTGCCGGTCGCCGACGAGATTGTCGCCGACGATCTCGACCGGTCCCGCGACCGGGGATTTCCAGATGCCGGTCTGGACGGTCTTGCCGCGATAGGTGACTGGTCGCGGCTCGCCGACGTTCACGGAGACGACTCTCATCGGCGCCTCGGCCCCCGCATCGCGACGTTGTAGCCGCGCCGCGCGCGTCTCACCAGCCGGCGTTCGGGTCGGTGAGGAACCAGAGCGCGACCACCCACGCGGAGAAGTTCACCGCGAGGACGCCGATCCCGAGCGTGAAGCGAACGTCGCGCCCGACGCGAAGCCCGTTCACGACGTGCAGCCAGAGCCCCACCGACACGACGCCGAACGCGAGCATGATCGCCTGCTCGACGGGGCCGGAGAAGAGCGGCGCGGCCAGCATGCCGGAGACCATCAGCACGTTCGCCGCCCAGTTGAGGTACGAGCGTTCCTGGCGCGCGATGCGCCGCTGCTCTTGCCGGGGCGTCAGCGCGCCGGCGAGCGCGCTCACGAGGAAGAAGACGCCGGCCGAGAGCGGGAACGTCCCGAAGAGCAGCGACGCGACGGCGCCCCCGCGCATCTCGCGCGGTTGGCCGATCCGAAACCCGCTCGGCGCGCCGAGCCGCGGCACCATCGCGACCTCGTCGCCCTCCTTCAGCGACGACGAGCGCGGGCCGTCGACGCGGCGGCGGACGCCGTCCGTGGGCTCGAACTCGACGATCGCGACCGGCGCGGTGATCGATCCGCTCGCGTTCGAAGGGCGGTCCTCGACCGCGACGACCGTGCCGGCGAGGCGCCGCGGGTCGTACGCGAGCTCGCGAAACGCCTGCACGAACGCGAGCGTGAAGGACAGCGAGACGAGCCCCGGGATCAGGAGGCCGACGCCGAGGCCGAGCTCGAAGGTCGAGAGCTTCGCGACGAGAAACCCGACGACCCCGCCGAGCGCGAGCGTGGCGAAGAAGGTCAGGAGCCAGCGCGTGACGAGATCCAGCTCCATCAGCGCGCCGCCGTAGCCTTGGGGCTCGCGCGCCGCAAGCGGCGCGCGAGCAGCTCACTTCGCCTTGAACTGCGTCGCCGTGTCGGCGAGCACCGAGGTGTGCACGCTCTGCCAGCACTGGCCGGCGGAGCTCCGGAGCTGCACGGTGACCGGCAAGGTCGAGATCGGGAGCGCCGGCGACGTCAGGTCGAGTCCCTTCGCGTGCACCGTGACCTGCGCCTTTCCCGCGGGACCCGCCTTGAGGTCGAGACGCTGCACACCGTCCGGCGTGCGATCCTTGTCGTCGTAACGCCAGCCCTTCGCGGTCGCGCGCCAGCAGGGCTTCCCGTGACAGGTGCCGCCGGCGGGCATCGTGGCGCTCGCGATCAGATCCGAGCCGCCGTCGTAGAGGCAGAGCGCGTAGCTCGTCGTCGACTGCGGCGTGCCGAAGTCGGCGCTCGTCGTCGCGGCGCCCTTCAGCCACTTCCATTGCAGACGATCCGCCGTGCCGTGCGCGTTCGGCGTGCGATCCTTCACGAGGATGCGCGCCGCACCCGCCGCGCGGCAGCCGGCAAGCGGCGCCGCGCCGCACGCGCCCGGCCCCGCGCCGCCGCCCGGATCGACGGGCGGCGCCGGCTCCTGGATCACGCTGCCGTCGGGCGTCTCGAGCACGGGCAGCCGGAGGTCCAGGTCGGTCACGCTGATCGTGAACGTGCCGTTCGACGCGCGTCCGAACGGCGCGCTCTGTCCCAGGAGCTCGAGCTTGAAGACGTGACCCGCGACGAGCTTCCAACCGTTCGCCGGAAGCTGGAAGACCTGGAGATCGTCACTTCCTACGTCGGGCCGGTAGAAGCCCTGCGACACGAGCGCCTGCGTGCTGTCGGGTCCGACGTCCCAGAGTCGCGCCGCGATCTCCGGGAAGGTGCCGGTGATCGCGAGCCGCGCGATCACCGTCGGCGAGCCCATCAGCGTGTACCCGGCGCCGACGGCAGCCGGCAGGTGATACGTCGCCGCCACCGGGTCGACGCTCGCGAGCGTCGTCCGGCACGACGTGACGCCACCCGTCGGCGGATCCACGAGCTGGGCGTTCAGAAGATTCCCGGCCGCCGAACCGAAGCTCTTGGCCGCGGCCTCCTGCAAGCGCACCTCCCCCGGCGAGAGCGAGTCCCAGTCGCTCGCGGCGTGCGGCCCGGTTTCGGTCGACGCCCCGCACGCCTGCGTGTACGCCTCGACCGCCGGGAGCGGACCGCCCGTGCCCTTCAGATGCCGCGCGAAGAGCTCGTCGACGCGCTGGTTCGCGCGCGTCATGTCGCCGCCGAGGCTCGCGCGCATGTGGCCGAACGCGTCCGCGAACATGATCGTGATCTCGGCGCTCGGATGCCTGGCGCGCGTCTTGTTGTAGAAGCGGAGCGCCTCGGTTGCCGGGAACAGGTCGTCGGTGAACGCGTTGTAGATGAAGAGCGGCGCCGGCGGGATCGCGTCGTCGATGTAGTAGGCGGAGTGGTGCGAGGTCACCTCGTCGACGATGTCGAGGAGGTAGGGATCGGTGTCGTACGGCTCGCCCGCGTCGAGCCGGGCCTTCCAGCCGTTGATGTCGGCGTCGGGATCCGCACCGGGGGGCGCGTAGTAACCGGCCGCGAGGCCGAGCGTCTGGAGCGCCGTCACCCACGACTGCTTCATGACGCCGCCGATCAGCCCGTACGGGTTGAGGTCGCGGTAGTCGAGCGTGCGCCCGTTCGGCACGAGCGCGTACGCGAGGTCCGACCACGGGATGAGCGGCGCCGCCGCGGCGATCTCCATCGGCGTGCCGTTCGGGCTCGTCCACGGCACGAGCGAGCCGTCGGGCATCATCACGCGGTTCCGGAGCGCGGCGAGCATCATCGATTGTCCGCCGCCGTAGGAGCTGCCGGTCGCGCCGATCTTGTTCGGGATGACGATGCCCTCGTCGGCGAGGACGCCGGCGAGATACTGGGTGTCGCGCACCTCGTAGCGCGCGTCCGCGAGGCGGATCCAGCCGCGGTCGTTGCAAGCGTTCGGATCGGCGATCGTGAGATCGGGGAGGCGCGCGGCGGCGAAGCCGCAGGAGAAGTGAAAGCCGCGGGCCGAGTAGCTCATGGTGACGTAGCCGGCGGCGGCGCGGTCGGTGAACGGCTGCGGCGATTTGCCGACGCTCCAGCCGTGGATGTCGACGATCAACGGATACGGGCCGCTCGTCGCCGCCGGGGGCAGCGTGACGTTCACGTCGAGGGGCACGCCGTCGAAGCTCTCGATGCGCGTCAGCAGCGTCCCGGAGCAGAACTGCGACGTCCCGAGATCGACGCAGGGCAGCTTGCCGTCGAAGAGACTCGCGACCGGCGCCGCGCCGGCGGGTGCGGCCGCGAGGGCCAGGAAAACGACGAGCGACGAGACGACGACGGCGAGCTTCGACATGCACGGTCCTCCGATCGGTCCATTCGATCGCACGCGAGCGTGCTTCGATCGCACGCGAGCGTGCTTCGATCGCGCGCGAGCGTGCTTCGATCGCGCGCGAGCGTAGCGAAGCGCCCCGACCCCGGCACCGCCGAACCCCGGGACTCGGCCGACCGAAATCGGTGAGACGCCGCCCGAAAATCAGTGGGCCGGAAAGGCCCCGCGCCGGATGTGCCTGGCCGCGGCGACACAGACCATCTGCATCACGCCCGGACGCCGCGGCGTCAGCGGACAGAGCGTGAAGTCGGCGAAGACCGCATGCTCCCAGTCGAGCGCGGCCCGGAGCTCGGCCGGCAACGGTTCGCACGCCGGCGGCTCGCACCGGCTCGCACTCACGCCGAGCAGGCGCCGGGTCCCGACCCGCCAGATGCGAACCGTCGGATTGCCGTTGTAGAGCGCGGCGCGGCCGCGCATCCGAAAACACGGACCGGCGAGGTCCTCCCGGGTCGCGCAGCTTCCCGCCGCGCCACCCGGCACCGCGACGGCCCCGGCCAGAACGAGCAGCGCCAGAACGAGGCGGGCCGAACGACGAGGGGTTTCCTCACTGGGCGCCGTCGTCATAGATTCGGCCCTCTTTCCGCAGGAGGCTCCATGAAAGCAACGCGTCGCATCCTCATCATCGGCAGTGGTTTCGGCGGGCTCGGGCTCGCGATCCGCCTGAAGCGCGCCGGCATCACGACCTTCACGATCCTCGAGAAGGCCACGACGCTCGGCGGGACGTGGCGCGACAACACCTATCCCGGCGCCGCCTGCGACGTGCCGTCGATGCTCTACTCGTTCTCCTTCGAGCGGAAGACCGACTGGTCGCGGAAGTGGTCGGGACAAGCCGAGATCCACGCCTACATGGAGGAGTGCGCGCGGAAGAACGACCTGCTGCCGCACATCCGGTTCGGCGTCGAGGTCGCCTCGGCGCGCTGGGACGACGCGACCGGGACCTGGACGGTGCGCACGACGGCCGGCGAGGAGCACGTCGCCGAGGTCCTCGTGAGCGGCGTCGGCCAGCTGCACCGGCCGCAGATCCCGAAGCTCCCCGGGCTCGAGACGTTCCGGGGTCCATCCTTTCATTCGGCGCGCTGGGATCACTCCGTGGACCTCGCCGGCAAGACCGTCGGCGTCGTCGGCAACGCGGCGAGCGCCGTCCAGTTCATCCCGGAGATCGCGAAGGTCGCGGGCCGGGTCACGATCTTCCAGCGCAGCGCCAATTGGATGATCGCGCGCGGCGATCGCCCCTTCAAACCGTGGGAGACGTGGGTGCTGTCGAACGTGCCGGGCGCGCTCCGGCTCTATCGCGCCTTCCTCTGGGGCATCGCCGAGCTGATGCTCTATCCGGTCATGCGCCAGCACCCGACGCTCGCGAAGCTCTACACGAAGTGGGCGATGGACAACCTCGAGACCAACGTCGCCGACCCCGCGCTCCGGAAGCTCCTCACGCCCGACTATCCGATCGGCGGCAAGCGCATCCTCATCCACGACGACTTCTTCCCCGCGCTCAACCGCCCGAACGTCGGCCTCGTGACGAGCGCGATCGAGCGCGTCACCGAGGACGGCGTCGTCACCGCCGACGGTACGGCCCATCCGCTCGACGTGCTCATCTTCGCGACCGGCTTCCGCACGAACCCGTTCCTGGCGCCCATGAAGATCGAGGGCCGTCACGGTCGGAGCCTCGACGCCGACTGGCAGCACGGCGCGCGCGCCTACTTCGGCATGACGATGTCGGGCTATCCGAACTTCTTCATGCTCTACGGGCCGAACACCAACCTCGGCCACAACTCGATCATCTTCATGCTCGAATGCCAGATCGCGTACGTCATGGACGCGATCCAGTGGCTGATCCAAGACGACCTCAAGTCGATCGATCTCCGGCCCGAGGTCATGGACGCGTTCAACGAGGCCGTGCAGCGCGACCTCGCGGGCACGTCGTGGGCCGCGGCGCCCGACAGCTGGTACAAGGACGCCGGCCGCATCACCAACAACTGGCCGTACTCGACGTTCGAGTACTGGCGCCGAACGCGCGCCCTGGTCCACGCTGAGTACGCCGCCGAGCGGCGCGGCGCGAAGATCCTCCGGCTCGGCGACGCGCGCAGCGCCGCGGCCTGAGCGCGCCCACGCGCGGCTGACGGCGGCTCACCACACGCCCGGCACGAGCCGCGCGCGCACGCGCGCCGCGTAGGCGGCGTAGCCCGCGAGCTCCGCGCGGAGGAACCGCTCTTCGATCCCGATCCGTACCGCGAGGATCGCGATCGGCACCAATGCCGCGAGCACACCCGCCGTCGACCCGAGCCAGAGCGGCATCCCGAGCGTCACGAGCGCGATGCCGGCGTACATCGGGTGGCGCACGACGCCGTAGGGGCCCCCGTCGACGACGCGCTGCCGGCGGTCGTCCTGCGACTTCACGACGGGGATCGCGAACGTGTTGGCGTGCATCGCCCACGTGACGACCACCCAGCCGGCGATCACCAGCGCGAGCCCGAGGAAGGCAGCGACCTCGCCCGCCGGCGGCAGGAGCCGCAGCACGAACACGTCGTACGGGATGAAACGCATCGCGCCGGCGAACGCGGCGATGAAGCCCATCACCGCGACGCGATCGGCGGACGGTTGCCCGCGCTGGATCGGCGGGGCGAAACGCGCGGCGAGGAGATCGGGATTCGTGCGCGCGAGCAGCGTCATGCTGGCGACCGCCGCCACGAAGAACACCAGGACGAGCACCCACGCCGCCGGCCATGCGAAGTCTCCCGGCGGATAGAAGAACACGAGCGCGACCGCCGCGGGCTGGAGCAGCGCTCCGAGGACCATGCGCGGCGCCCCGAGGATCTTCACCCCGCACGCAG
>DAIQBH010000265.1:0-7389 GCA_036781285.1 Thermodesulfobacteriota bacterium | reverse complement strand
CGGCTCGTCGACGTCGGGATAGCGCGTGCGAACGGGAATCGTGCCGAGCGGCGTTTCCAGCGTGTCGGCGACGGCGAGCAGCGGCGGAAACCAGCGGTCGTCCCGCGCGGGGAACCGAGCGGAGGTGAAGATCGGGTTCCACACGAAGTCCACGGTCCAGGATCCGCGATAGCCGAGCACGCGGAGCGCCGGCACGCCGATCTTCCGCTCGAGCTCGGGCCGGAAATAGAACTCGGTCAGGTTCTCCGGGTTGAACTGGTCCGTCGGCTGCACGTCGTCGAGCTGTCCCCAGGACACCTTCTGTTTCCCGAGGCGGAGCTCGACGTTCTGGAAGTAGAGCTCGAGGTAGGCCTCGTCGAAGTCGAGAAAGAGATCCTTCGACTGATAGAGCTCGTCGAGGTCGAGGACCGGGTTCCCGCGGTGCGGCGCGCCGATCTTGCCGTCGAAGCCGGCGCGTAGGGCGGTGACGAGGCGGACGCGATCGGTGCGGACGGCGTCGAGGCGGAGATCGAGCTGAGCGGAGGGCCGTTCGCTCGGCGTGTCGGGGTCGAGACGGAACACGTCCCAGGCGGTGAGCGCGCCGCTCAGGCTGACGCCGCCATCCGGCAAGCGCAGCTCGACGGCGTCGGCGGATCCGGAGCCGAGGAGCTGGAGCGTCAGGATCGCCGCGGCGGCGACGCGGGTGCAGCGAATGGCGTCACCGGCGGGCTCACCGCGGCGCACGCCACAACCCGCGTTCGGTGAACAGCGCGCAATCGAACGGACGATCGAAGTCGGCGTCCAGCAACGTCACGATGGTGCGATGGCCGGTGCGGACGTTTTCCATGGCGAGCGCGAACGCGGTCGGGATGCCTTTCACGACCCGCACGTCTCCGAAGCGGCCGACCTTCAGGAGCTCGCCGTCGCGCGCGTAGTATTCGACCCGCACCGGCAGGAAGGTATGGCGGCTCACCCACGTCATGACGCGCGAGTAGAGGTCGTGGGCGCGGGCGAGGCTCTCGACCTGATAGGTGGGCTCGCCGTACGCGAACGGTCGATCGACGATCTCGTGCGTGCGCTCGTCGTACGCGGGTGCGCCGAGGTCCTCGTACGTGAAGTCGGACCCCATGAAGCTCTCGCCGCGGGTCGCGGGGTTCAGCTGCCGCGGCCGTCCGAGCTCGGGGAGGTACATCCACATGTCGGGATAGCGATCGGCATGGATCCAGCTGAGGAACGCGGCGCCGGCGACGTCCGCCGGGCTGCGCATGACGACGAGCTGCTTCGAGGCGCCGTCGCAGACCTTTCGATAGGTGGCGACCGTCCGGGTGACGCGGGCGCCGTCTTTGCTCCGGAGCTCGACCGCGAGCGTGGCCGCGGCGCCGTCGCCCTGCGCGCGCGCCAGCACGGAGCGCCGCATCACCTCCGCGCCCGTGAGGGCGTGGGCCGGCAGGGCGGTGACCGTTGCCATTACGAGCGCTGAGAAGACCGACGTCCACCCTTTCCCAGTTTCGAGAAGCGGGCGGCCCTGGCGAGCCCGCAAGCTCCGAGGACGACTCGGTTCGGTGGTCACGCGACGGGTCATGCCCGTCGAGACTGCAACCTCCGAGCCACGATCGCGGCCGGGACCGACTCCCCGTCCGCGACGCGTGGGCGCGGCCCGCGGTCATGTCCCCGGCCGGACGCTCCAGCGGCCGTCGTCCGCGAGATCGAGGATGAGGTCGCAGGGGGCCGCCACGTCGGCCCCGCCCATTACGATGTAGGTGATGTCGTAACGCGTGAACATGGCGAGGACCATCGCGAGCTGCTCGGAGCCGAGCGTGCGGCCGAGGTTGTCGACGAACGCGAACCGCGGGCGCGTGATCGCGAGATGCGCGACCGAGAGCAGCGTCTGCTCCCGCTGCGACAAGAGGCGGGCCCACTCGTGCTCGACGTCGAATCCGCCCGCGTGCTCGATGATCGCCTCGGCGGCGAGCGCGGCGAGAATCGTGCGGATCTCGGCGTCGGACGGCGGCTCGGCCGGGTGCCGCATCACCGTCCGCAGCGTCCCGGGCGGCACGTACGGCCGTTCCGGCACGAACGCGACGTGCTCGAGGGAGGGGCGAACGACGCGGCCCTCGCCGTCCTCCCAGACGCCCGCGGTCGCCCGCATGAGCGCCCCGCGTGCCATGGCGTTCCGGCTGCTGACGACGAGCCGCGTCCCGCGCGGGATGCTCAAGGACAGCCGATCGACGAGCACGCGGTCCGTGCCCGGGGCCCGAAGGGTCAAGTGCTCGTACGCGACGCGGTCGTCCTGCATCGTGTCGATCCGGCGCGAGGACAGCCGCCCCTGGCGGATGGCCACGGTGAGCGCGTTCAGGCGCGCGAGCACGGCCGCATAGGACGAGATCACCGGAAACTGGGTGACGATCAGGGAGAACGCGCCGAGGAGATGCGTGAACGCCATCGCCGACTGCGTGACGACGCCGAACTCGACCTCGCCGCGCATGAAGAGGGGGGCGACGATCAGCGCCGGGATGATCTGGATCATGTAGTTGTAGCCGGTCGTGAAGAACCCGACGTTGCGATTGACGTCGATGATGCGCCGCATGTTGCCGACGAGCGCGGCCAAGCGGTCGAGCAGGCGGCTCTGGAGCTCGTCTTCGCGGTGCAGCAGCGCGACATGGTCGGCGTGCTCGCGGACGTGGATGAGGGCGCTCCGGAAGTCGGCCTCGCGGTCGGACTGCTCGTAGTTGAGGTGCACGAGGCGGCGGCCGAGCACGACCGTCAGGACCGAGCCGGAAACCGCATACACGATGCCCACGACGAAGAGGGTTCGGCTGATCGACCACAGGACCCCCGAGAAGGCGATCACCGTGAGCGACGCGTTCAGCTGGAGCAGGGCGAGGGACAGGGTCGTGGTGACGAAGTAGCGGACGTCCTCCGCGATGCGCTGGTCGGGATTGGCGAGGGCTTCGTCGTGCGCGAGGCGGCGATACGTGCGGTGCGCGAGATACGCGCGCACCAGCCGGGCGGTGAGCCAGTTCCGCCAGACGAGCCCGATCCACTCCTCGCTGTACCGGTACAGCACGGCCACGATCGTGGAGAGCGCGAAGACGCCGGCGTACCGCCATCCCTCGCGGACGAAGCGGGCATGGTCGCGCTGGGCGATGGCCGTCATGAAGTCGCGCCCGACGTAGCTGTTGAGGACGTTCAGGGCATTGATCGCGAGGAGGCAGGTGAGCAGCGCCGCGAAGAGCAGGCCCGCTTGCCCGCGGACCTCCGAGGTCGCGAAGCTCCCGATCGCTGCGAGGAAGCGACGCACCGTCTCGCGGGTGACGAGGCGCTCGTTCGTGCGTGCGTCCACCGGAGGCACGTAGACGAGTGGTGCCGAAAAGTCGACGCGTCGGCGCTCGGGGCTTGCGTCTTCGCCGACGGGGACTATGAAGCATGCATCGCGTCGCCGTGAGCAGCCCTGACCGCGCATACAGAAGCGAGGAGATCCTCCGTGACGGTGGGTCGATCGTCGTGCGGGCCATCCGCCCGGACGACAAGGAGCGGCTGCGCGACCACTTCGCGCGCTTGAGCCCGCGCTCCGTCTACACCCGGTTCTTCAACGTGAAGAAGCGGCTCTCCGACAAGGAGGTCGACCACTTCACCGAGCTCGACTTCGTCCGCCGCGTGGGGCTCGCGGCGACGCTTCTCGACGGCGCCGAGGAGCGCATCGTCGGGGTCGGCCGCTACGACGTCGACGCCGACGATCCGACGCGCGCCGAGGTGGCGTTCGCCGTCGTCGATGCCCACCAGGGACGCGGCATCGGCACGTTGCTGCTCGATCACCTCGTGCCGATCGCCCGCGCCGCCGGCATCACCGAGCTCCATGCCGACGTGATGGGCGACAACAAGCGGATGCTCCAGGTCTTCGGACGGAGCGGGTGCGTCGTGCGGCGCTCGATCGACGCCGGCATCTTCACGCTCGCGTTTCCGACGGCCGCCACGCCGGCCTACGTCGAGGCGAGCCTCGAGCGCGAGGAGCACGCGACCGCGGAGAGCATGCGGGCCATCCTCGAGCCGCGCGCCGTCGCGGTCGTCGGCGCCTCACGCGACCCGGCGTCCATCGGGGGCGTGCTGTTGGCGAACGTGCGCGCGAGCTTCCAGGGCCCCGTCTACCCGGTGCACGCGACCGCCCACGAGGTCCAGGGCCTGCGCGCGCATCCCACGGTGGGCGCGATCGGGGCGCCCGTCGACCTCGCGGTCATCGCGGTGCCCGCGGCGGCGGTCGAGGACGTCGTGGCCGACTGCGCCGCGGCGGGCGTGCGCGGCCTCGTCGTGATCTCGTCCGGCTTCGGCGAGGTCGCCGCCGGCGGGCGCGAGGTCGAGCGGCGTCTCCGCGAGCGCGTGCGCGCGTCGGGAATGCGCCTGGTCGGGCCGAACTGCATGGGCGTCCTCAACACCGACCCCGTCCGGGGCGTGAACGCGACCTTCGCCCCAGGCGTGCCGACGGCGGGCGCGATCGCCATGCTGTCACAGAGCGGGGCCCTCGGGCTCGCGATCCTCGACCACGTGCGTACCCACGGTCTCGGGCTCTCGAGCTTCGTGTCGGTCGGCAACAAGGCGGATGTCTCCAGCAACGACCTCCTCGCGTACTGGAAGGACGACCCCCGAACGGCGCTGATCCTCCTCTACCTCGAGAGCTTCGGGAACCCGCGGAAGTTCGCGCGCATCGCTCCCGACGTGGCGCGCCGGAAGCCCGTGATCGCGATGAAGTCGGGCCGGTCCGCCGCGGGCGTCGGCGCGGCGGCGAGCCACTCGGCGTCGCTCGCGAGCATCGACGTCGCGGTCGACGCGCTCTTCGCGCAGTGCGGCATCATCCGCGCCGACACGCTCGAGCAGCTCGCCGACGTCGCCGCGCTGCTGTCGACCCAGCCCGTGCCGGCGGGCGGCCGCGTCGCCGTGGTCACGAACGCCGGCGGGCCGGGCATCCTGCTCGCCGACGCCTGTGAAGCGCACGGCCTCACGCTGTCGGAGCTCGCCCCGGCGACGCGCGCGGAGCTCGGCGCGTTTCTGTCGCCGGCGGCGGGGATCGCGAATCCGGTCGACATGACGGCGGCCGCGACCGGTGACGACTACGCGCGCACGATCGCGGCGGTCGGGCGGGATTCCGCCGTCGACGCGCTGATCGTCGTCTACATCCCCGTGCTCGGAAGCCCCGGCGAGATGACGGCGGCGCTCGTGCGCGGCGCGGGTGCCGTGCCGGCCGAGAAGCCGGTGCTGACCGTCCTCATGTCGTCGGAGCATCCGCACGGAGCGCTCGCCGCCGGCGGGCGGGGCACGCTCCCCGTGTACCGTTTTCCCGAGAACGCGGCGCTGGCGCTCGCCGCCGCCGCGCGTTACGGCGCCTGGCGGCGCCGCCCGACGGGGACGCCGCTGGTCCTCGATGCGTTCGCGCGGCAGGCGATCCGCGCCATCGTCGACCGCGTCTGCCGCGACGGTGGAGACTCGCGCTGGCTCGCGCCGGGCGACGTACGGGCGGTGCTGTCCGCGGCGGGCATCGACGTCGTGGCGGAAGAGCGCGCGGCCCCCGCGGAGGCGGTCGCCGCGGCGGATCGGCTCGGCTATCCGCTCGTCGCCAAGGCGATCGCGCCGGGCGTCCTCCACAAGAGCGACGTCGGCGGCGTTCGGCTCGGGCTCCGGTCCGCGGCCGACGTCGCCGCCGCCGTTGCGGCCATCGAGGCGGCGATGCGCGAGATCGGCGCGCCGCTCGAGGGCATCCTCCTCCAACGGGAGATCGCCGGCGGGGTCGAAGCATTGGTCGGCGTCACGACCGACCCGACGTTCGGCCCCGTCGTGGTGTGCGGCCTCGGGGGAGTCCTCGTCGAGCTCCTGCGCGACGTGAGCTTCCGCTTGACGCCGGTCACCGACCGCGACGCCGCCGACATGCTCGCGGCGTTGAAGGGCGGGCGCCTGCTCGACGGGTACCGGGGCAGCCCCGCCGCGGACCGCGCCGCGCTGATGGACGTGATCCTCCGCATCTCCGCCTTGGTCGAGGTGGTGCCGGAGCTCCGGGAGCTCGATCTGAATCCCGTGAAGGTCCTGCCGCCCGGACGAGGTGCGATCGTGGTCGACGCGCGCATGCGCGTCGGCTGAGGAGTGCCTACTGGTCGTCGGACGGGCAGGGGACGACCGCGAGCACGCGGTGGTGTGAGCGCCAGAGCGCGTCGAGGAGACCCTCCGAGGCATCGCCGACGAGGCGTGCGACGCCGAGCCGGCGCTCCCCGGCGCGCGGGTCGTCGTGGTGGAACGAGAAGCAGCTCGCGATGCGGACCGGCAGGCCCGCGCAAAGCGTCGTGATCGTCGGCAGGAGGTCCTCGTCCTCGCCGCGCTCGAACGTGACGCGAACGCCGGCCGTCCGCGGGTCGCTCATCTCGACGACCGCGCGGAACACGTCGGACTCGGTGATGATGCCGACGAGCCGCTCCCCGTGCAGGACCGGTAACGCACCGATCTTGTGCCGCCGCATGCGGCGCGCGACTTCGTCGATCGCGGTGCCGGCGCCGATCGTCTGCACGGCGTGCGCCATGATCGTCGTGACCGGCGCGGGCACGGAGCGCTCGGTGACGGCGGCGGACGCGGGGTTGAGATCCGGCGGAAACCCGCGCGCGACGTCGCCCGCCGAGACCATGCCGACGACCCGTCCGTCCGGTTGGCGATCGACGACGACGAGGCGCCGGATGCGGTGGCGCGCCATGACGAGGGCGGCGGCCGCGATCGACGTCGAGGGCAGGATGGTGATCGGATCACGCGTCATCCACATTTCGACCAGCATGGTCGAGGGCAGGTGCACGGAGCGCGCCAGCGCGGGGTCGACGCCGATCCCGCGTTTCGCGGCGCGACCTTTCCCACGCATCGGAACAGCGGGGCCACGTCTTCGCGGCCGTGCGAGCGCACGGCAAGACGCATGTCGCGGCGCGGCCGCGGCACGAGTCAGCGATACTTCCCGAGCTCGAGCTTCGCGACCATGGCTCGGTGCACCTCGTCCGGGCCGTCCGCCAAGCGGAGCGCGCGGGCCGTCGCCATGAGGCGCCCGAGCTCGGGGTCGGCGACGCCTTCGCCGCCGTGGATCTGGATGGCGGCGTCCACGACCGTCTGGAGGACGTTCGGGGCGATCACCTTGATGGCCGAGACGTCCGTGAGCGCGCCGAGGACGCCGTGGCGGTCGAGGGCCCAGGCCGCCTTCAGGGTGAGGAGGCGGGCCTGGTCGATCGCCATGCGGCAGTTCGCGATGACGTCGCGGTTGCCGCCGAGGTTGGCGAGCGGCTTGCCGAACGCGATGCGTCCGACCGCCCGTTCGCAGAGGCGCTGGAGCGCGCGCTCGGCGCCGCCGATCGCGCGCATGCAGTGATGGATGCGGCCGGGGCCGAGGCGGCCCTGCGC
>DAIQBH010000264.1:0-7482 GCA_036781285.1 Thermodesulfobacteriota bacterium | reverse complement strand
GCTAGGACTCCTACACGACCGTGGCGAGCATCGGAGGATTCCTCGATCGCTTGCGATCGGTGATCGATCGCTTGCGATCGGCAACGGATCGCTTGCGTTCCTCATTCGATCGCCGGCTCGCGGCCTGGCTCGCCGCGGTCGACCCGACGACGGGACACGGACTCCCGCGCCTCGATCTGCACGGATTCGGCGTCCGCGACGCGATCGCCGCGACCCAGGCTTTTCTCATCGACGCACACCGCGCCGGCGCCACCGAGGTGCGAATCGTCTACGGCAAGGGCCGCCACAGCCCGGGAGGACGCGGCGTCCTCCGCGAGGTGATCCCGCGCTGGCTCGCGAGCGACGGCCGCCGCTGGGTCGCGAGCGCCACGCCCGAGCCGGACGCGTACGGCGAAGACGCCGCGATTCTCGTGGTTCTGCGAGCGCGCGACGCCGCGGCCGCAGACGACTGACGGTCAGAAGTCGCCGGCGTCCGGATCGGAGCCGCGGTCGAAATCGTCGCCGCCGCCGTCCTCGTCGCCGTCGAGCTGAATCTTCACCTTGCCGCCCTTGCCGACGCGGGTGGGGCGGTAGCGCCGCGGGGCTTCGGATGATTTCTGCTTGCGGCCCTCGATCTCGGCCGCTCCGCTCGGCTCGTCCGCTTCTCTCGCCTGGTTTTCTGGCTTGAGCTCGGTGCCGAAGGCGGGAGGCAGCTGTTTGGCCCACACGGGCGATGACGCCGTGGAAAGAAGCAGGACGGCGGCGACCAAGAGGGCCGAGCGGTGAGGTTTCATTTTTGCTCCGATCGAAACTGGCGGGGAACTTCGAACCTCCTACGACCGCCCGCTTTCTGGCGCAACTCCCTCTTTTCGTCCTCAAGCACCCGCCCCGAAAAGCCGAAACCCTCCGAGGAGAATCCCGCATGGCCATGATCCTCGCCGCCCTGACCCTGTTTGCGCTGGTCCTCATCATGGCGCAGGTTCGCCAGCCGACGACGGCGGCGGCCTACGTCGCCGCCTTGGCCTTCGCCATGTACCTGTTGCCGGGCCCCGCGAAAGTGGCCGCGCCGGTCGCTGCGATCTTGGTGCTCGGACTCAGCGAATCGATCGCCAGCCTGAAGCCGCGCTAAGCTACAGCTTCAGCTTGGCGATGACTTCCTTGCTGAAGACCTCGATGAACTCTTTCTGATTGCGGCCGACGTTGTGGACGTGGATCTCGTCGAAGCCGAGGTCGACGAATTGTTGGATCTGCGCGCGGTGCTCGTCCATGTCGGGTGAGATGATCATCCGGTTCTTGTAGTTGTCGGGGCGGACGAGCTTCGCGATCTCGGCGAAGTCCTCGGGCGAGCGGATGTCGCCCTTCGGGAACGGCATGCCTCCGTTCGGCCATTGGTCGAGCGCATTTTCGAGCGCCTCCTCCTTCGTCTTCGCCCACGACATGTGGAGTTGGAGGAGCTTCGGCATCTTCTTCGGATCCTTGCCGGCCGACCTGGCGCCCTCCTCGAACTTGCCGAGCAGCATCTTCAGCTTCTCGACCCCCGCCCCGGGCGTGATGAAGCCGTCGCAGTGCGCGCCGGTCCATTTGGCGGCGATCGGGCCCGCGGTCGCGACGTAGATCGGCACCGGGTGCGCCTCGTCGGGCACGGTCCACATGCGGACGCGCTCCATCTTGAAGAACTTGCCGTCGTCGTGCTTCGCGAGCTTGCCGGTGAGGAGCTTCTGAATGATGCCGACCGCCTCCTGCATCATGTGGAGCCGGACGTGCGGCTCGGGCCAGACGCCGCCGAGCACGTGCTCGTTCAGGGCCTCGCCGGCGCCGAGCCCGAGCCAGAAACGGCCGGGCGTCATGGCGCCCTGGGTTGCGGCGGCCTGCGCCACGACCGCGGGGTGGTAGCGGAACGAGGCGCACGTCACGCCCGGCCCGAAGGTCATCCTTTTGGTGACGGCCCCGAGCGCCGCCATCCACGACCACACGAACGCGTTGTGCCCCTGCTTCGGCACCCACGGCTGGAAGTGGTCGGCGGCCATCACCCCCTCGAAGCCGTGCGCTTCCGCGAGCTGGCAGTAGTCGAGCAGCTCCGTCGGGTGGAACTGCTCCAGGGCCGCCGCGTAACCGATGATCGCCATGCCGTTCGCTCCTCGTTCCGTCCTAGGGGGTGGCGCGCACGTATGCCACGCCCGTCGGGACGAAGCGATGCGGCGGCATCCGACCCCTGCGGCGCCGGGTTGCCGAGCGCACCGAGCGATGCCTACTACTCGCTCGCCCATGTCGCTTTGGCCGACCCTGCTCGTCGTCGCGCTCGTGGCCACGTTCCTGATCGAGGTCGTCGCCGACGTGCTGAACCTGCGCGCCCTCGCCCCGGAGGCGCCGCCCGACTTCCGCGACCTCTACGACGCCGAACGCTACCGCCGCACGCAGGCCTACACGCGCGAGCGCACCCGTTTCGGGTGGATCGGAGCCAGCGTCGCTCTCGCCCTGCTCCTCGCGTTCTGGCTCTGCGGCGGCTTCGGCGCGCTCGATCGCTGGACGCGCGCGCTCGGCTGGCCGGAAGTTCCGACCGGGCTCGTCTTCATCGGCATCCTGGTGGCGGCCCAGGCGGTCATCCGCATGCCGTTCTCCTGGTACGCGACCTTCGTCATCGAGGAGAAGTACGGCTTCAACCGGTCGACGCCGCGCACGTTCTGGAACGACGCCGCGACGGGCGTCGGACTCGCGATCGTTCTCGGCGCTCCACTGCTCGCCGCGATCCTCTGGCTCTTCGCGTCGGGCGGCCCCTCGGCCTGGCTCTGGTGCTGGGCGGTCGTGACCGCGTGGACCGTCGGCGTGCAATACGTGGCCCCGACCTGGATCATGCCGCTCTTCAACCGCTTCACGACCCTGCCCGAAGGGGCGCTCCGCGACGCGCTGCTCGAGCTCGCCGCGCGCGCGGGCTTCCCGCTCGCCGGCGTATGGGTGATCGACGGCTCGAAGCGCTCGACCAAGGCGAACGCCTTCTTCACCGGCTTCGGATCACGGAAGCGGATCGCGCTCTTCGACACGCTCCTCGCGACGCTCGCCCCGGCCGAGGTGCTGGCCGTCGTCGCGCACGAGATCGGCCACTACAAGCGCCGCCACGTGCAGTCGGGCCTCGCGCTCGCCATCCTGCACACGGGCGTCCTGCTCTTCGTGCTGTCGCTCGTGCTCGACACGCCGGCGATCTTCACGGCCTTCGCGATCGACCGCCCATCGGTGCACGCGGGACTCGTGATCTTCACGATCCTCGTGACGCCGATCGAGCTCCCGCTCTCGCTCGCGATGAACGCGCTGTCACGCCGTCACGAGTACGAGGCCGACCGCTTCGCCGTCGACACCGTCGGCAGCGGCCGCGACCTCGCGAGCGGTCTCCGCCGGCTCTCCGCGGACACGCTCGCGAACCTGACGCCGCACCCGTGGTACGTGGCGCTGCACCACTCCCACCCGCCGGTCGTCGAGCGGGTGCGCGCGCTGGAACGGCGGCCGTAGCCTAGCGAGCGCGGTCGCGGCGCCCAGACGAGGGCGGCACGCACCTTCGTCGGCAATGACGCCGTCGCATCGCGCTCAAATCTTCTTCAGCACGTGGCCGCCCGCCACGTACTCCTTCATCATCCGAAGCGCGCGCTCGTCCTGCGCGATCACGTCGGCGAAGCAATCGCCTTCGTCGTCGACGCTGTCGGCGGTGGTCCTGCCCCAGCTCGCGCGGATCACCTGCTTGATCGCCGCGAGCGCCATGGGCGGCTTGTCGAGGAGCTCACGCGCGATCCCGTGCGCGGCAGCGAGCACGTCGCCCTCGATGCAGTGGTGCACGAGACCCTCGGCGGCGGCCTCGTGGGGGAAAAACGTCCGTCCGCGCAGCACCCATTCGAGCGCCTTCCCGGGACCGACCAGGCGCGCCAGGCGCGCCGTGCCGCCCGCGCCGGGCAAGATGCCGACGAGGATCTCCATCTGGCCGATGGTGTAGTCGCCGGCCGCGGCGAGACGGATGTCGCACGCGAGCGCGAGCTCGCACCCGCCCCCGCCGCAATATCCGTTGATGGCGGCGATGGTCGGCTTCCGGCAGCCGTCGACGTTCTCCCACACCATGCGGAGCGGCGTGCGCGCGAAACGCGGGTCGGGAAGACCCTTCGCGCGGCGCCCTTTCAGCGCCTCGGCCATCGCGATGATTTCTTCCACCGAGAAATGGCGGATGAAGACGTTGGGCAGGCCGCCGGTGAAGACGATCACCCCGACCGTGTCGTCGGCCTCGAGCGCCGCCATGATGCTGCCGAGCTCGGCGACCATGGCCGAGGTGAGGAACCCCTCGGGCGGGTTCGTGAACGTGACGGTCGCGATCCCGTCGTCGATGCTGCACGCGACGTTGCTCATGCGGAACCTCTCTCCTGACGCGAGACGCCCCGCCCCATCTCGTACGGCGCTATTGTCCTTGCTCGATCAGCTTCGCGACCGTGAACGAGTCGGGCACCGCGCCGCCGGGCTTGTACTGCGTGGCGGACTCGGGGCCTTTGTCGAAGTGCCAGCCCTCGTGTCCGGGCGGCTTGTCGCCGGGGTGCGGCACGTAGGTCGCGTGCATGAGCTGCATGTCGACCATCGCGAGGCCGGCGTAGAAGTCCTTCTCCTCGTCGTACTTGTTGGGCGCGCCCGGGAACGCCTGCGTCCGGAACTGGTGGTTGTCGATCCACACCTTCCAGAGCTCCGAATTGCGGTCGTAGATGTCGGAGTACGCGACGACGAGCGCCTCCTTGTCGATGAAGATGACGCGCTTGCCGTAGGCGTACTGCGGGAGCTTCGAGACGCCCTCGACGATGTACATCTTCCGCTTCTCCCAGGCGTCGCACATCAGGTAGTCGGCCTCGCCCGCGCAGCGCTTCTGCGGAAAGTGCTCGCCGTGGAGGATGCCGAGCATCTCCTTCTCGCCGAGGAACTTCCATTCCGACCACGCGATGTGGCCGTTGTAGCCCCAGTACGAGTCGGGATCGGTGTCCTGGCCGAAGAGCGCATCGGAGCGCTGCGCGGTCGAGAGGCGCCGGACGCGGCGGAGCGACGGCACGTAGAGCCACGTATCGTCCTGCTTCGACGCGTCGACGTAGCGATACTCGAGCGCGCCGATGCCCTTCAGGTCGAACGGTGCCACGAGCGGACCGAGCACCTCTTTGAAGCGGATACCCTCGGGGTTCGGGAGCTCCGGCTTCGGATCCACGTAGAGGCGGCTGTTGTAGTACATGCGCCGCGACTCCCCGATCCAATAGTAGCGCTCGACTTCCATCGGCTTGCCTTGGCCGACGGCGCCCGTCTCGGCGGGGAAGTCGTACTCGACGAAGTCGTCGGTGCCCGGGTACGGACGATACTCGTAGTTCCACATGATCTTGAGGGCGACCTTGGGATCGTCGTTGTCGATCTTCGGAAACGGCGCGCCGGCGACGTGGCCCGAGAGCGACAGACCGTTGTCGGCGAGCTTCACCTGGCCCGCGAACTTCTCGGTCGCCTCCTTGTAGGCCTTCGGCCACCCGATCGGCTTCGGCGCGATGATCTTCATGGTCATGCCCTGGGTGACGCACCACTCGACCGCGGGCGAAACCAGATCCTTGATCTTGCCCACGTTGCTCTTGTCGATGGTGTCACCCGGCGCGACGTCGGCGTGCGACGGCGTGACCAGCGCGAGCAGCGCGACGAGCGCGCTCAGGCGAAGCACGTTCTGCATGAGGAACCCCTCCTAGGCGTTTCGACCGCGACCCATCAGGCTGACTGGCGGCTCTTCTAAGGAAACCCCTGGGCACCCGTCAACGGAAATCGCGCATCGACGCATGTTCCGCGCGCGCCGGCACGACCGCGAGCAGCACCAGCACGCCGTGTCGCGCGCGCACCTCGGCACCGAGCGCGCGCACGACCCCGTCCGCCTCGTGGTCGCGCGCGATCACCGCGTCGCCGTCCGCCGCCTCGCCTTCGCAGGTCGACCGGCAGGTCCGGAGCAGCGGCGGACCATAGAAGCCGACGATCTTCCCGAGCTGCGGCTGGCCGTACTGCACCTCGTGGGTCAGCCAGACCCGCGCGTCTCGCGGCAACAGCGCGGCGACCGCGAGCGCCGCTTCGGTGTGCGCCCGCTGCGAGCGCGACACGTGCTCGCCACGCGCGACGACCACGAGCGTGGCGATAGCGGCACCGCAGAAGATCAGGAACGGCACGCTCGGCATGCGCCGCGCGACGCGGGCGAGAGCGATCCCGCTCGCCGCCGCGAACGCGGGATAGAGCTGGAAGAGATAGCGGCTCTTCTTCCCGACGGCGGCCGAGATGACGAGCAGGATGATCGTGCCGTACACGAGCCATAGGCGCGCTCCGAGCGAGTCGCGCCAGCGGCCAGCGAGCACGGCGATTCCCACGAGTGCCGCGGGAAGCCAGGGCCAATACGTCCGGAAGAGCTTGCCGATGTACCAAAATGGACCACGTACGAGCTCGCCGCCCTCGAACAACACCTGGCCGATCTGTCCTTCGAAGTAAGCGCGGCCGAAGTCGCTGCCCTCGTCGAGCCGAGCCGCGAGCCACGGCCCGACCGTCACGACGGCGAGCACCGCCGCGCCGAGGCTCCAGCGCGACCACAGGCGCGCGACGAGGATGCCCGCGTGGGCCCACAACACGACCGCGACCACGACCGGAAAGAGTCCCTGTGGTCCCTTGGCGAACCAGCCGCCGACGGCGGCGACGCCGAGCCAGAGGATCGCGCTCGGCTCGTCGACCGAACGGTACGCTGCGAGGAGGCCGAGGAGGATCCAGGCCGTGACGAGCGTCTCCAGGTGGACCCCGCGACTCCAATGCGCCACCTCGGGCGTGGTGAGGTAGACGAGCGCCGCGAGCAGCGCCGGCTCGGCACCGCCATCGATTGCGTCCTCGGACGGCGCCGCATCGTGAGACAGCGTCCGGCGCACGAGCGCGTACACGAGCAGCACGCACACGACCCCGAGCAACCCGGGCACGAGGATCGCCGTGAACGTGCTCATGCCGAGGGAGCGGAACACGAGCGCGTTCAGCCAGAAGTGCAGCGGCGGCTTGTTCACATACGGCACCCCGTTGAACGTGAGGTGCGTCCACTCGCCCGCATCGACGATCGTCCGCGCGATCGTCGCGTACATCGCCGGGTCGCCGTCCAGCGGCTCCCGCGCCACCCCCCCGATCCCGAGCGCCGCCGCCAGCAACACGATCGCCGAGAGGTGCACCACCGGCCGCGCGAAAACGGCGCACGCCGCCTCGAGCCGCGTAGCGCCGGAGCGCTCGACTACCGATGAACCCATGCCGGCGCGCATCTATCACACCAAGCCCCGATCGCCCGCAGCCTCTGAAGTGAAGTGTGATGGAGGTGCGTCACTTCGACCTCGACCGCGCGGAGCGCGGAGCATGGGGACGGCGGACGGAGCCGGTCTCGGCGACGAGCGTATCAACGAAGAAGCGCCCGCGAGACACCGCTCGCCCGACGAGCCCGCGAGCACGCGACGCGCCGAC
>DAIQBH010000263.1:0-7647 GCA_036781285.1 Thermodesulfobacteriota bacterium | reverse complement strand
TGTGGACGAGCTGCGGATCGCTCGCGTCCGTGCAGCCGCCGGGCGCGCTCGTCGGTGCCGGCGTCGGCGTGACCGTCCCCGTCGGCGTCGGAACGAGGGTCGGCGTCGCCGGCGCCGCGGGCGTGCCGGTCGGCGTGACGGCCCCGCCTGGAGTCGCGGTGCGCACCGGCGTGGGCGTAGGTGTCCGGCCGCAGCCGCCGCACTCGAAGAGGGCGACGTAGCTCGTGTTGGTCGCGGGGGCGGTGATCTCGTGGCTGCGCGCACCGCCGTCCGACCAAGCGACGAACGTGTACACGTCGCCGTTCAGCGTCTGGGGCGATGGCGCACCGAGCGAGATCGACGAGCCGATGATCTCGGTGCGGACGAACGGGGTCGTTTGGCCGTCCGGGCCGGCCGTCAGCACGAGACCCGGAGGATCGCTGGCGAGCGTGAGGTCCACGGTCTCCGGAAAGAGAAAGACGCTCGTGGTGTCTTTGAGCCCGCCAGCATCCGTCGCCGTGAGCCGGATCTCGAGATGCGTCGGGTACTCGTGCTCGGGCGCCGTGAACGTCCCGCTCGCGCCGGTGAACGACTGCACGGTGTGCGCGTGGCAATTCGCCGGACAATGATGGAGCACGAGCGTCCACGTGAGAGCCGACCCGGGGAGCGTGCCCTGCTGCGGATCGGTCGCGGACCCGGAGACGCCGATGACGGTGCCGGCACGCCACGTCGTCGACCCGGTCGGGGTGCCGATCGATGCGGTCGGCCGCGTGTTGCCGGCGGTGATCACGACCGTATCGACGGCAGTCGCACCGTGCGGGTCGGTCACGCGGAGCTTCACCATGTACGATCCCGGGTTCGTGTAGGTCCTGGTCGGGGCGACGGCGGTCGAGTCGCCGAACGTCCCGTTGCCGTCCAAATCCCAGCTGAAGGCAAGCGTGTCGGCGGGATCGGGATCGCTCGAGCCCGATCCGTCGAACTGGACGGTGAGCGGCGTCGGTCCGTCCGTCCTGTTCGCCTCGATCACCGCGGCCGGCGGCTCGGTGCCGGCCACGTAGCTGATGCGGTTGATGCGGCCGCCGATGTCCACGTAGTAGAGGTCGCCGCCCGGGCCGACCTTCAGATCGACGGGATTCGGCGCCGCCGAGGCGAACGTGAATCGCGCGCTCGCGTCCGGCTCTCCGTCGGGACCGAGCGGCATGGCCCAGATGCAGCTTCGGGAGTAGTCGCCGAAGAACAGCGCGCCCTCGTAGCGCCTCGGATACGCGCCGGTCCCGTAGAACGCGACCGCCGTCACCGACGAGCTGCCGGTCGCGCACGGCTCGCCCTCGACGACCCGCTCGGAGTGCTTGTACGCGTAGTAGGGGTCGGTGACGGTGCCGGGGCTGCCGTACAGGTCGTCGCACAGATCGAGCCCCGCGCCTTCGTATCCAGGATGCCGGCCGATGCCTTCGAAGCACGGCCAGCCGAAGTTCTCGATCGCGAGGTCTCCGGTCGCGGCGATGCGATTCAGCTCTTCCCAATCGTTCCACCCGACGTCGCCGATCCAGAGCTCGGCGGTGCCGGGGCGCGGCGCCATGCGAAAGGGGTTGCGGAGGCCGTACGCGATGATCGGATCGTCGGTGACGTTGCTGCCGCCGACCAGCGGGTTGTCGGGCATGGGTGCGCCGGTCAGCGGGTTCAGCCGCAGCACGGTGCCGTCGTAGCCGACGGGATCGGTCCCGCTCAGCAGGTCCTGACTGCGCAGCGCACCACCTTGCGCGGTCGGTGGCGAGAGCGTCGCGCCGACGCCACCCGGGGGATCACCGCAGGGATTCCGCGACGGAAAGCCGCGCTGGCCGTAGTCGACGAACGTGAAGCTCGCGCCGTCGCCACCGCTCACGTAGAGCGCGCCGTCGCCGCCGAAGCCGATCGTGCCGATCGAGTGGCTCGGGTACTGCTGGCAGTAATTCTCGATGAACACCTGTTCGGTTCCGACCATGACGTTGCCGGACGCGGTCAGCCGCGAGACGCGCCCGGCGACCACGCAGCCGTCGCCCGTGTCGCCCGGAGGGTTCGGGCACGGGTCGGAAGTGCCACCGAAGCTCCCCCACCGCGGCGGGGTGCCGCCGATCGCCGCGTCGAGCGTGTACAGCACGTAGACGTAGGGCTGCGCCGGGAAGCTCGGATGAAGCGCGAGGCCGAGGAGCCCCCGGTCCCAGAAGTTGTGGGTGTTGGTGCGGAGATCGGCGAAGGTCGTCGGGGTCGTGTCCGCGAGATTGTCGAACACCTTGATGATGCCGCTCTTCTCGGCGACGAAAACGCGGCCGTCGTTCGCGAACTGAAGGGCGGTCGGTTCCGTGAGGCCGGAAATGACGGTCGTCTGCTGGAACCCGCTCGGCAAGACGACCGCCCGCGCGGGTACCGTCGTGCCGGCCAGCACGAGAAGCACGCCGATGCAGAGATGCAGCAGAGTAGCCATGGCAACCCCGGCGAGTCGCAGGAACCGCGACGCCGTCGTCGAACCGGACGCTTCAACGCATGCCACCTGGCGTCGCGCAAAGCGAATGCGCCCCCGGCCCGGGGAGACAACGGCGGCCGGACGAGACGCAGGCCGCCCGACGATTCTCACCCCACCCTGGTTCGGGGTGCGAGCTCCACCGTAGTGGGGCGTCCGGCGGTGAAACCGCTCGAGTTGCTCACCTCGCTCCGACTGCGTAGAAGGGTTGGGCAGTCTTGAGGTGATGGACGAGTTCCGGGCCGCGCACCCCGTGGCCCTACGTGACGCCGAACCTTCCTCTCGAAGACGAGTCTACGAAAGGAGGGAACGCTCATGCCTACAGGTACCGTGAAGTGGTTCAACGCCGACAAGGGGTTTGGCTTCATCAGCCAACCCGGCGGCGACGACGTGTTCGTGCACTTCAAGGCCATCAGCGGCGACGGTTACAAGTCGCTCGACGAAGGCCAGGCCGTCGAATTCGACGTGGTGAAGGGTCCGAAGGGACTCCAAGCCGCCAACGTCGTCAAGGCGTAACGGCGACGCGGACGCCCCGGTCATGCCGGGGCGTCCGTCGCTACTCGATTCCGCGGCGCCCTCGTTCGTCCGCGGAGTCGTCACCACGGCGACGCGCATTGCCCCGGAAGGGGCCTTCGTCTACGGGAGAAGCTCTCGCCCTCGAAAGGAGCTCGCCATGGCTCGATCTCGCGTCATCGTGATCCTCAGTGCTTTGGCCGTACTCGCGGCGGCGTCGTCCGCGACGGCCGGGTCCAAACGCACCGTGCTGTTGATTCCGTTCGCCACGAATCAGGCGGGATTCGACACCTCCGTGTCGCTCGCCAACACGACCGCCGACCCGTTCGGCGACAAGACGGCGGCCGGCGCGTGCACGTTCACCTATTTCTCGCAAAGCGGGGCATCCCCCGCCCCGCAGACCTCGACGGAAGTGGGAGCGGGCCGGACGCTGGTCTTCGTCCTCTCGACCGGTGGCTCGAATGGCATTCAGGGACGGCCGGCCTTTCAGGGGTACATCATCGTCGATTGCGCCTTCCCGCATGCGATCGCGACGGCCTACGTCGCATCGGGCCCGGGTTTTCAGAACGCCGCCAGCGTGCCGGTCACGGAGATCAAGGCCAAGGATCGGAAGTAGCAGCGGCGGGAGCACCGTCGCCCCGCCGCGACCGGCGCGATTCTCGTTGACAGATCGCGCCGCACCGAGCGAGGGATGAACCATCCCTTGCCGTCGCCGGCGCCCTCGGCCGCGAGAAAGGACGCCCCCGTGCCGTCACCGCGCCCCTCCTGGTCGCTCGCCGTCATGATGCTCCTGCTGGAGATCGTCCTCTCCGGTGGGGTTCATCACGCCGATGCCGCCGCCGTCTGGAAGGGGCACGGCCCCGGTGGCGGCGAGACCTTCGTGATCGCGGTCGACCCGTCCATCCCGTCGACGGTCTACGTCAGCACGCTGACGCAGCTCTACAAGTCGATCGACGGCGGCGAGAGCTGGCACGAGGCGAGCGCCGGCCTTCCCCTCGGATTCGACGTGGTGCGCGTCATTGCCGTCGACCCGTCGAATCCCGACGTGGTGTACGTCGCGATGGACTTCAACGGCGTCTACAAGAGCACGAACGGCGGCCTCGCCTGGAGCGCGGCGAACACCGGCCTCCCCGGCTTCGGCACTCCGATGACCTGGGCGCTCGTGATCGATCCGCAGACCCCGACGACGCTCTACGCCGCCGCGAACGCGAACGGTGGCGAGGTCTACAAGAGCACCGACGGCGCGGCCTCGTGGAATCCCGCCACCAACGGACTTCCCTTGGACTTCATGTACTCCCTCGCGATCGATCCGGAGGCGCCGAGCACCGTGTACGTGGGCGTCGGGGGAGTGGGCGTGTACCGAACGGTGGACGGCGGCGCCAACTGGGCGCCGAGGAACACCGGCGTCGCGACCACGGCGGTGACGTCGCTCGCGATCAGCCCCTCGAACCCCTCGCGCATCTACGCGGGTACGCCGAGCGGCGTCTTCCGCACCAACAACGGCGGACAAAGCTGGAGCGACGAGAACGACGGCCTGACGAGCCTCTTCATCCAGTCCTTGATCGTCCATCCCACCGACGCGAGCGAGGTGTACCTCACGAACGGCGACGGCCTCTTCGTCAGCCACAACAGCGGCAACAGCTGGATCGCTGCCGGGACCGGACTGCCGCTCTTCGCAACGCCGCGGATGCTCGCGATCGATCCGCTCACGCCGACGACGGTCTACGTGACGACCCTATTCGGCGTGTACAAGAGCGCGACGCCCGAGCCGATCTGGAGCCCCCATAGCGAAGGCATCTCGGCAAGCACGGTCACTGCGCTCGCGGTCGACCCCCTCACACCGACGACGGTGTACACCAGCAGCTGGGGCCGCGGACTTTCGAAGAGCACCGACGGAACGCGCACCTGGAGCCTGCCCACCGGCGCGACCGCCTTCGCCATCGCCATCGACCCGGCGACGCCGAGCACCCTCTATCTGGGTCACAACAGTGGCGTGACGAAGAGCACCGACGGCGCTACCAGCTGGAGTGTCGCGAGCACCGGGCTCCCGGCTGCGACCGTGTTCGCGCTCGCGATCGACCCGGCCACCACGAGCACGGTGTACGCCGGGCTCGGCGGCGGCAACGGCGTGTACAAGAGCACCGACGCGGCCGGCGGCTGGAGTGCGGCGAACGTCGGGCTCGGCGCAGTCACAGTCGTCGCGCTCGCGATCGACCCCGCCACCCCGACGACCCTCTACGCGGGAACCGCGAGCGGCGTCTTCAAGAGCGTCGACGGCGCCGCCACCTGGAATCCCGCCAGCACCGGACTCGCGGGCGCCGGTCTCGTGATCCGCGACCTCGCGATCGATCCCGCGACGCCGGCGACCGTCTACGCCGCGACCGAGGCCGGCGTCGTGCGGAGCGTCGATGGCGCCGGAAGTTGGGGCAGCCCGACCACGACCGCGGGAGGACGCGCCGTGGCCGTCGAGGTCGATCCCGTCACGGCGTCCGTCGTGTACGCCGCGGTCATCTATCCGCCGCCGTTCCCGTCCCTGCCGGACTTCGGCACGGTCGAGAAGAGCACCACGAGCGGCGCCACGTGGTCCACCATCAGCAGCTCGCTGTTCACCCATCCCACCACCCTGGCGATCGCTCCGTCCTCCGCGACGCACCTCTACCAGGGCACGATCGACGGCGGCGTGCTCGCCCATCACGACTGCGGCAACGGATTGGCGGAGCCGCTCGAGGAGTGCGACGACGGCAACGTCACCCCCGGCGACGGCTGCTCCGCGACGTGCACGGTCGAGCCGTGCCCACTCTCGGCGTTTCCGCTGTGCGGCGTCGTGCTCCAAGCGCAGCTGCAAGTCAGCGAGAAGACGCCGGGCAAGGAAAAGCTCAAGCTCCAGTGGAAGAAGATCGCGGGAGTGACCGCACCCGCGACCTTCGGCGACCCGATCGGCGGATCGACGCGCGTCGCGCTCTGCCTCTACGACGACGCCAAGACGCTGGTGCAGGGGTACATGGTCGACCGCGCGGGCGACTCGTGCTCCGGCAAACCGTGCTGGGCCGCCAAGGGCACGAACGGCCTCGCCTACAAGGACAAGGTCGCGGCGGCGGACGGCATCACCGCGGTCACGTTCAAGAGTGGACCTTCCGGCAAGGGCCAGGCGTCGGCCGCCGGCGCGAACAACGCCGCGAAGGGCCAGACCGCCCTTCCGACCAGCGTCGTCACGGAGCTCACGGGCACGACGACTCCGACCATTCAGCTCCAGACCAGCGACGGGCTCTGCATCGGCGCGACGATGACGACGACGAAAGACGAAGGCGGCATTTACAAAGCGCGAAAGAAGTAGCGCGCGAGCATCGGCGGGGTTTCCATGGACGTGAGCGCGCTTCAGCCGATCTGGGACTTCCTCCTCGCGCACCTGGGTGTGGCGGGCATCGCGTCGCCGGCCTTTCTCCTGACCGCCGTCGTGGCCGGCATCTACGTCCCCGGCATCGTCTTCTCGTTCGTCGACGTCGTGATTACCAAGCGGATGACGCTCGCGGAGTGCTGGGCCGTCTATTGGCGCGCGATGAAGTGGTACGGCTCGCTGTACGTGGTCGGGATGCTCTTTTTCGCGCTGGTGCCGATCGCGATGATCGACGTACCGGCGCGGGCGCCCACGGTCTTCGAGTTCTCCAGAGACATCGTCCTCTACTTCCTGCTCGGTGACTTCGTGTCGTACTTCTGGCACCGCTTCGAGCACGTGCATCGCCGGTACATGAAGACCGTGCATTTCCATCACCACGTCGACACGCCGCCGCTGTCGATCTGGACCGCCATGGTGGTGCATCCGGTGGAAGGCTTCTCGGTCTTCGCGTGCTTCCACATCTACGGGATCCTGTTCTCGATCCATCCGCTGACGTTCGCCGTCGCGGCCTTCGCCGTGACGGCCGTCAACATGACGACGCACTGCAACTACCGCTTGCCCGTGTACGACTGGTTCTTCGCGACCGCCCGCTGCCACGACATCCACCATTCGAGCCGCGAGCCGAAGAACATCTCGGTCATGCTGTCGATCTGCGATCGAGCGTTCGGCACCTTCCAACGGGTCGACTGAGCGCTCCGCGACCCGCGCGCGACGTCACGACACCTTGCCGGCCCCGCGGCGCCGTCGAGCGGGCGACGATCACGAGGTCGCCCCCTCTTCGAGCTTCGTCCCTGTTCCTGGCGGCGCGGCCGGCGACAATGTCTCGAGGAGCGACGTGAGTGCGGCGTAGTCGACCGGCTTCACCAGGTGGCCGTCGAATCCCGCTTCCGCCGACCGCCGGCGGTCGTCCTCTTGGCCCCAGCCGGTGAGCGCGATGATCGTGATGTCCTTCCCCCACGGCTGCGCGCGGATGCGGCGGCACACCTCGTGGCCGTTCAGCTTGGGCAACCCGATGTCGAGCAGCACCACGTCGGGCCGATGCGTCTCGATCGTCTCGATCGCCGCGAGGCCGTCGTGGGCGGTGTGCGTCTCGTTGCCGTTGATCTCGAGCAGCATGGCGAGCGAGACGGCCGAGTCGCTGTTGTCGTCGACGACGACGATCCGCCGCGGCCGGGACGCCGGCTCGACGGCGCCGGCGTTCGTCGCCGCGACCTCGTGCGGCTCGAGCGACATCGGCAGGCGCACGGCGAACTCACTCCCGCGT
>DAIQBH010000262.1:0-7684 GCA_036781285.1 Thermodesulfobacteriota bacterium | reverse complement strand
TCGCGATTCGCGAGGGGGGCCGTACCGTCGGCGCCGGCGTCGTCACCAAGATCCTGGAGTAGCCGATGCGCGACCTAATCACGCTCAATTGTGAGTCGTGTAAACGGAAGAACTACACGACGAGCAAAAACAAGAAGACGATGACGGAAAAACTCACGCTCAAGAAGTTTTGCCCCGCGTGCCGCAGTCACACGCAGCACAAAGAAGGCAAGGTCTGAGTGGGGGCCAGTAGCTCGAACTGGCTAGAGCACCGGACTCCAAATCCGGGGGCTGCAGGTTCGAATCCTGCCTGGCCCGCTCTTCGCGCCTGACGCGAAAGCGACGAGACGAGCATCGAATGGCAAACGAGCGCCTACAGCAAGTAAAAGAAATCGTCCCGCAGTCTCGACAGTTCCTTACCGAGGTCGCGTCGGAGCTGCGCAAAGTCCATTGGCCCACGCGCCAGGAGACGGTCGCCGCGACCGTGGTCGTGCTCGTTGTCGTGGCGATCGTGTCGCTTTGGCTCGGGCTAGTGGACGCGGTGATCTCCTTCTTCTTCACGCGCTTTCTGGGTGTGCAATGACGATGGCGACTGCCGCCGTAGCCGAGAAGAAGTGGTACGTCGTGCACACCTACTCGGGGTACGAGCACAAGGTGAAGGCGGCCCTCGAGGAGCGCATTCGCTCGATGGGCAAAGAGGAGTTTTTCGGGGACATCCTCGTGCCGGCCGAAAAGGTGGTCGAGCTGGTCAAGGGCAAGCGGCGTACCTCGTCGCGCAAGTTCTTCCCCGGGTACATCTTGGTCAACATGGCGCTGAACGACGATACGTGGCACGTCGTCAAGTCGACGCCGAAGGTGACGGGGTTCGTCGGGGGCGCAACGGATCCGCCATCGATTTCGGAGACCGAGGTCCGGCAGATCGCGCAACAGGTCGAAGAGGGCGCGGTCAAGCCGAAGCCCAAGGTCTTCTTCGAAACCGGCGAGAACGTCAAAGTCGTCGATGGGCCGTTCCAGGATTTCAACGGCGTCGTCGAAGAAGTGAAGCCCGAGAAGGGTAAGCTTCGGGTGCTCATCAGCATCTTCGGGCGCGCGACGCCCGTCGAGCTGGACTTCATCCAAGTCGAGAAAGCCTAAAAGGATCTCAATCGCATGGCCAAGAAGGTCGTCGCTGAAGTCAAACTGCAGATTCCCGCTGGGGCGGCGAATCCGAGTCCGCCTGTCGGCCCCGCTCTCGGTCAGCGTGGCGTCAACATCATGGAGTTCTGCAAGCAGTTCAACGCGCAGACTCAAGCGCAGCAGGGGCTGATCATCCCGGTGATCATCACCGTATACGCCGACCGTTCTTTCACCTTCGTGACGAAGACGCCGCCGGCGTCCGTTCTCTTGAAGCGCGCGGCCGGGGTCGAAAAGGGCTCCGGCATCCCGCACAAGAGCAAGGTGGGTAAGGTCACCAAGCAACAGGTGAAGGAAATCGCGCAGCTCAAGACTCCCGACCTCACGGCCGGCAGTCTCGAGGCAGCGATGCGCACTGTGGAAGGCACGGCCCGCAGCATGGGCATCGTGGTCGAGGGTTAGTGATGGGCAAGCACGGCAAGAAGTATCGGGCGGGCGCGGCGAACATCGATCGCGAAAAGGCGTACGCGCTCGACGAGGCGATCAAGCTGGCCGTCGAATCCCGTTACGCGAAATTCGACGAGACGGTCGAGCTCGCGGTGCGTTTGGGCGTCGATCCGCGTCAGGCTGACCAAAACGTCCGCGGCACCGTCATCCTGCCGCACGGCACGGGCAAGAGCGTGCGCGTGCTCGTCATTGGGAAGGGCGACAAAGTCAAAGAAGCCGAAGCCGCGGGCGCCGATTTCGCTGGCGGCGAGGAGCTCACGAAGAAGATCCAGGAAGAGAACTGGCTCGACTTCGACGTCGTGATCGCGACGCCGGACATGATGGGTGCGGTCGGCCGTCTCGGCAAGGTACTTGGACCCCGTGGCCTGATGCCGAACCCCAAGGTCGGCACCGTGACGTTCGACGTCGCGAAGGCCGTGCAGGAAACCAAAGCCGGCAAGGTCGAGTATCGTGTCGAGAAAGCCGGCATCGTGCACGTGCCGATCGGCAAGGCGTCGTTTGGTCCCGAGAAGCTCTCGGCGAACGCTGCTGCGCTCGTCGCAGCGCTCGTCCGGGCGAAGCCCGCGGCCGCGAAGGGCAACTATCTCCGCAGCGTGTCGGTCGCGACGACGATGGGGCCGGGTGTGATGATCGATCCCAACGCGGCGCGCGGCCTCACCGCGGCGGCGTGATCAGGAGGTTTCAGTGAACCGAGAAGAAAAAGCGGCCGCGATCACCGAGCTCACGGAGCGCCTGTCGGGCGCGAGCCTCGGGGTGGTCACCGAGTACCGCGGCTTGACGGTGGCGCAGCTCAACAAGCTTCGTCGCGAGCTCCAGGCTGCCGGCGCGTCGTATCGCGTCAGCAAGAACACGCTCACTCGCCGCGCAATCAAGGAGACCGCGTTCGCGAAGCTCGACGAGCTGTTGCGCGGTCCGACGGGGCTCGTGACGACCGGCAAGGATCCGGTCGCGGTGGCGAAGATCCTCGTCAAGTTCGCGGAGCAAAACGACAAGCTCAAGATCAGCGGTGGCGTGCTCGACGGCGAGGCGCTGCCGGCATCCGGTGTCAGCGCGCTCGCGAAGCTGCCGAGCCGCGAAGTGCTCATCGCGCAACTGCTCGGCTTGTTGCAGGCGCCAGCATCTCAGTTGCTGCGCACGATTCAGGAACCTGGGGCGTCCTTGGTGCGGCTCCTCGGAGCGATCGAGAAAACGAAACAGGATTGAGAGCGGGGTCCATCCGCAGAGTTGAAAACGGACGGGCCCCTAGCCGCGTCCCCAACTGAAGGAGGAGCAGTACCATGGCAGACGTTTCGCGTGAGCAGGTGAAGGATTTCATCAAGAACATGTCCCTCATGGAGGCGGCGACGCTGGTGAAGGAGCTCGAGGCCGAACTCGGCGTGAGTGCGGCGGCCCCCGTCATGGCGGCGATGCCCGGAGCGGGTGCGGCTGCCGGCGGCGGTGCGGCGCCCGCCGAAGAGAAGGACGAGTTCACGGTCGTGCTCAAAACCGCAGGTGACAAGAAGATTCAGGTCATCAAAGTCGTGCGCGAGCTCACCGGTCTCGGTCTCAAGGAGGCCAAGGATCTCGTCGACGGCGCGCCCAAGAACGTCAAGGAGGGCGTCAACAAGGCCGAGGCTGAGACGATCGCCAAGAAGCTCGAAGAGGCGGGTGGCCAGGTCGAGATCAAGTAGCTCACGCAGCAGCTGGATGGCGTCGGTTCGTAGGCAGCGGGTCGGGGACTGGATGTATCAGTCCATGAAGAAAGGCACGGCATGAGTTCTGTACAGGTCGCGAACAATTTCCGTCTGCGACGCACATTCGGCCGCATCAAAAAGATCGTTGACATCCCCAACCTCATCGACATCCAGCAGCGGTCGTACGACGAATTCCTGCAGCGCGAGGTGTCACCCGAGAGTCGTGCCGACACTGGCCTCCAGGGTGTCTTCAAGTCCGTGTTCCCGATCAAGGACTTCAACGAGACGGCCTCGTTGGAGTTCGTGAGCTACTCGCTCGGTGAGCCGAAGTACGACGTCGACGAGTGCCACCAGCGCGGCATGACGTTCGCGGCGCCGCTGAAGGTCACGATCCAGCTCGTGATCTGGGACGTCGATCCAGAAAGCGGCGTGCGCTCGATCAAAAACGTGAAAGAGCAGGAGGTCTACTTCGGCGAGATCCCGCTCATGACCCGCAACGGCACGTTCATGATCAACGGCACAGAGCGTGTGATCGTCAGCCAGCTCCATCGTTCGCCGGGCGTGTTCTTCGACCACGACAAGGGAAAGACCCACGCCAGTGGTCGCCTGCTGTACTCGGGCCGCATCATTCCGTACCGCGGCTCGTGGATCGACTTCGAGTTCGATGCGCGTGACAGCCTCTTCGTGCGCATCGACCGCCGCCGGAAGTTTCACGCGACGGTTCTGCTGCGCGCGCTCGGAATGACCACCGAAGATCTGCTGAACTACTACTACAAGCGCGACACGATAATCTTCGACGGCCGTAAGGCGGCGAAGGTATTTCGCGCCGATCAGCTCGTCGGCATCAAGGCGAGCCGCGACATCCGCCACCCCCAGAGCAACGAGATCATCGTCAAGGAAGGTCGCAAGTTCACCAAGGCGGTCATCCGGCAGATGGAGGCCGCGGGCGTCGAGCAGGTGCCGATCACGCTCGAAGAGGTCGTCGGCCGCGTGTCCGCGCACGATGTTCCCGATCCGAAGACGGGTGAGGTGTTGATCGAGGGTAACCAGGAGCTGACGCAGGAGCGCTACGATCTCCTCCGCGAGCGCGGCATCGACTCCATCGAGGTGCTCTTCATCGACGACCTGCATGTCGGTCCGTCGCTGCGCAATACGCTCCTTCAGGACAAGATCGCGTCGCCCGAAGAGGCGGTGCTCGAGATCTACCGTCGCCTGCGCCCAGGCGATCCGCCGACGGCCGAAACCGCGACGGCGTTCTTCCACAATCTTTTCTTCAATCCTGATCGCTACGATCTTTCGAAGGTCGGCAGGTTGAAGCTCAACCACAAGCTTCGCATCAACGTGCCGCTCGAGCAGGGCACGCTTCGCCGCGAGGACATCCTCGAGGTGGTGCGCTACCTGATCGAGCTCAAGAACGGCAACGGCCAGATCGACGACATCGATCACCTCGGCAACCGACGCGTGCGGGCCGTCGGCGAGCTCGTCGAGAATCAGTATCGCATCGGCCTCGTCCGCATGGAGCGCGCCATCAAGGAGCGCATGAGCCTGCAGGACATCGAGACGCTGATGCCGCAGGAGCTCATCAACTACAAGCCGGTGTCGGCGGTCATCAAGGAATTCTTCGGGTCCAGCCAGCTTTCGCAGTTCATGGATCAGACGAACCCGCTTTCCGAGATCACACACAAGCGCCGCCTCTCGGCGCTTGGGCCGGGTGGTCTCACTCGCGAGCGCGCGGGCTTCGAGGTCCGTGACGTGCACCCGACGCACTACGGTCGCGTGTGCCCGATCGAGACGCCAGAAGGTCCGAACATCGGTCTCATTGCGTCCCTTTCGACCTACGCCCGCGTGAACGACTACGGCTTCGTGGAGACACCCTACCGCGAGGTCGAGAAGGGCCGCGTCACCGATCGCATCCGTTTCCTTTCCGCGTTGGAAGAGGAGGACCTGGTGATCGCGCAGGCGAATGCGCCGCTCGACCCCAAGGGTGCATTCACCGCCGATCTCGTGTCGGCGCGGAAGGGCGGCAACTTCATGCAGGTGCCGCCCGATCAGGTGCAGTTCATGGACGTCTCGCCGAATCAGCTGGTGAGCGTCGCCGCCTCGCTCATTCCGTTCCTCGAGAACGACGACGCGAACCGCGCCCTCATGGGATCCAACATGCAGCGCCAGGCGGTCCCGCTCCTTCGGACCGATGCGCCGCTGGTCGGCACCGGCATGGAGCGTGTCGTCGCGCGCGATTCCGGTGTCACGGTCGTCGCCGAGCGCGACGGTATCGTGGAGACGGTCGATGCCACGCGCATCGTCGTCAAGGCGGACAAGCCGCGCACCGACGGCCGCGACGCCGGGGTCGACATCTACAATCTCGTCAAGTACCAGCGTTCGAACCAAAACACCTGCATGAACCAGCGGCCCATCGTGGTTGCCGGCGACCGGGTGCAGGCGGGCGACGTCATCGCCGACGGTCCCTCGACGGAGATGGGAGAGCTCGCGCTCGGCCGCAACATCGTCGTCGCGTTCATGCCGTGGGGCGGGTACAACTTCGAAGATTCCATTCTCATCAGCGAGCGCATCGTGCGCGAGGACTACTTCACCTCGGTTCATATCGAGGAGTTCGAGTGCGTCGCTCGCGATACCAAGCTCGGACCTGAAGAGATCACGCGCGACATTCCGAACGTCGGCGACGAGGCACTCAGGGACCTCGACGATTCCGGCATCATTCGGATCGGTGCCGAGGTGAAGCCGGGCGACATTCTCGTGGGCAAGATCACGCCGAAGGGTGAAACGCAGCTGTCGCCCGAAGAGAAGCTCCTGCGCGCGATCTTCGGTGAGAAGGCGGGCGAGGTCCGTGACACGTCGCTCCGCGTTCCGCCGGGTGTCGAGGGGACGGTGATCAACGCCCGCGTATTCTCTCGAAAGGGTGTCACCAAAGACGAGCGCAGCCGCCTCATCGAAGAGGAGGAGGTCGCGCGCCTCACGAAGGATCAACACGACGAGGATCGGATCATCAAGGATTCGACCCTCAAGAAGGTGAAGAAGCTGTTGGTCGGCAAGACGGCGAGCCTTCGCCTCGCCGACGACTCGCGCCGCGTGTTGCTTCCCAAGGGCCAGGTCATCACGGCCGAGGATCTCGACCAGATCCCGTCAGGGTACTGGGGCGACATCAAGGTCGACAACGAGAAAGTCGAGGACGAGCTCGTTCGCGTCGTCGACGCGATGAACGAGCAGCGCGAACGCATCAAGACGATGTTCGGTGAGAAGATCGAACGTTTGAAGGGCGGCGACGAGCTTCCGCCGGGTGTTATCAAGATGGTCAAGGTGTTCGTGGCCATCAAGCGCAAGCTGCAGGTGGGCGACAAGATGGCCGGCCGCCATGGCAACAAGGGTGTGCTCTCACGCATTCTTCCCGAAGAGGACCTGCCGTATCTTCCGGATGGGACGCCGGTCGACATCGTCTTGAACCCACTTGGCGTTCCGTCGCGCATGAACGTCGGCCAAATTCTCGAGACCCATCTCGGGTGGGCCGCTCGCGAGCTCGGCCGTCAGATGGTGGCGGAGCTCCAGGAGAACGGTGCTGCCGGAATCGAAAGCGTTCGCCGAAAGCTCAAGGAGATCTACGTCAGCAAGGAGGTCGTCGATCTGATCGATGGGATCAGTGACGAGGACCTCGCGAAGATCGTTCGCAAGGCTGGTCGCGGCATTCACGTCGGTTCACCCGTATTCGACGGCGCCACGGAGGATGAGATCTTCGCGATGCTGAAGCGTGCGGGCCTCTCGCCGAGCGGACAGATGCCTCTGGCGGACGGCCGTACCGGCGAGCCGTTCGAGCAGCCGGTGACGGTTGGCGTCATGTACATCATGAAGCTGCACCACCTCGTGGACGACAAGATCCACGCCCGCTCGACCGGTCCGTACTCGCTGGTCACGCAGCAGCCTCTCGGCGGCAAGGCGCAATTCGGCGGCCAGCGTCTCGGGGAGATGGAAGTGTGGGCGCTGGAGGCCTACGGCGCCGCGTACAGCCTACAGGAAATGTTGACGGTCAAGTCCGACGATGTCGCCGGTCGTACGCGCATGTACGAGGCCATCGTGAAGGGTGAGAACGTGTTGGAGCCCGGACTGCCGGAGTCGTTCAACGTCATGGTCAAAGAGCTGCAGAGTCTGGCACTCGACGTGGAGTTGGTCGAGGAACAGCCCGGGCAGGCCCAGAGCTAGAGCGGGAGACGATCAGATGGTGATGGAAGATCTCTTCAACCTGTTCGAAAAGCCCAAGAACCCGGTCGCGTTCAACGCGCTGCGCATTTCGCTCGCGTCTCCGGACAAGATCCGCTCGTGGTCGCATGGCGAAGTGAAAAAGCCGGAGACGATCAACTACCGGACGTTCAAGCCCGAGCGTGACGGCCTGTTCTGCGCCCGCA
>DAIQBH010000261.1:0-7699 GCA_036781285.1 Thermodesulfobacteriota bacterium | reverse complement strand
AAGCGTCGCCGATCGTCGACGCGGAGGGAGCCGGCGGCGAGGAGATCCCGGACCTCGTCGACGAGAGTGGCGCCGGTGACGGCGCGAAGGCGCGGGCGGTGCTGGTGCTGACCGGCGACGACGCCGACGTCGTCGTGCCGACGCCCGAGCCCGAGCCGCTGCCGGCGCCGCCCGCGTCGGCGCGCAGCCGCCGTCTCGAGCTCCGCGAGCTCAACAGCGCCCGCGTGCGCCGCCTCGTGCACAGCACGAAAAAGGATCACGCCGACGTGAACGCGACCCTGAACCGCATGGTCGGCATCCGGCGCGTCACCGAGGCGACGGTCGCGCAGCTCGAGCGCCGGCTCGCGGCGGCGGATCGGTGGCTCCAGAAGCTGACGTCGTGACGGGCCAGGGTCGGAGGGCGAGCGACACCCTGCTGAGCCGAAGAGAATTACTGGGCGAAATCCGAGCGTCGCTTACCTCGACCTCGAAGATCCCACCACGCTGGTCCTCCGCCGGGAATAGGCTCCCTAGCTGGCGCGCTCTACACTCGGCCGCAGGAGGGGGTATGGCCCAGACGCATGCCTACGATCTGATCTCGCCGGCGTTTCAGGCGAACCCGTTTCCCGAGCTCGAACGGATGCGGGCGGCGGGGCCGGTCGTGCAAGTCCGGCTGCCCATCGTCGGTGCGATCAAGCTCGCCGTCACGCACGACGCGTGCGTGACGCTACTCAGAGACCAGCAGACCTTCGTCCGCGACGCGCGCAACGCGGGGAAGCGGTCGCAGATCGGCATCCTGCCCTGGCTGCCGAGACCCGTGCGCGTGCTGGCCGACAACATGCTCGGCCATGACGACCCGAAACACCGGATGTTGCGGGGGATCGTCGACCAGGCGTTCGCCCGGCGCGGCATCGAGGCCCTGCGGCCGATGATCCGGGAGATCGCGGATCGGCTTCTCGACCAGCTCGAGGGCCGCGCGGAAGCCGAGCTGATGGCGGAGTTTTGTCGCGACCTGCCGCTCTCGGTGATCTGCGCCATGCTCGGCCTGCCCGAGCGCGACCACGACACATTCAAGCGTTGGATCGGCGGGATCGCCGACACCGCAAACGTGTGGGCCGTGCTGCGCGCCATCCCTGGTGTGCTGCGCACGGTCGGCTACGTGCGCCGCATGGCGGCGCCCGGAAGCGACGCAGCCCCCGATGGGTTGATCGCCGCCCTGCGGGACGCGGAGATCGACGGCCGGCGGCTCACCGACGACGAGCTCGCGTCGATGGTCTTCCTGCTCTTCGCCGCTGGCCAGGAAACGACGACGCACCTCATCGCCGGCGGGATCCACACGCTGCTCCGCCATCCCGACCAGAAGCAATGCATGATGGACGACCCGTCGACGATTCCGCAGGCGGTCGAGGAGTGCCTCCGCCACGTTTCGCCTGTGCAGATGACCAAACCGCGCTTCGCTGCGCGCGCCATCGAGCTCGCCGGCGTTCCGCTCGAACGCGGAGACATGGTGGCGGCTCTCGTCGCCGCGGCGAACTCGGATCCCGCCGTGTTCGCCGCGCCGAACACGTTCGACATCCGCCGGCAGCCGAACCCGCACATCGCCTTCGGCACCGGCGTGCATTTCTGTCTCGGCTTCCAGCTCGCCCGCGTGGAGGCGGCGGTTGCCTTCGAACGGTTCTTCACGCGGTTTCCGGCCGCCCGCGTCGCCCATGGTCCCGACCACGACCTGTGGCGCCGGCGCTTCGGGATCCGCGCGCTCGCGCAGCTGCCCGTCAGACTCGCGGCATGACCGCGCCGGTGGCGTCAGCGGATCCCGGGTCCGAGCGGACGCCCCTTCTGCACGGCCGCTCGTCGCGCTCGCGGTCCGGGATCGTGGAGGGCGAGCTGAGTCGTGCGCTGCTTCGGGGTTGCCGCCTTGGCGCGGTTCGACGATCGACGGGTCGACTTGCGTGACGGCGTCGTCCGCGAGTCCTCGAGCGCGGCTTGCATCCCGGCAATGTTGCGTTTGGTGTTGCGGGCGGCCGTGGCGCCGTAGCCGGCCCGCCGATCGGTCGCGCTGGTGCCGGGCTGCGCGGTGTCGACGAACACGTCGCGGCGGCGCTTTTCGGGGCGATCGAGGGCGCGCTCGAGGTTCGCTGCGGCGCGGCCGACGCGCCGACCGATCAGGCTTCCATCGTCGTCGCGATCCGGCGCGCTGGATTGCGCCGGCGCGCGCGAGGCGGGCTTGGCCTTCTGCGCCGCTGGCCCGGCGTTGCGAAGGGCGCGGCGCAGAGCACGGCCGACGGCATCCGCGGCGCGCCGGAACGCGAGCGCGGCCTCGGCGGCGCGCGCCTCGGCCAGGACGCTCGGCCGCCTGCTCAGGACCGCCTTGATGCGACAGACGATGTCGACGCCGCCTTTCGGGCCGTTCAGATCTTCGAAGCGGACGCTCACCCGTTCCACGTGGTGGGCCTGCGCGCCGAGCTTGCGGGCGAGGCGACGGCGGACGTCGTCGCGGAGCGCGTCGTCGAGGTCGAGGGAGGTGCGGATCGCGAGCGGCGTGGCTGCGGCGGCGGTGCGTCCCGCGCGCGCCTTCGCCGCCTTCGGAATGGTCGTTGCCATGGGCGTTCGGCTCATGACTCCCGCGTAGCAACTCGGCCCGCCGAACGCGCCCCGCGCGATTGCGTAGCAGTGACGGCTCAGCCGGCCGGAGGTGATAGGCGTCCGCTGCGCCCATCAACGCCGAGAACGGGCGTCAGTGGCCGAGCGCCGCCGACACCGCGACGATGATGTCCGTCTCGTCGAACGGTTTGTTGACGTGACCGTCGAATCCCGCCGCCCGGGTGCGCTCGCGGTCTTGCGCGGTCGCGAAAGCCGAGACCGCGACGACGGGCGTCCGGTTCGCCTGGCGCCGCAGCGCGGACAGCAGCTCGTAGCCGTCGAGCCGCGGCATCCGGAGGTCGCACAGCACGATGTCGGCCGTGCGGATGGCGAGCACGTCCAACGCTTCGCACCCGTCCGCGGCGGTCATCACCCGCGCGCCGAGCGCCTCCAGCAGGAACCGCAGCGAATCGCGCGCGGCGTCGGTATCCTCGACGACGAGCACGGAGATCCCCGCGAGCGGAGCCGCGTCGGCCTCCGACTCCACGAGCGGATCCACGAGCTCCGGCGGCTCGACCGTCTGCAAGCGGACCGTGACCGTGCACCCGCGGCCGGTCCCGGGGCTCGCGACGGCGACCGATCCACCGTGCAGCTCCACCAGCCGCTTCACGATGGCGAGCCCGATACCGAGCCCGCCGTGGCTGCGCCGCGTGCCGTGCTCCTCCTGCTGGAAGATGTCGAAGACGAACGGCAGGAACGCGGGCTCGATCCCTCGCCCCGAGTCCGCGACCGTCACGACGGCCTCGTCGCCGTCGCGCGCGACGGCGACCTCGATCAGGCCGTCCGGCGGCGTGAACTTGATCGCGTTCGAGACGACGTTTCGCACGATCTGCTGGAGCCGACCCGCGTCGCCGCGTACGAAGAGCGGCTCGCTACAGTCCCGGACCGCGACTCCGCGCGGCGGACCCGCGGTGCCGGCGGTGCTCATCTCGACCGCCTGGCGCACCAGCAGTCCCAGGTTCTCGACGCGGAGGTCGAGCTCGACCGTCCCGTGCGCGATCCGATTTACGTCCAGGAGATCCTCGACCATCGCGCTCTGCAGCGCGGCGCTGCGCTCGATGGCGGCGAGACCGCGCCGCTGCTGTTCGGGGCGCCGGTCGTGGCGGAGCACGCCGGTCCAGGTGGTGATGGTTGCGAGCGGCGTCTGGAGCTCGTGCGAGAGCACGGCGAGGAACTCGTCCTTCGCGGCGGCGGCGGTGCGAAGCTCGGCGGCGGTTTCCTCGTACTGCCGGGTGCGAAGGTTCTCGCGCAGCAGCGCGTCGCCGAGGACCTGAAGGAGCTCGCCCTGCAGATGAAGCCGGCGCTCCGGGGCTGGCGGATGGCGCCGCACCAGGTTCCACAATCGATCGAACGGGACGCCGGTCTCGCCGGCCCAGCGCTGTACGGCCGCGACCTGCGAAAACGCGGCGAGCGCGTACCCGCCGATGGCGGCACCGACGACCTGGTCCTCGAGCACGAGGGAGGTCCCGACGACGGCGAGGCCGTGCATCTCCTGGAGCACCACCGCGGGGCGCGCTCCGGATTGTCGGAGGCATCGCTCGGCGCACGCTTCGAAGAGGCCTGGATCGGCCCCATGCTCGCGAAAGAGCGCGACCAAGGGCGTGTCCGGCTGCGTCGTCAGCACCAATCGGCCCGCGGCGTCGAACAACGCGATCGTCAGGGACGTCGTCTCGGCGAATTTGTTCAGCGCGGGGGTCCACACGTTGGAGCTGAACAGATCCACCGCCACGTACTACCTCACTTCTTTCCGCGCCGGGGACCCGGGCGGGCTTGGGGGACGCCCGGAAAGCGTGCGGGAGAGCGGGAGATGAGGCTCATGTAGCTCGAGAACGCCGCCGTCGTCGCGGCGGCTGGGAGCTGGCGCGGCAGGACGCGCATGCCGTGGCCCTGGACGACCTCGCACTCGTGCGTCGTGCGGTTCACGGGGTTTGCGCGCATCTTGCCGACCGTGAGTCCGAGCCGGAACGTGTCGCCGAGCTCCACGAAGTTCAGGAGGAGGATGTTGTCGACGAGCGAGCTCATCGCGAAATCGCCCATCATGGACGACATGCCGAGCATCTCGGGGTTCTCGTGATTGTAGACCGCCGCGATCTGGTGCTCCTTCATGAGCGCGACGAGCGCGTGGAAGAAATCGCGAAAGATGCGGCCCTGCGTGCCGAGGCTCGAGCCGTACGTCGAGAGGCTGTCGATCACGACGCGCTTCGGTTGGAGCTCCTCGATGATCTGCTCGATCTTGTGGAAATGGTGATCGACCTCGATCTCCTGCGGGGCGTCGTAGTAGAGCCGTACCATGTCGGCGTCGATCGCCGGCTGGAGGTCGATGCCGATCGTCGAGGCGTTCCGCATGAGCTGGGGCACTTGCTCGTCCAGGGACAGCATCAAGCTGCGTTCGCCGCGCCGCGCGCCCTCCGCCATGTAGTGGAGCGCCATGACGCTCTTGCCGACGCCCGACATGCCGGCGACCACCGTCGTGCTGCCGAGGAAGTACCCGCCGTTCACGAGCTCGTCGAGGCCGGGGACGCCCGTCGAGACGCGTGTCGACGGATCGAACGACGCCGCGTGGTCGCGGCTCCCGACGCGCGGCGCCTGCACGCGGCGATACACCTCGATGCCTCGGCCGCCGACGATCCGGAACGTGTGGCGGCCCATCTGGAACTCGTGGCCGCGCGACTTCACGACCTCGATCGACCGCGTCGCCGCGCGCTGGATCTCCTCGACCCGGAGCCGGATCACGGTGTCGGCGATCGACTCCTCGTGGAGCGACACGAACTCGTTGTTGGCGAGTGCCACCGCCTCGAGCGCCAGCAGGGCGGTGAGGTTCTCACGCTGTAACCCCTGCACCAGGACGTGGAACGTGTTGCGCGGATCCTCGGACACGCCGAGCGGCAGCAGCCCCGCGGCGCCGTCGATGAAGATCCGCCGCGCCCCGATCTTGGCGGCCTCGTCCAGCAGGAGGCTGTCGGCTTGCTGCATCTCCTGCCGGAAGACCTCGCGCGTCGTATAGATGATGCGGAGGAGGCCGCGCCTCTCGAGCTCGGGAAGGTCCCAGCCGAGCGTCGCAGCGTCGCGGGCGAGCTTGTCGGGCGAGACCTCGAAGACCACGACGACGCCGGGCTCGCCGTACTCCAGGGCCCCGCGGTAGACGAACTCCACGCCGAGGGTCGTCTTGCCGGTGCCGATCGCGCCCTCGACGAGGATCACGTTGCCGCGCGGGATGCCCCCGGAAAGGATCGCGTCGAGGCCACGGACGCCGGTCAGGACGCGCGCGGTTTCCGTCAGTGGCATCGCGTCACACGACCCTTCGCAGCCGCGTGCGGGTCGCCGACCTCGCCGAGGGCGTGTTCCCTTGGTCGCCCACGAGCAGCGACCGGACGGCGCTCCGTCCTACCCGCGTCGACGCGTATGCCACCAGCGACTGGAGCCATCCGCCTGGCTGGCCGGCGAGATTCAGGCTGTAGAGGCGGGCAGCGTGGGACGGGTTTTGCGCTCGCACGAGCAGCCCGCCCGCGATCAAGCCATCGAGGGACTTCGCGACGCGGTCGCGGTCGTACCCGACGTAGGCAACGATCTGCTCGCTCGTGAGGAGCGCGCGCGGGTGGCGGTTGAAGAAAACGAGGAGATCCAGATCGCACGCATCGCGAATCGCGTCGAGGCGATCCAGCAAGGTGCGTAGACGGTCGATTCTCATGGGGGGCCCTCCTCGACCGAGGGTACGGTAGCCCCTAGGGGCTGTGGTCCACAAGCGATGCCGTCGATCGGAAGAGCGCGACCGTGCCCTTGTGCCTGGATCCGAGGCGCGTACGTGCCGACGTCGGGTGCGGTGAACGGCTATGGTGCCGCCGACCGCGTCAAGGTGTCGCCTGCTCCGGCGCCGCGCGCGTGGTGGCGAAGCGTCCGGAGCAGGCGAAAAGTCTCGAGCAGACGGCTACCGCTGAGGACTGCGAGCCTGACTTCCTTCTGATTCCTTGCGGGATTTCTGCTGCTCTCCCTGTTTTCCCTGTCCGCCCTGCGATTGCTGTTCCGTCGAGCGAGGCGGCCCGCTCTGGGCACCCTGAGCCTGTTGCCCGTTGCCGGGTCGCTGCTCGTCCTGCCCGCGGCCGCCCTCGTCACGGCGACGCTGTGTTTCTTCGTTCCGCTGCTCCCCGGCGCCGATACCGACGGACGCCGCGGCCTCGTGGACGACATCGCCTGCGCGGGCGAGCATGCTGTTGCTCGCCTCGCCCAGGAGCTCGTCCTCCACGCGCGTGCGTGGCATGGCGCAACCAACCATCGTCCCGATCGCGATCGCCGCCGCGCCGACGGCGAGCGGCCGCTCCTGAAGCTGCCGTTGAAAAGTCTGTTCGACGCGCTTGGCCCCGGCGTGGGCGCTTCCCGACAGGGCTGACGCGCCTCCGGTGACGGCACTGGCGGCCTGGCTGACGCCTTCGGCCGCCGTGTGCGCGATGTTGGTCGCCATCCCCGATGCGCCCTCGATGACGTCGCTGGCGGTTTCCGCGACGCCCTGTAGTCCGTGAGCCACGGCCCCGCTCGCCTGTTCCGTGGCGCGTCCCAGCGCGGCGCCCATCTGACCCACGCGCTCACCGGCCCGAGGGCCCATATGAGTCGAATAGGTTCCGTTGCCCCCATAGCCGCGAGCGCGGAAGGATTCGGATCGACTCCGATTCATCAGTAACCATCCGATCCCCACGCCCGCGAGGGTCGCGGGTAACGGGTTCTGGCGGATGGTCTCGAACAAGGTGTCACGTACGTCGTTCATGGTATCTCCTGCCTGCGTGGCAAAGTTTTCGACTCGGCCGATCGTCGCGGCACGCAGCGAGTCCTTCGCATCGTTCACCGCGCTCTTCAGCTCGTTCTTGGTGGTTTCCTTTGCGTCGTGGAGACCGCTCCGGATCATTCGCTCCGCGTCGACCAAGCCGGTGTGCAGGGCATCCTTGGCCTCACGACGGGTCACAAAGACCTCCTCTCATCCATTGCTACATGGATCAATGTGCCTGTCATGCGCTCACGGCCCGATCGAACATCACCGCGCTCCCCGTCAGACGGACCGTTCTCCTCTAGTAATAATCACTAAATTTAGTAA
>DAIQBH010000260.1:0-7710 GCA_036781285.1 Thermodesulfobacteriota bacterium | reverse complement strand
GGAGCCGGCGTCGATCCCCGCGACGGTCGAGTCCTCGCCGGCGCGCGCCGAGACGAGGATGATCGGAAGCGCTGCGGTGTCGGGGTCGGCGCGGAGCTCGCGCACGAGCCCGACGCCGTCGAGGCGCGGCATCATGACGTCGCTCACGACGATGTCCGGAGGGTGCGCGCGAACGGCCTCGAGCGCCGCGACGCCGTCGGCCGCCGTCCGGACGTCGTAGGCCGGCGCGAGGAGGCTCGCGGTGTAGGCGCGGAGATCGGGATTGTCGTCGACGACGAGGACCGCGGGGCGCGTGCCGTCGCTGGTGGACGCGGTGGTGCCGATCGGCGTCGGATGCTCGACGGCGGCGCTCCAGCGGGCCGCTTCGGTCGCGTGCGCGACCGTCTCCCGTCGCGACGCGTGCTCGACCGGCGTCTCCGTGACGGCCTCGGGTGGGAGATGCGCGCGCCCCTTCGGGATGGTCACCCGGAACGTCGTCCCGACGCCGACCGTGCTCGTGACCGTGACCTGGCCGCCGTGGATCTCGACGAGCTCGCGGACGAGGGCCAAGCCGATGCCCGTTCCCTCGTGGGTCCGTCCGACCGCACCCGCGACCCGATGGAAGCGCTCGAAGACGCGCGGCAGCTCGTCGGCGGGGATGCCGGTCCCGGTATCGGCCACCTCGAGGACCACGGCCGTCGGCTTCGCGTGGAGCGTCACGCTCACCGTGCCGGCCATCGTGAACTTGAACGCGTTCGAGACGAGGTTCGGGACGATCTTCTCCCAGAGGTCGCGGTCGACCCAGACGGGCTCGCCGAGCGGCGGACAATCGACGACGAATCGGAGGCCGGCGCGCGCGATTGCGGAGTCGAACATCGCGGCGAGCTCGGCGGTCACGGTCGCGAGATCGGTCGGCGCGAAGCGCGGCCGGAGCCGTCCCGCTTCCAGGCGCGAGAAGTCGAGGAGCGCGTTCACGAGCTTCAGCAGGCGCAGCGCGTTGTCGTGGGCGAGCGCGACGCGCGCATGCTGCGACGCCGGCAGCGGCGCCGCGCGGTCGGCGACCGCGTCCTCGAGCGGCCCGAGCACGAGGGTCAGCGGCGTGCGGAGCTCATGGCTCACGTTGCTGAAGAACGCGGTCTTCGCGGCGTCGAGCTCGCCGAGCTTGGCATTCGCGGCGCGGAGCTCGGCGACGGCGTTCGCGAGCTCGCGGCTCCGATGCACGACCTCCTGCTCCATCGCGCGGGTGCGGCCGCGGAGCTCCTCGCCGAGCTCGCTAGCGCGCACGAGATCGGTCACGTCCTCGGCGCGGTGGAAGATGTACCGGACCGCGCCGGTGTCCGAGAGGACCGGGATGTTCTTCGGGCTCCACCACCGCACCTCGAACGTGCCGTCGGGCCGCCGGATGTCGTACTTCTGGACCGCCATGGTGTCGGGCGCGCGCGTCGCGAGGACGCGTTCGAGCGAGGCGCGGAGGTTGCGCGTGCCGTCGGCCGTCGGATCGTCCGGGTTGTCCGGAAAGAGCTCGAAGATGCCGCGCCCGATCGTCTCCTCGCGGGTCGCGAACGTGAGGCCGAGCCGCGCCCCGGTCGCCGCCACCATCGTGAAGCGCGGCGCGTCCGGCAGCAGCACCAGGAGGACGTCGGGCGACGCCTCGAACAGGAGACGGTAATCGAGCTCGATCTCGGTCATGCAGGAACGGAGGGGGACCCCGCGACGAGAATTGTAGATGGCGCCAGCGCAAACCGCCTAGCAGCCTCTTTGCGCGGTCGGGTGACGTCGCCCAACGGGACTGCCGTGGTTCGGCGGCTCGAGGCTCGGGTCCGACCGGGACCGCGCGGCGCCGCTACGCGTCGCCGGGGAACCGCACCATCACCTTCCGCGCCCGCGTGTGATCGCGCGCGAGTGCCAGGGCGCCGGTCACGTCGGGCCAGTCGACGTAGTGGCTCACGAGCTCGTCGACCGACGCCCGGTCCTCTGCCTGCGGATCGCCGGGCTCGGCGAGCGCCGCGATCACCTCGGGCAGCTCCGTCGGATAGCCGATCGCGGCCGTGATCGTGAGCTCCTTCGCGAGCAGCGACCGGAAGTCGACGGGGACGGGCGCGTGGTGCACGGCGACCACGACGAGCCGCGCGCCGACGGGTGCCATGCCGACGACGTCCCCGACGAGCGACGCGGCGCCCGCGGTGTCGATCCAGACGTTGCTTTCGACGACGGGCCACCCGAAGACGCTGCCGCGGCCGTGCAGCTCGGCGAGCGTCTCGAAGAGCGGGCGCGCCTGCGGCGCGACGAGCGGGCGTGCCTGCGGCGCGACGAGCGGGCGTGCCTGCGGCGCGACGAGCGGGCGCTCGCGCGGATCGATCGCCGCGCGCGCCCCGAAGCGGAGCGCCAGGGCGCGGCGCGCGGGCGCGAGGTCGGCGACCACGACGTCGCGGACGCCGCGGCGGCGGAGCCACCACACGACGCCGAGCCCGATGGCCCCGGCGCCGAGCACGACGACGCGATCGTCCGCGGCCGGCCCCGCGCGGTGCACCGCGTGCAGCGCGACCGCGAGCGGCTCGGCGAGCGCCGCGCGCTCGAGCGGCACGTGCGACGGCACCGGCAGGACGCCGGCGGCGCGGCCGGCGTTCCGCACGAGGACGTAGGGCGCGAGCCCGCCCTCGGGGCCGCCGTTTCCGATGTTGTTGCCGGCGGCCATCGGGTTCACGACGACGGGCGTCCCCGGCGCGACGCCGCGCACCGCCGATCCGACGCGCGCGACGACGCCCGCGATCTCGTGGCCGAGCGGCATCGGCGCGCCGGGGCCGGCGAGCCCGCCCGCCGCGACGTAGCCGAGGTCACTGCCGCAGAGGCCGCACGCCGCGACGCGGACGACGACGTCGTCGGGTCCGCACGCGGGCTCCGCTACCTCGTCGAGACGGACGTCGCCGGGCGCGTGAATGGTCGCGACTCGCATGGTCGATGCTCTCTTTCGTGAGGCCGTCAGGCGTCCGGCCGGACGCCGAACCGCTCGCAATAGAACTCGAAGCGCGCGCGCACGGTCTCGGGGTCGAGCCCGAAGTCGGCGCGCAGATCGTAGACGACCTGGCCGTGCTTGCCGCGCGGGTTGTCGGCGCGAAAGCGCGCGAGCTGTTCGCGGCTCGCATCCGTCGGCGCCAACCCCGCCGCGCGATGGATCGCCGCGACGACGCCGAGCTCGTCGGCCATGAAATCGCCGAAGCGGACGTCGATCGTCCGTTCGGGCGGCAGCGCGGCGCGGTCGCGGACGCTCGCGCGCAGCAGCCGCTCGACCCGATCGATCCAATAGTCGGCGAGCGCCGCGAGGTCGACGCGCGTCCGCCGCACGCGGTCCCCGTAGGCGAGCATCGTGATCGCGGATTGGATGACCGCGACCGGATCGCGATGCGTGACGACGATCGTCGCGTCGGGAAACGTCGCGACCAGCGGTCGCAGCTGCTCCAGGTGCTGCGGCGACTTCAGCACCCACCGGCGCGGGCCGCGATACCAGGTCAGCACCTGGAGGACTTTCCTGAGGTACGCATACGATCCGGTCAGATCGAGCCCGAGGTAATGGTCGCGCCAGCGCGGCGGCCGCGCGAGCCACTCCAAGAGGTAGGTGCCGAAGTCGAGCTCGGCGAGCTCGATCTCCTCGTGGATGTGCTCGGGCGGCATGTCGTGCATCGCCGGGAGCAGCGGCATCTGGGCCCGCATCTGGTCGTATGCCTCCGCGCAGCGAACCCAGCGCGGGTCGCGGCCGTCCCGCCCGGGGCCTTCGCCGGGCACCGGCACCGGCTCCAGGCTCTCCCAGTACGGCAGCGAGCGGAGCCGCGTGTCGGCGGCGAGCAGGTTCACGAGGTGCGTCGTGCCCGAGCGCGGCAGGCCCGCGACGACGATCGGCCGGTCGATCGGGATTGCCAGGATCTCGGGATGGCGCGCGAGTACGTCCTCGACGCGGAGGCGATTCGCGAGCACGCGGACGCAGTGGCCGAAGAGGCCGAGGCGTCCGAGCGCGTTCAGCTCGCGGTCCTCGTTGGCGGCTCGCAGCCAGACGCGGAGCCGCGCGCGGAAGTCGTCGCGCCCGAAATCTTCGAGACCGGTATGAGCCCGCGCCGCGGCGAGCACGACGTCTTCGGTCAGCTCGACGGGCTGAGTCTCGGCCCACGCGATGGCGCCGCGTTGCCCCTCGCTCAGGACCGGACGGGCGAGATCGTCGATGCGGATCGCGGCCGGGCGGCTCATGCGGGTCCGCCCCGCCGCCGCTCGAGCTTCCGGATCTCCGCCTCGAGCCAGCGCGTCTCCCAGAAGTTCACGCTGGCGCGGAGCAGCGTGCGGTGGGCGACGAGGCTCGCGTCGATCGCTTCCGCGTGATCGGGCGCCGCGGCGAGCGCGACCTCCGCGAGGTGCAGCGCCTCGACCGGCGCCGACTCCGCCTTCGCCGCCGCCGCGCGCGCGATTGCGTCGGGGCCGCCGGCGAGCGCCGCGAGCTCGGCGTGGACGCGCGATGCCGGCACCGCGTAGAGCTCGGTCGTCGAACGCGCGTGGAACCAGCCTTGGTACGTCTCCCAGATCGCGCGCGCCGACCACGCGACCTTGCCGTAGCCCTCGCCGACCTCGAGATCGGGGGGCAAGCGCAGCGTCGCCATCACCGCGAACACGTCGTCGCCCGCGTTCATCGCGGTCACGACCGCGTCGTGGACCCAGAGCACGGCGCCTTTCATGCGCTCGAGCTCGGCGCGGATCAGGGCGCGGCCTTCCACGGGTCCGAAGTGGCCGACGAGCAGCGTCTCGGCGTCGAGCCCGAGCAGCCGGTCGAGGGTGGCGACATAGCGGAGCGCGTCGCGGTGGCGGTCGCCGCGAATCGTCACGAGGTTCGGGAAATGGCCGAAGAGGGCGCCGAAGACGTTGCCGGTGAAGCAGATCCCGCGCTCGGGGAGCCAGAGGACGAGCGAGTCCTCGGTCTCCGCGCCGGGACAGCCGATCGCCTCGAAGCGCTCGCCGCCCAGCGTGAACGCGTGAACGTCCTCGAAGGTGATCGTCGGCGTCGGCCGTGACTGCACGGGCGGCGGCTTCCCGCTGCCTTGACCGGCCATGCGGGCGAAGGCCTCGGCGAATGCGAACGCGCTCCGGCGCCCGCGGAACGGCGCCAGGCGCGCGTCGTACGACTGCTGCGCGGCGTTGTTGGCCTGCGCGACGATCTCGGTCCCGGCCTCACGGAAGAGGTCGACGCCGCCCACGTGATCGACGTGGCCCTGCGTCAGCACGATGTAGCGGACGGGGCCGCCGTCGATCGCGTCGAAGTATTCCTTGTGGACGGGGGCTTCGAAGCCCATGCCGGTGTTGACGACGATCCGGCCCTCGCGCGTCACGATCAGGTACGCGTTCGAGTAGCCCTCGGAGAGGTAGATTCCTTCGGCGACCTTGCCGCGCCGCTCGCGGTCGGCGGGACGCATGTCGAAGGCGGTGGGACGGGAGCGCCAGAGCGGTGCGGGCATGGGATCCGAGGGTCAGGTGGCCGAGTAGCCGCCGTCGACGCAGACGGTCTGGCCGGTGATGAAGCGCGCCGCGCCGCTCGCGAGGAAGAGTACCGTTGGTGCCACGTCGTCCGGGGTGCCCCAGCGGCCCATCGGCGTGCGCTCGAGGTGCGGCCGCTCGAGCGCGTCGACGCCGACCATCCCGCGCGTCATGTTGGTTTCGATCATGCCGGGCGCGACGGCGTTCACGCGGATGCGATCCGGCGCCCATTCGACGGCGAGGTTGCGCGTCGTCTGCACGATGCCGGCCTTCGCCGCGCCGTACCCCGGCACGATCGGCACCGCACGGAACGAGGCCATGCTCGCGATGTTCACGACCGACGCGCCGCCGTCGAGCGCGCTCGCCGCGAGGAGCGGGCGGCACGCGAGCGCCAGGCGGAACGCGCCGATCAGGTTCAGGCGGACCGAGTCCTCGAAGACCGCGGGGTCCCACTCGCTCGGGTTGAAAGCGAAGCTCGCACCGGCATTGTTCACGAGCACGTCGAGCGCCGAGAGCCCGGCCGCGAGGCGCGCGATCGCGTCGCCGTCGCGCACGTCGAGCCGATGATACGCGAATGCTGCCAGGTCGTGGTGGTACTCCGTGGCGGAGGCCCGGGTTCCGGTGATCGCGACCTCGGCGCCGGCGTCGGCGAACGCGCGCGCGATGCCGAGGCCGAGCCCGTTCGAGCCGCCGGTCACGAGCACGCGCGCGCGGGCGAAGTCGAAGCGGACGCCGTTCACGCCGCCCGCTCCGCCGCCGGCGGCACGCGCGTCAGCGAGCGCCAGCGAAAGGGCGAGGCGAGCTGATCGAGGTACCGCGTCGGGAAGTCCGGCATGTCGGCGATCCCGATCTCGACCGGCGGCTCGCGATCGCGGGGCAGGAAGAAGCTCCCGAACACCAGATCCCAGATCATCAGGTTCGAGCCGTAGTTGGTGTTCGCCTCGCGGACCGTCCGCGAATGATGCCAGCGGTGCACCTCCGCCATGCTGAACACCCGATTCAACGACCCGAGCCGCACGTCGACGTTGGAGTGCTGGAGCATCCCGAAGATCGCATCGAAGAGCGCGAACAGCATCAGCACGTCCTCGGGACACCCGAGCGCGATGAGAGGCAGGTAGCCCACGAAGTACAGCAGCGAGAGATCCAGCGGATGAAACCGCGCCGCATTCAAGAAATAGAGCCGCGGCGCACTGTGGTGTGTCGCATGCAGCCGCCATAGCGCATCATGCTCGTGCTGCCACCGATGCACCCAATACTGCGGCAGCTCCGCAACGACGAGCGCGAGACCGAGCTGCGCGACATACGGCCACGACGTCGGCCAGAGCTCCAACCCGATCGTCCGCGACAACGCTCCGGCAACGACCACGCCTACGACCCCGACCAACGGCCGCACCAAGCGGGTAGCCCCAACCCCCGACACCACGGCATGCAGCAGGTCGGTAGCAAGGTCCCCATGACCCCGATTCCAAACCGGACGGTACGGCCACACCCGCTCCGCGATCATGACCGCCAGCAGCCCGACCCCGGTAGCCACGGTAAGCGTCGTCGGCGCCCCGAGCACCGGCAGCAACGCGATCCCAAGCCAAATCGTCCCCCCGAGGATCACGGGAAACGCCAGGTAGCTCGCCGCGCCAGCAGTGCGCCCGGACATGGTGGCGGTGCTTAGCACGGTTCGGGGCGCCGGGGTCCAGCGGCGGCGGTTCGAGTGGGGACACTTCGAACGCGCCGCGCGCGCGGCAGCCCGTGGCGACTCGAAGTGACCCGCCACGAGCCGCTGCGCTTCACCCGCATCACCCACCGACCTCCCCAAACCGACCAGTGTTGAAATCGACGATCGCTCGCCGAATCTCGTCATGCGTGTTCATGACGAACGGCCCATACCCCACGACCGGCTCGTCGATGGGAGTACCCGTCAGCACGAGCACCATGCTCGCACCGTCAGCCCGAACCCGAACCCCAGCCCCGTCGACGGAAAACCGCGCGATCTCACCGTCGCCGACGCCTCGACCGTCGATGGTCACGTGACCAGACAGGACCGCGATCATCGAGGTGTGCCCCGCCGGCAGATCGAGCACGACATCGGCATCGGCTTCGAGCCGCACGTCCCACAGGTTGATCGGCGTGAACGTCCGCGCCGGCCCACGAGTACCCGCGAGCTCACCCGCGATGACCCGCGCCGCCGCGCCGTCGAGCACGACCGATGGAATCTCGGCGCGCGTGATC
>DAIQBH010000259.1:0-7756 GCA_036781285.1 Thermodesulfobacteriota bacterium | reverse complement strand
CGGCCGGACGGCAAGACCGATCCCGCGATCGCCGCCGAGCTCCTGGCGCTCGCCGGCGCATCGATCGAGGTCGACGTCGCGTTGCTCGCGCGTCTCGAGAAAACGCTCGCGGCGCGCCTCGCCGACGCGATCACGTCGGGTGCGACGAAGGTCGAGCCCGTGCCGGGAGTGCGCACCGTGCTCGAGGCGCTCGCCGTCGACCCGCGGTTCGCGAGCGGGGTGTTGACCGGCAACCTCGTCGGCGCCGCCGACCTGAAGCTGCGGGCGGCCGGGCTCGCCGACTTCTTCACGGTCGGTGCGTTCGGCAGCGACTCGGCGCTCCGCGCGGCGCTTCCGGACGTGGCGCGCAAGCGCTTCCGGGCCCACACCGGTCACGACGTGCGGCGCGAGGATTGCGTCATCATCGGCGACACGCCGCTCGACCACGCGGCCGCCGCCGCCAACGGCATGCCCGCGGTGCTGATCGCGACCGGACGCATCCCGTACGCCGAGCTCGCCGCGCTCGAGCCCGCGGCGGTGTTTCCCGACTGGAGCGACGGGGTGGCGATCCATCGCGCGCTCGCCGCACTCTGAGGATCGAATGGGATCGAGCTATCGCGTCGTCGTCCAGAAGGACTACCTGAAGTTCTCGGCCGCGCATTTCATCGCGTACAAGGGCTTCCGGGAGCCGCTGCACGGCCACAACTATCAGGTGTCGGTGGGGATCGCGGGCGCGGTCGGCGACGACGGCTACGTGCTCGACTTCGGGATCGTCAAGGCGGTCGCGAAGGCCGTCGGCGAGGAGCTCGACGAGCGCGTCCTCGTGCCGACGAAGAGCGATTGCGTGACAGTCGCCCACGAGGGACCGAGCGTCGTGCTCGTCTACGAGGACGGCGCGCGCTTCGTTTTCCCGGCGACCGACTGCATCCTCCTGCCGATCGTGCATGCGTCGGCGGAGGAGCTCGCGGCGTACGTGCTCATGCGGCTCCGCGAGGGGCTCGGGCCCCATGCGATGCGCGGGCTCACGGAGATCGAGGTCGGGGTCGGCGAGGCGCCGGGCCAGGCCGCGTACTGCCGCGCAGATTTATAGATTTCGCCCCCGTGCGCTTTTCCGGGCGCAGTGCGCGCGAAAAATGCTCCGATGGGCCTCGGCGCCCGAAGTGAATTCGGGCGCCTCGCTCTCGCTTTCGCTCTCGGTGTCGCTCCTCCATCCGCTTGCGATTGCGCCCGCCCGCGTGTCAGGTAGCTCGAGATGGAGGTCGCGCCATGACGACGACGTTCACGCTGCTCGACGACGAGCGCGTCCACGAGACCACCGCGCGGATCGACGGTGATGCGGTCGTCATGGCGTCGACCGTGCTCGGCTGGAAGGTCGACGGCGTCGGTCTCTGCAAGGGAGACGTGTGCGTCCCCGTGCGTGACCGCGACCGTCTCGTGCGCGGGGACGGCGTCGATCTCGCCGAGCTCGCGCGGCTGTTGGACCGGCCGCTCGCGCTCGACGTCGACGAGCGCGTCGCCGTCCTCGGGACGTCGGCGGTCCGCCGCGGCGGGGCGCTGGCGTCGCTCACGGCGCCCGACTTCGCGCTCACCGACCTCGAGGGCCGGACGCACCGCCTGTCGGACGAGCACGGCAAGAAGCGGCTGCTCGTCACGTGGGGCTCGTGGTGCGGGTGCCGGGAGGATCTCCCCGTGTGGCAGGCGCTGCACGAGGAGCTCGGACCCAAGGGCTTCGTGCCCATCACCGTCGCACTCGACTCCGGCGCGGACGCGGTTCGCCCGTTCATCGAGCGCGCGGCCCCGACGCATCCCGCGCTCATCGATCCCGAGCATCGCGTGGCGGAGCTCTTCAACATGATCAACGTGCCGACCATGGTCTGGATCGACGAGGACGGCCGCATCGTCCGTCCGAACGACCAGCAGTTCGGCACCGACATGTTCGTGCAGTTGACCGGCAAGCCGTCGGCGCCGTTCCTGGCGGCGCTCCGCGCCTGGGTGCACGAGGGCCGCGGCGCGCTCGCGCCCGAGGACGTGCGCGATCAGCAGCTGTTGCCGAGTCCGGAGCAGCAGCTCGCGCGCGCCGAGTTCCGCCTCGCCTGGTACCTTCACCGCCTCGGGAAGACCGCCGCCGCCGAGCGCCACTTCGTCCGCGCCGCGGAGCTGGCACCGACCGACTGGACGATCCGGCGCGCCCAGCTCCCGATCCGCGGCATCGATCCGATGACGAGCGACGAGTTCATCGCGATGTGGCAGGAGGGCATCCCGCAGTACCCGACCCGCGACTTCCCCGGCGAGGAGTGAGCGATCGCGGTCGCCGTCCGTCGAAACGCGGTCACCGCGTCCGACGGAAGTCGATGATGTCGTCACGCCCGAGTGACGATCGCGATCCGCGGAGTCGATGCCGGTCGCGTGCCGCCGGCGCACTTGTCATCACGACACGTTCCGGATAGCCGATCCGCGATGCGAGGCGCGGGTGGGGTCGTGGTGCTCGGGACGCTGGCGATCGTCGGCGGGTGCGCGCACGGGCTTCCCGACGCGGATTCGCCCGGTGCCCAGCTCTACGCCGCGCGCTGCGGAACGTGTCACGCGCTGCACGAGCCGCGGGCGCTCACCGCGGCGATGTGGGACGTGCAGGTCGAGCGCATGCGCGAGGTGATGCGGCGACGCGGCGCGACGCCGCTCACCGCCGACGAACAGTCGGTGCTGCTCGGCTACCTGCACGCGCACGCGACCGATGCGGGAGGAGCGTCATGAAGGTCCGCCTCGCGGAGACGCCGCTCGAGCGCGTCGACGCCGATCTGATGGTGGTGGTCGTGGCGAGCGACAAGCTCGCGCGTCTGCGGACGATGAAGATGGCCGGTCCCGCGGCGCTCCGCGCCCTGGAACGCCAGCGGTTCACGGGCGCCGAGGGCACGTCGATCCTGCTGCGGACCGTCGGGAAGAGCGAGCGGCCGCTCGCGGTCGTCGGTGTCGGCGCCAGCACCACGACGTCGGTGCTCGACGCGTATCGCCGCGCGGGCGACCAGGCGATCGCGCGCGCACGGGAGGCGCGCGCGAAGACGATCGCCGTCGCGTTCCTCGGGGAGCCGACGCGCCTTCCCGTGGACCGCCCCGAGGCGATCGGCGCCTTCGTCGAGGGGGCGGCGCTCACGGCTTACTCGTTCACCACCTACCGTCAGGATCGTGATCGGGTCGAGATCGGAACCGTCACGCTCGCGGGCTTGGTGGCGCCGCGCGATGCCGGCCTCCGGTCCGCGGTGCGACGCGGAGAGATCCTGGCGAACGCGACGAACCAGGCACGGCATTGGATCAACGAGCCGGCCGCCGTCATGACGCCGGCCGCATTCGCGACGGACGCCGAGCGCGTGCTGACGAAGGCCGGACTCGAGGTGCGGGTCGACGGTCCCGGCGCGCTCGCGAAGCTCGGGATGGGTGCGATCCTCGGCGTCGCGCGCGGCAGCGCCGAGGAGCCTCGCTTCGTGCGCGTCACCTATCGACCGCGCGATGCCGAGCCCGGCGTTCGGCCGCGCCGTCTCGCCTTCGTCGGCAAGGGCATCACCTTCGACAGCGGCGGCCTCTCGTTGAAGCGTCCCGACGGCATGGAGCACATGAAGCGCGACATGGCCGGCGGCGCGGCCGTGCTCGGCTGCATGCTCGCGCTCGCGGCGCTGCGTCCGGCGGCGGAAGTGCGCGCCTACGTGCCCATGAGCGAGAACATGCCGGGCGGCTCGGCGATCAAGCCCGGCGACGTCCTGCGGACGCCGAACGGCAAGACGATCGAGGTGCTCAACACCGACGCGGAGGGGCGCCTCGTGCTCGCGGACGCGCTCACCATCGCGGTCGGCGACCAGCCGGACGTGATCGTCGACATCGCGACGCTCACCGGCGCCGTCCGGAGCGCGCTCGGCAACCGCATCGCCGGCATCATGGGCAACGACCGCGCGCTCGTCGCCGCGCTCGTCGCGGCGGGTAAACAGGGCGGGGAGCGCTGCTGGGAGCTGCCGCTCGTGCGCGACTACCGCGTCGACCTCGACAGCGACGTCGCGGACCTCGCCAACGTGGCGCAAGGCGGGTACGGCGGCGCGATCCACGCGGGGCTCTTCCTCCAGGAGTTCGTCGCCGGCATTCCGTGGGCGCATCTCGACATCGCCGGCGTCGGCTTCACGGATCGCGACATTCCGAACGCGCCGCGCGGCGGAGTCGGATTCGGCACCCGGATGCTCGCCCGCTATGCGCTCGCCAGCGGGGGTTGAGCGATCGGCATCGTGCGCCCAGTCGCGTCGCTGCCGGCGCGTCGGACGACGGTGAGCGCGGCGTGGTGACGCGCGTCCTCGCGGGGGCCGGCCTCGCGGTCGTCGCCGTGGTCGTCGCCCTGGCGCTCGTCGAAGGGCTCGCGAGCCTCGCGATTTCCGCCGGACTCTTCCTCGGTCGAAGCGGGCACGTCGAGCTCGACCGGTTCACGCGCTACGACGCCGAGCTCGGCTGGGTCAGCCGCCCGCACGTGGTCCTGCCGGATCTCTACGGCCCGGGCGTCGGCCTGCACACGACGGCGAAGGGCTTTCGCGGCACCCGCGAACCGAGCAACCCGGCCGCGGCGGGGCTGCGGCGGGTCGTGTGCAGCGGCGACTCGTTCACGTTCGGCGTCGGCGTCGGCGACGCCGACACCTGGTGCGCGCGGCTCGCCGAGCACGATCCCCGCCTCGAGCCGATCAACATGGGCCAAGGCGGCTACGGCGTCGACCAGGCGTTCCTCTGGTACCGGCGCGACGGCGCGGAGCTCGCGCCCGCGATCCACGTCTTCGCGTTCATCGACGGCGATTTCGGGCGCATGCGCGACGCCCGGTTCGTCGGGGACTACGGCAAGCCGACGCTCGCGCTCCGTGACGGCGCGTTGGTCGTCGAGAACGTGCCCGCCTGGCGACGGCCGTTCTGGATGCCGACGATCCGCGTCCGCGAGATCATCCGGCGGACCAAGACGTTCGAGCTCGTCGGCCGGATCCAGCGGAGGGTTGCGCCGGCGCCGCCCCCCGTCGTCGATGCCGACGAGCGAACCGCGCTCGTGGAGGTCGCGCTCGCCGTCTTCGCGGAGCTCCGCGCCCTCGCGGCACGCCACGGCACGCGTCTCGTCCTCGTGTATCTGCCGACCGGATTCGACTGCGCCTTACCGGTCGACGCACCGCCCGGGCTCGAATGGTGGCGCGCGATCGAGCCGCGCGCCCGTGCCGCCGGCTTCGAGATCGTGGACCCGACCGCGGATTGCCGTCGGCTTCCGCGCGCCGAGCAAGCGGCGCTCTTCCTGCCCGAAGGCGTCGTCGACTTCTGGGGCGCGGCCGGGCACTACACCGTCGCGGGCCACCGCTTCATCGCAACCCGCGTCGCCGCGCGCGTGACCGACGACGCGCCGGCGGCGGCGTCGTCCCGCCGCTGAGCGGCGGCGCGCCACCGGCGGCCCACACGCGTTCCCGCGAGCCACGACGCGGCGAGCAGGCAGGCCGGCGGCACCAAGAGATGGTGGAACCGCGGGTCGCCGTAGATTGTCGAGAAGATGGCGATCCAGACGACCGCGAGCGCGGCGACGACCCGCCAGCCGGGGTCGCGCGGTACCGGCCGGCGCCACCAGCCGAGGAGCGCGAGCACGCCCACGACGAGGTAATACGCGTTGCCGAAGCGGCCGAGCGCGCGGCGGGCGGCGTCGGACGCGAACGGCCGCGGCGTTCCGGGCTCGTACCAGGCCTGCCACACGTGGTCGCCGCGGAAGAGGTGGTAGAACCGCGCCAGCGTGAGCGCGAGCTCGCGTCCCGGATTCGCCCGCGCGAAGTCCAGCGCTCGATCGCGCAGGAGACGGTCGACGGCGACCTCGTACGCCGGACCCGATGGCAGTGATGCTGCCGCCGCGATCTCGCGGGCCATCGCCTCCTGGATGGCGTCGCTCATGCCTCCCGTCGCGATCGGATTGTGGCCGATCCAGAGCGTCCGTCCGAACCCGGTGCTGGTCGGCACGAACGTGCCGAACACGTGCGCATTCCGCAGCGTCCAAGGTGCGAGCGCGAGCGCGAGCCCGCCGAGCGCCGCGACGAGCACGCGGAGCCCCGTCCGTCCGCGCCCGAGCGAGACGCACGCCAGTGCCGGCACGACGACCAGCAGGGCCGCCTCGGCCCGCACGAGCGCGGCGATCCCCGCCCCGATGCCCCACGCAACCCAGGCGCCCGGTGCGCCGCCCGCATCCCGATCGAGCAGGCGGATCGCCGCGAGGACGAGACCCGTCACGAGGCAGGTGAACGTCGTCTCGCTGAGCGCGAGGGCCGCGAAGAACACGTGGCTCGGGAAGCACGCGAGGAGGGCCGCCGCGACGAGCCCGACGCGCCGTCCGCCGAAGCGCTTCCCGAGGCTCCAGACGAAGGCGCAGGTGAGGGCGCCGAACGCCGCGTTCAGGACCACGACGGTCGCGGGAGTCGCGCCGGCCAGTCGATAACCCGCGGCGAGCAGGAGCGGGTAGCCGGGCGGCCACGCCGCCGTGGGCGCACCGGTGAAGGGGCTCACGTACCCGCGGCCGCGCGCGAGGTCGAGCGCGGACTGGTGGTACCAGCGGGCGTCGTCGATGCCGACCTCCGGTTGCACCCCCGCCGCGAGGCCCCATGCGAGGCGGAGACCGAACGCGAGCGCCACGAGCGCCGGCAAGGCGAGCCCGCTGCGCTCGGGCGGTCCGCCGTCGAGCGCGCCGGGTGCTACGGCGAGTGACGTAGCGCCTCGATGTCGGCCACGGTCTTCGGCACGGCAGCCGACAGGACGCGCCGGCCGTCCTCGGTCACGAGCACGTCGTCCTCGATGCGGATGCCGATGCCGCGCCAGCCGGGATCGACGGTTTCGAGATCGGGCGGCACGTACAGCCCCGGCTCGATCGTGAGCACCATGCCGGGTGCCAGCGCGCGCGGGCCGTCGCCGACGTGGTAGACGCCGACGTCGTGCACGTCCATGCCGAGCCAGTGGCTCGTGCGGTGCATGAAGAACGTGCGGTAGCTGCCGCTCTCGAGCGCGGCGTCGCGCGTGCCCGTGAGGAGCCCGTGCTCGAGGAGGCCGTCGACGAGCACCTCGAGCGCCTTCTTGTGAGGCGCGTCGAAGGAGACGTCGGGCCGCACTTCGGCGATCGCGGCCTCCTCGGCGGCCAGCACCACCTCGTAGAGCGCGCGCTGCCGGTCGGAGTAGCGCCGGCCGACGGGGAACGTGCGCGTGACGTCGGCGCAGTAGCCGCCCCACTCGGCGCCCGCGTCGATCAAGAGCAGATCGCCGTCGTCCATGCGGCGGTCGTTCTCGACGTAGTGCAGGATGGTGGCGTTCGCACCGGAGGCGACGATCGACGGGTAGGCCGGCCCGGAGGCTCCCCGGCGGCGGAACGTGTAGTCGATCAGCGCCTCGACCTCGTACTCGAACTGCCCCGGCCGCGTCGTCGTCATCGCCGCGACGTGCGCCTCGGCGGCGATCGCGATCGCGCGCTCCATCGCCGCGATCTCCTCGGGACCCTTGAAGAGCCGCATCTCGTGCAGGATCGTCCCCGGATCGAGGAGGCCGCGTGGACCGGCGCCGCTCCGCGCGCGGTTGTCACGCGCCCACGCGAAGAGGTCCATCATGCGTTGGTTGAAGGCCGCGTCGCGGCCGGGCGCGAAGTACACGACGGGCGCGTGCTCGACCAGCTTCGGCAACCGCTCGGCGAGCTCCTCGATCGGATGGGCGGCGTCGGCACGGAAGGTGTTCTTGGCGCCCTCGACGCCCGCGCGGATCCCGT
>DAIQBH010000258.1:0-7859 GCA_036781285.1 Thermodesulfobacteriota bacterium | reverse complement strand
CGGTCGCGGCGGTGGCGCGACTCCGCGGCGTCGCGTGCTTTACCGTCGTCGTCGACAACGGCTCGCGGCCGGCGGAGCGCGAGGCGCTCGCGGCGGGGCTCGCGGGGCGCGCGAACGTCGAGCTCGTGACGCTGCCGGAGAATCGCGGCTTCGCGGGCGCCGTCAACGTCGGGCTCGCGACGGCGTTCGCGCGCGGCGCGGGCGCCGTGCTGGTCCTGAACGACGACGCGGAGGTGCCGCCCGAGCTCCTCGTCGAGCTGACCGCGGCGCTCCGCGCCGACGCGCGCGCGGGCATCGTCGCGCCGCGCATCCTCGATGCCGCCACCGGGCGCGAAGTCTCGCGCGGCGAGCGCGTGTGGATGCCGCTCGTCTGTCTGCCGCGCACCTGGCTTCGTGTGCGTGGCGAGCGGCAGGCGCCCTACGCGGTGAGCAGCGTGCTCGGCGTCGCGTTCCTCGTGACGCGCGCGTGCTTCGAGCGGCTCGGCGGCCTCGATGAGGGCTTCTTCGCGTACTACGAGGAGGTCGACTATTGCCTGCGCGCGCGCGCCGCGGGCATCGCGATCGTCGTGGCGCCGTCCGCCGCCGTCCGCCACGAGGGGTTTCGCGGCTTCGCGAGCGGATTCACGCCGCTCGCCGCGTATCTGAAAGCCCGCAACCTGCCCCTGCTGATGCGGCGCCACGCCGGCCCGCTCGCGTGGCTGCTCTTCGTGCCGACCTACGCCGCCATGCTGCTCGCCAGCATCGCGGGCTACGTCGCACGCGGGGAGGCGAGCGCCGTCGTGGCCGCGATCGCGCGCGGGGTGCTGGACGGCTGTCGCGGCCGGTCGGGACCACCGCCCGGTCTCGCACCGAGTCCCGTCGTCGCCGAGGTGGGATCGTGACGCGCATCGCCATCGGCGCGATCGTGCGCACGCTCGGCGGCCCCGCGACGTACGCGATCGAGCTCGTCCGCGCGCTCGCCGCGCGCGCCACGCCGGGCATCGAGTACGTCGTGCTGACCGACGGGCCGGAAGCGTTCGACGGGATGCCGGTCGCGGTCGAGCACGTGCCGCTCCGGAGCCCGTGGGCGCAGCCGGTCTGGGATCACGTCCAGGTACCCGGGGTGCTGAAACGGGTGGGGGCCGGCCTCTACCACGGCACGAAGAACGCCGTGCCGATCGCGAGCCCGTGCCCCACGGTCGTCACGATCCACGATCTCGCCGTGTACCACCACCCGGCGAGCTTCGCGCTCGCGCAGCGCTGGCATCTCCGCGCGCACACGCCGCACGCCGTTCGCGCGGCGCGCGCCATCCTGACCGTGTCGGAGCACTCCGCCGCCGACCTGCGCGCCCGCTTCCCGCGCGCCGCGGCCAAGGTGCATGCGATTCCGAACGGCGTCAGCCCGCGCTTCCAGCCGATCGCCGACGCCGCGGCGTTGCGCGCGTTTCGCGCGGCGCACGGGCTCGGGGACGGTCCGCTGGTCGCGTACCTCGGGACCCTCCAGCCGCGGAAGAACGTCGAGCTGCTGGCGGCGGCGTTCGGCCGCGTCGCGGACCGGCTGCCCGGCGCGGAGCTCGTCCTCGCGGGCCGCATCCGGCCCGGCTATCGGCCGAACCTTCCGCGCGAGCGCGTCCGGTTGATCGGCCCCCTTCCCGACGCCGAGCTCCCGCTCTTCTACTCGAGCGTCGCCGTGCTGGTGAACGCGTCGCTCTACGAGGGCTTCGGGCTCACGCTCGTGGAGGCGATGGCGTGCGGGTGCCCCGTGATCGCGCTCCGCCGGAGCGCCGTGCCGGAAGTCACCGGCGACGCCGCGATGCTGATCGACGAGCCGACGGAGGACGCGCTCGGGCGCGCACTGGTCGCGATGGTCGGAACCCCCGCGACGGCCGCGAGCCATCGGGCCCTCGGGCTTCTCCGCGCGACCGAGTTCTCGTGGGCCCGTGCCGCGCGGTCCGTCGAGGCGGCGTATCTCGAGGCGCTCGCCGCTCCGCGCTGACGGCGCCCTGGCGGAGGGCATGGCGTCGCCGCCTCCCGGAAGGTCGCGGCTATCCGGTTCCGCGAGCGCCGTGGTACGTCGGAAGCCGCAGTGAGCATGCAAAGGGACAAGGCGCTCGACCACGTCGCGTCGCCGGTGACGCTCGGCACGATCCGGCGCGCGCTCCGTGTCGAGCAGTGGGTGAAGAACCTGCTGGTGTTCTTGCCGCTCGTGATGGGCCGGGAAGTCGGCGAGCCCCGCCTGTACGACGACGCGCTCCTCGCGTTCTTCGCGTTCAGCCTCTGCGCCTCCGCCGTCTACGTCTTGAACGACCTCGTCGATCTCGAGGCCGACCGCCGCCACGAGACGAAGCGCCATCGCCCCTTCGCCGCCGGAGAGCTGTCGGCCCCTCTCGGGTGGATGCTCGGCGTGCTCTGCGTGGTCGTCGGCGCGATGCTCGCGTCGCGCTTGCCGGCGCTCTTCGCGATCGTGCTGGTCGTCTACCTGGTCGTCACGACCCTCTACACGTTCTGGTTGAAGCACGTGCCGCTGGTCGACGTGATCACGCTCGGGTTGCTCTATACCGGCCGCGTGATCGCCGGCGGCGCCGCGACGTACGTGATGCCGTCGCCCTGGATCCTCGCCTTCTCGCTCTTCTTCTTCGTGAGCCTCGCGTTCGTGAAGCGCTACGCGGAGCTTTATGCGCTCCGGCGCCGCGAGTCGTCGCTCAAGACCCGCGGGTACTACCCGAGCGACCTCGAGCTCATCACGATCTTCGGCGTCGCGAGCGCGTACATGTCGGTGCTCGTCGCGGCGCTCTACATCAATGGCGACTACGCGGTCGGCATTTACCGGCATCCGGCGGTGCTCTGGCTCATCTGTCCGCTGCTGCTCTATTGGGTGAGCCGCATGTGGATGCTCGCCCATCGCGGCGAGATGCACGAAGACCCCGTGCTGTTCGCGGTCCGCGACGCGACGAGCTGGCTCCTCGGGGCCGTGCTCGCGCTGGTGTTGCTGGCGGCGCGGCTGCTGTGACGCGCTACCGCGCCCAGGGCCGGCGGCGGGGCGCGGCGCACCCGTAGCGGAAGCGGATCGTGTCGATCCGCTGATGGCGCTTCTTCGACCGCAGCCGGACGACGGGCTCGGTCGGGATCGGCGCGGCCGCGCGCGCGAAGGCGTCGCGCTCGACGAGGAGCGTGCCGGCCGCCGCCTGCGAGCAGAGGTACGCCGCCTGATTCACCGGCTCGCCGAGGACGCCGAACTGCTTCTTGCCGGACGGGCCGAGGAGCCCGATCGTCGCGCGCCCGTAGCTGACGCCGATGCCGAGACCGATCGTCGTCACCTCGCGGCCCGCCGCGCGCCAGTCCGCACGCCAGCGCGCGTTCAGCTGGTCGAAGCGGGCGTGGAGCTCGCGTCCGACGTCGTCGACGACGCACTCGAGTGTCGCGGCCGCGGTGGCGCCGGCGAGCTCGGGGAGGAAGATCGCGAGCAGGCCGTCGCCCGTGTACTGGAACACGACGCCGCGATGCGCCTCGACGACCTCGGTCATCTCGGTGAGGTACTCGCCGATGACGTCGGCGAGATGCTGCGTGTCGTGCAGTACGCGGGTCAGGTGCGAGAACCCGCGCATGTCGAGCGCGAGCACGACGAGCTGATGCGGATGGGGCACGAGGAGGCCTGGGTGCGCGCGCGCGCGGAGCGCCTGCTGGAGGGTCGTCGCGCCCGCGTGGTCGGCCGCCGCCGCGACCGCGCCCGAGCTCCAGCGCACGAGCGCCGACGCGGTCGGACCGAGCACGCGCGCGGCCGAGGTCGCGACGAGGCGAACGAACCGGTGTGGGATCGTCGAGGCCTCGCGCACCGCCGGCCAGTTGCGTGCCTCCACCAGCCAGCGCGCCACGGGTCCAGGCACGTCCGGCTGATCCGCGCCGCAGGCGAGCATCAGGTCGAGCTCGCGCGGCCGGTAGCGCACGACGTCGACGGCTAGGCGAGCCGATTTCCAGGCGAGCCCGTCGAGCAGTCGCTCGCGCCTTTCATCGAGCCAGGCGGTCGGCTTCCTCCACATGAGCCCATTGTGCCAGACGCGGTGCGTCAGGCAATCGAAACCCTTGTGAAGATTTGGCTATTTACGATACTGCGCTGCTTTAGGTCGCCTGACCTACCACTTGATGCCGCAACTAGCAGGGCTCGGTGAGCGCTTTTCGCTCACCGCGTGGTCGGATCCGGCCCATCCGTTTCGATGCCGTAGACCACGATCGCGTCCTGGAGCCGCGCGGCCTCGAAGCGGCCGGCTCGCACGAGCTCGGCAAGGGCGGCGACGCAGATGCTCTCGGCGTCGACCTCGAAGAAGCGGCGGAGCGCCTCGCGGGTCTCGCTCCGGCCGAAGCCGTCCGTCCCGAGCGCCCGGAGGCCCGCGGGCACGAAGGGCGCGACCTGGTCCGCGACCGCTTTCATGTAGTCGGTCGCGGCGACGATCGGCCACGGCTCGTCCGCGAGCATGCGCGTCAGCCACGACACGATCGGCGGCTCGGTCGGGTGGAGGCGATTCCAGCGGTCGCACGAGAGCGCGTCCCGCCGGAGCTCGCTCCAGCTCGTGACGCTCCAGACGTCCGCCGCGACGCCGTGCGTGGCGAGCAGCGTCTGCGCGCGCAACACCTCGCGCAGGATCGCACCGCTCCCGAACAGATGCATCCGCGGACCGATCGACGGATCGGGCGCGCGCCGGAGCTTGTAGAGGCCCTTCACGATCCCGGCCTCGGCGCCGGCAGGCATCGCCGGCTGGAGGTACGGCTCGTTCATCGCGGTCAGGTAGTAGAACGCGTGCTCGCGCGCGCCGTACATGCGGCGGATGCCGTCGGCGACGATCACCGCGAGCTCGTACGCGTACGCGGGATCGTAGGCGCGCACCGTCGGCACCGTGCTCGCGAGGAGGTGGCTGTGCCCGTCCTGGTGCTGGAGCCCCTCGCCGGCGAGCGTCGTCCGCCCCGCGGTGCAGCCGACGAGGAAGCCCTTGCCGCGCGCGTCGGCGTGGGCCCAGATCGAGTCGCCGATCCGTTGGAAGCCGAACATCGAGTAGAAAAAGAAGAAGGGGATCGCGTTCACGCCGTGCGCGGCGTACGCGGTGCCCGCGGCCGTGAACGATGCCATGGCCCCGGCTTCGGTGATGCCTTCCTCGATGATCTGTCCGTCCTCGACCTCGCGGTAGAAGGCGACGATGTCCGAGTCGACCGGCTCGTAGCGCTGGCCCTGCTGGGAGTAGATCCCGAACTTCCGGAAGAGCGAGTCCATGCCGAAGGTCCGCGCCTCGTCGGGCACGATCGGCACGATCAGGCGCCCGAGCACGGGATCGCTCATGAGGCGGCGCAGCATGCTGACGAGCACCTGCGTCGTCGCGACCTCGCGGTCGCCGTTGCCGTCGCGGAACTCGACGAGGAGGTCGGCGGGAATGGTCGCGAGCGGCTCCGAGCGCACCACGCGCCGGGGGATCGCGCCGCCGAGCGCCGCGCGGCGCTCACGGAGATAGACCATCTCCTCGCTGTCGTCGGGCGGGCGGTAGAGCGGCATGCCTTCGAGCTCGGCGTCGGCGATCGGGATCCCGAGGCGGTCGCGGAACTCGCGGAGCTCCGGACCCGTGAGCTTCTTCGCCTGGTGCGCGATGTTGCGGCCCTCCGCCGTCGCGCCGAGCGCGTAGCCCTTGATGGTCTTCGCGAGAATGACGGTCGGCGTGCCACGATGGGCGACGGCCGCGGCGTACGCCGCGTACACCTTGGCGGGGTCGTGGCCGCCGCGCCGCAACCGCCTCAGGCGCGCGTCGGTCAGATCCTCGACGAGGGCAAGCAAACGCGGGTCGGTCCCGAAGAAGTGCTTGCGGATGTAGGCGCCCGTCTCGACGGTGTACTTCTGGTAGTCGCCGTCGACCACCTCGCCCATGCGCTGCACCAACAGGCCGTCGGGGTCGCGTGCGAGCAGATCGTCCCAGTCGCCGCCCCAGATCACCTTGATGACGTTCCAACCGGCGCCGCGGAACGCGGCTTCCAGCTCCTGAATGATCTTCCCATTGCCGCGCACCGGCCCGTCGAGGCGCTGGAGGTTGCAGTTCACGACGAAGATCAGGTTGTCGAGCTTTTCCCGCGACGCGAGCGTCAACGCCCCCATGCTCTCGGGCTCGTCCATCTCGCCGTCGCCGAGGAAGCACCACACGCGGCTGTTGCTGGTGTCGGCGAGCTTCCGGGCGTGCAGGTAGCGGGCGAAGCGCGCTTGATAGATGGCCGAGATCGCCGCGAGCCCCATCGACACCGTCGGCCACTCCCAGAACTCCGGCATGAGCCAGGGGTGCGGATACGACGACAGCCCGCCCTCGGGCGCGAGCTCGCGGCGGAAGTTCTTCACCTCCGTCTCGGAGAGGCGGCCTTCGAGGAACGCGCGCGCGTACACGCCCGGCGTCGCGTGCCCCTGGAAGTAGACGAAGTCGCCGGCGGCCTCGTCGGTGTGGGCGCGGAAGAAATGATGGAAGCCGACCTCGAGGAGCGTCGCGAGCGACGCGTAGGTCGAGATGTGCCCGCCGATGCCGCCCGAGTGCTTGTTCGCCTGCACGACCATGGCGGCGGCGTTCCAGCGCATCTGGCAGCGGAGGCGGCGCTCGATGCCGGGATCGCCGGGGTAGGGCGGCTCCGCGCTCGGGTGGATCGTGTTGACGTAGGGCGTGTTCGCGCTGAACGGCGCCGTGACGCCGTGGCGGTAGCCGTACTCGATGAGCCGCGCGATGATCTGCCGTGCGCGCGCCGTCCCGCTCTCGCGGATGACGGCGTCGAACGACTCGAGCCAACCGTTCGTCTCTTTCGGGTCGGTGTCCTGATCGGGCGCCATGTCCATGCAGCCAGGATACACCGCCGATCGGTGGTCAGGTACCGAGGAGCACGCGGCTGCGGGTGCCGAGGAGGCGACGACCCGTCCAGGCGACGGCGGCGCCGAGCGCCACCCCGCACGCCGCCGCGGCCACCGCCGCGAGGCCGGGCGGAAGCGCCGCCCGGAGCTGCGGGAGCAGCGCCGGGTAGAGCATGTGATGGTAGAGATAGATCGTGAGCGTCGCCTCGCTGAGGAATCGCACGGGGCCCGGCGCCACGCCGCGCGGCACCATCGTGGCGATCAGGCCGACGACGCCGAGGAGGTAGCCGGCGCGCGCGAGCGGCGCCCACATCGCGAGATTTTCGCCGGCGACGAGCCAGGCATACGCGGCGATGGCGAGGAGGGCCGCCGCGACACAGAGCGGCGCCGCGCGGTCGCGCAGGCGGCGAAGCCGTGGCGCGAGGCGCGCGCCGAGCACGCCGAGGAGGAAATACCCGAGGTGGAACTGCATCAGCACGTCGCGGATGTGCCAGAAGAACCCCTGTGTGAGCCGCCAGGAGGGATCGTGCCAGGCCAGGGACGCGTAGATGGCGAGCACGATCAGCACGCCGCCGAGCGCGAACGCGCCGAGCCGCGCGATGATCGGCAGCGTCGCGAGGCAGCACACGAGCACCGGGATGAAGTAGTAGATGCCGATCGCCGAGCCGGTGGCGAGCCAGAACGCGACCTGGTGAAGCGTCACGACCCGCCAGCGCAGGAGCACGATCGCGACGATCGAGGCCACCAGATACGGCACGAGAATGCGCTTCAGTTGGGCGCCGACGGGACCGGCGTTCCGTCGGCCGGCGGCGGCGAGGAAACCGGCCGCGAAGAGCAACGCCGGCACGTGGAACGAGAGCATCACTGTCGCGATCCGCTCGGCGGAGGTCGGCGTCATCCCCTGGAGGACGTTCGGCATCGCGTGCGTGATGCACACGGAGACGATCGCCATGGTTTTCAGGTGGTCGATGGCGGCGTAGCGACCGGTGAGGCCGGCGGGCACGCCGCGCTTGCTATCAGTCCC
>DAIQBH010000257.1:0-7878 GCA_036781285.1 Thermodesulfobacteriota bacterium | reverse complement strand
CAGCGAGGAACCCGTGCCATGCGTGATGGTCCCGAGAGCCTCGACGGCCGCACCGATGGACGACGTGCGCGAGCCGACGACGCGCGAGGTCAGCGCGCTCGCGCGGAAGGCCGCCCTCGCACTGGATTCGATCGCCCGCTGACGCCGCCGCGGGGCCGCGCGCGTGCCTGCGGTCAGCAGTCGCGGTAGCGCGGGCCGCGCGCTTTCACCGGGTCCAGCAAGGAGAGATCGCTCGGCGGCACCGCGTATCCTTCCGGGTGCGGTGGGCGCGGCTCGATGCCGATCGCCTCCAGCACGCGGTCCTGCTGGTAGTACGCGACGTACGCGTGGGGCACGAGCGCGTAGCTGAAGCCCTGCATCGCGACGAGCGCGGCACGCTCGGCCTCGCCGACTTCGACGAACGCGCGGGCGTACTGCTGGCGCGCCTGGGTGTCGAGCTCGCGGAGTCCTTCGACGACCATCGCGTGCAGGTCGGGAAGCGTGCGCAGCACGCCCTCGACGTGCGCGCCGATCCCGGCCGCGCCGGCGCCCGGCATGCGGCCGTCGGCGCTCGGCGGGATGATCGCGTCGAGGACGCAGGCGAGCCCGCGTCGCTCGTCGGGGGACAGCTCGGGCAGGGTGCTGGTCGGGTCGCTCATCAGTCGAACAACGTGGCGAGATTCTTCTTCATGGTGTCCGCGATGTAGAGCGCGAGCGCCTGGATCGTGTTCGTCGGGTTCACGCCGGCCGACGTCGTGAAGATGCTGCCGTCGATGACGAAGAGGTTCTTCACGTCGTGGGCACGCCCCCGTTCGTTCACGACCGAGCGCGTGGGGTCGGTGCCCATGCAGGTCGTCCCCATGAGATGCCAGCCGGCGAAGGGCAGGGGCGACTGCACCATGGTGTCGACGGCGCCGGCGGCGGCGAGCACGTCCTTCCCGCGCGCGACGGCGTGCTCGAGCATGTCGAGGCTGTTCTGCGAGAGCCGATACGTGATCTTCGGCGCCGGGATGCCGTCGGGGTCGGTGATCTCGGGATCGAGCGTGACGGTGTTGGTTTCCTCGGGAAGATCCTCGCAGATCGCGACCATCCCGGCGTTCCGGTCCCACAGCTCGTCGTAGGCGCGGTGGTGCTCGGCGCCGTGCGGCATGCGGCCGCAGCTGAGCCCGATCATCGCGGTCGAGACGGGGCCGAAGCCGCGCAGCATCTCGAACGAGTAGCCGCGCGCGAAACCACGACTCATGTCGGTCTCGTAGAACTCCTGGCTCATGATGCAGCACCCGCTCGGACCCTTGTAGCCGTCGAGGCGATCCGGGAAGAGGCCGGTCACCATCGCGTAGGGATGGAACATGAGCCGCTTGCCGACGAGGCCGCTCCGATTCGCGAGGCCGTCGGGGAAGTGCTTCGACCGCGAGTTCAGGAGGAGCCGCGGCGTCCCGATGCCGTTGCACGCGACGACGACGATGTGTGCGCGCTGCCGCCGCTCGACGCCCTCGCCGTCGTAGTAGACGACGCCGTCGGCCATGCCGTTCTCGTCGACGGTGATCTCGCGGACGCGGCAGTGGGTCTCGACGCGGACGCCCTTCCGGATCGCCAGCGGCCAGTAGGTGACGTCGCTCGAGCCCTTGGCGCCTTGCGGACAGCCCATGAGGCAGGTGCCGGCGTTGATGCAGGCGGCACGGCCCTCGTACTCCTCTGTCGTGATCGCGCTGTCCGAAGGCCACCAGTGCCATCCCAGCTCGTTGAAGCCGCGCGCGAGCGTTTCGCCGAGCTTGCCGAGCGGCACGGGGGGGAGCGGCAGCTCTTTCCCGGGCGGATACATCGGATCGCCCGCGAGACCCGACACGCCCATCATGCGCGCGTTCAGGTCGTACCAGGGGGCGAGGGTCGCGTAGTCGAGCGGCCAGTCGTCGCCGACGCCGTCGAGCGTCCGCGCCTTGAAGTCGGACGGATGGAAGCGCGGGAAGTGGGCGGCGTAGAGGATCGTGCTCCCGCCGACCGCGTTGAAGTTGGAGATCTGGATCGGCGAGCCGGCGTCGTTGATCGGATAGTCCTCGCGCCGGCGGCGGACGTTCGGCGAGAATGCGAAGTCGCCGAACTGGCGCGCCTCCCAGTCGGCGCGGAGCCCCGGGTAGTCGTCGGTCTTCACCCAGCCGCCTTGCTCCAGGCAGAGGATGTTCATCTTGGTCTCCGCCATGCTCCAGGCGAAGGCCGCGCCGGCGGCACCGGCACCGATGATCAGAACGTCGACGGGCTCAGGGGAAGACATCAGGAGCGGCAACCGGCGTACACCGCGCGCGCTCCAATCGCAAAGCCGCGGCCGCGGCTTCGCGATCGATGTGACGATGGCCGGCGTTCGCGCTAGGACTCGGCCCGCGTGGCGGCGACACCATCCATACGCAAGCTGCACGCGATCGGCGACGCCGACCGCGACGGTCTCGCCGATCTCACGATCGACGTCGTCGATGGCGGCGCCTCGATCGGCTTCATGCACCCGCTGACGCGCGAGCGAGCGCGCGCCTTCTGGGAGGGGGTGGGTAACGGCGTCGCGGCGGGCACGCGCGTCCTCTTCGTCGCCGAAGACGGGCAGGGGATCTGCGGCACCGTCCAGCTCGTGCTCGCGCAGATGGAGAACCAGCCGCATCGCGCCGACCTCTCGAAGCTGATGGTGCACCGCCGCGCGCGGAAGCAGGGCACAGGTGACGCGCTTCTGCGGACCGCCGAGGATGCGGCTCGCGTGCTCGGACGGACGGTGCTCGTCCTCGACACCGCGAGCGACGACGCCGAACGGCTGTACGTCCGACACGGCTGGCAACGGGTCGGCGCGATCCCCGACTACGCGCTCTGGCCCGACGGCCGCCCTTGCGCGACCGTCGTGTACTACCGGAAGCTCGCGTAGTCGCGTAGATGTCGGCGGGGAGGGGTGAGCTCCATGAAGATTCTCGCGATCGTTCTCCTCGTCTACGCCGCGATCGTCGTCGGCTTCGAGTCCCTGATCGGGTTCGTACAGCCGGCGAACCAGTCGACGCTGAAGCTCACGACCTTCGATGCGGACGGGACCGCCCACGATCGCGTGCTGTCCCGCCTCGACACCGACGGCAAGGTCTACGTGTCGGCGAACCACTGGCCGCGCGCCTGGTACCGCCGCGCGCTCGCGCACCCCGACGTGCAGGCGACGATCGACGGGACGCAGGGCGACTATCGCGTCGTCCCGGTCGAGGGCGCCGAGCACGACCACGTCGAGAGCCAGCACCCCCACAGTCTGGCGTTCCGCTTCGTCACCGGGTTCCCACCCCGGTACTTCGTCCGCCTCGATCCCCGCTGATGCCGTCGCAGAAACGGAGAGCTTCGTGAGCAAGAAAGTCTGGATCATCACCGGCGCGTCGCGCGGCTTCGGCCACCTGATCGCCGAAGGCGCCCTGAAGCGCGGCGACGCCGTCGTGGCGACGGCGCGCCAGCCGAAGACCGTGACGGACGCCCTCGGCGAGTCGCCGAACCTGCTGCCCGTTCGCCTCGACGTCGACGACGAGTCCGATGCCGCGAAGGTGGCGGCGGCGGCCGTCGAGAAGTTCGGCCGCATCGACGTGCTCGTGAACAACGCGGGCTACGGCCTCCTCGGCGGCGTCGAGGAGTCGAGCGCGGCGGAGGTCGAGGCGCTGTATAGGACGAACGTCTTCGGGCTCCTCAACGTGACCCGCGCCGTCCTGCCGCACATGCGGCGCCAGCGGAGTGGGCACGTCGTCAACATGTCGTCGATCGGCGGCTACGCGGCCTCGACGGGGTGGGGCGTCTACTGCTCGACCAAGTTCGCCGTCGAAGCGCTGTCGGAGGCGCTGGCCCACGAGCTCGAGCCGCTCGGGGTCCGCGTGACGGTCGTCGAGCCCGGCTACTTCCGGACGGACTTCCTCGACGCCCGTTCGCTCGTGAGGACGAAGGCCGTGATCGACGACTACGACGCGACCGTCGGCGCAATGCGCCGGTTCGCGACGCAGGCGAGTCACAAACAGCCGGGTGACCCGCGGAAGCTCGCGCAGGCGATGCTGACGCTCGTCGACAGCGACCGTCCGCCGCTCCGCCTCGCCCTCGGGTCCGACACCGTGAAGAAGCTCCGCGAGAAGAACGCCTTCGTCGCGAAGGAGCTGGAGGAGTGGCTGGCCGTGTCGCTGTCGACCGATCACGACGACGTCGCGACGTGATTCGCCGCGCGCTGGCGGGCGGCGCGACGATCGCCGTCGCGCTCCTGCTCGCGGGGTGCGCGCTCGTGGCGCGCTTCTCGCGCGCCGACGTTCCCGACGGCTGGCGGCGCCCGGAGCCGGACGAGACGGCGCAAGCGTGGCGCGACGACAGCCCGCACCGCTACCTGCGCGTACGCGCCGACTTCACGGGTGACGGCCTCGTGGACGAGGCCGCGTTCCTGGTCGAGACGCCGATCGTCCAGCTCGTCCTCGTGATGCTCGAATCCCGGAAGGAGGGCCCGCCGACGATCCATCTCATCGACGACCTCGGCGAGCTCGCGGCGCTCGAGTCCGCGGGCATCGACCTCGCGAGCCCGGGCACGCAGCGCGTGCTGTGCGACGACGAAGCGGACACGCGATGCGGGCCGCCGGACGGCAAGCGAGCGCTCGCGCTGACGACACCCGCGATCATCTACTTCAAACCGGAAAGCGCGAGCCGGCTCCTTTACTGGAACGCGACGACCCAGCAGCTCGACCAAGCATGGACGAGCGAGTGACGGCAGCCCACGGACGCGACCGCGCGCTCGCGGTCGGTCCCAAGCCGATATAGAACGCCGCCGCCTTGACCGCGCCCGCCCGCACCACGATCACCGCCTTCGTCTTCGACATGGACGGGCTCATGCTCGACACGGAGCCCATCTACCGAGCGTCGTGGCAGCGGACCGCGGCCGAGCTCGGTCGCGAGATCACCGACGCAGGGTACGAGATCTTCCTCGGGCGGCGGACCGAGGATGCCGAAGCCGAGCTCGCCCGCCAGTTCGGTCCGACGTTCCCCATGGACCGTTTCCACGACCGCTGGCCGGTCGTCTGGCATGAGATCGCCGGGCGGGGACTCACCGTGAAGCCGGGCGTCCACGAGCTGCTGGCGCTCGCCGAGGAGCGGGGACTCCCGCTCGCGCTCGCGACCTCGACCGCACGCGCGCTCGCGCTCCGCACGCTCGGCTACGGCGGGTTTGCGATCGAGCGCTTTCGGGTCGTCGTGACCGGCGACGAGATCGCGCACGGGAAGCCGGCGCCGGACATCTATCTGGAAGCGGCGCGGAGGCTCGGCATCGAACCCGAGCGCTGCGCGGCGTTCGAGGATTCCGATGCCGGCACGCTCGCCGCGAGCCGTGCCGGCATGCTGACGTTCCAGGTACCCGACATGAAGCCGCCGTCGCCCGACGCGGCCGCGGCCGCGTCGCACGTCCTGCGTTCCCTCAGCGAGGCGCCCGCGCTACTGCTGCCGCTTCTCGACGAAAGGAGATCCTCATGATCGGCTACGTGACGCTCGGCACCAACGACTTCCAGCGCGCGGCGGGCTTCTACGACGCCCTCCTCGGTGAGCTCGGCGCGAAGCGCGCCATGGAGATGGACACCTTCATTGCGTGGGCCACCGCGCCCAACCAACCGATGATCGCGATCATCAAGCCCTTCGACAAGAAGCCGGCGACGGTCGGCAACGGGGTGATGGTCGCCATCATGGTCGACAGCAAAGAGAAGGTGCAGGCGATCCACAAGAAAGCGCTCGCACTCGGCGGCAAGGACGAGGGCGCGCCCGGCGAGCGCGGCCCCGGCTTCTACGCAGGATACTTCCGCGATCTCGACGGCAACAAGCTGAACGCGTTCTGTCTCGGCTGACGTGACGGAGAGCCTCGCGCCACCGCGCTCCGCGGTGGCGCGAGGCTCCTCACGCGGGCCCCGAAAAACCACTTGCGCGCCGCCCCATCGAGGCGCATGCTCCCGCTCCCATCACGAAGCCCATCGCGGCATGACGAAGGAGGGTAGGGGCGGTTCATGAGCTTCGTACATCTGCATCTGCATACGCAGTACAGCCTGCTCGACGGCGCCAACAAGATCGGCAAGCTGATCCCGCAGGTGAAGGCGCTCGGCATGCCGGCGGTCGCGATGACCGATCACGGCAACATGTTCGGCGCGATCGAGTTCTACAAGACGTGCGTGCAGCACTCGGTGCAGCCGATCATCGGCTGCGAGGTCTACATGGCGCCGCGGAGCCGCATGGAGCGCGCCGCGCAACGCGGCGACGACCACGAGACCGGCGGCAATTTCCACATGATCCTGCTCGCCATGAACATGGAGGGCTACCGGAACCTCTGCAAGATGGTGAGCCTGGCCTACCAGGAAGGGTTCTACTTCAAGCCGCGCATCGACAAGGAGCTCTTGCGCCAGTTCAACGGCGGCCTGATCGCGACGAGCGGCTGTCTGTCGGGCGAGGTCAACCGCGCCTTCGCCGCCGACAACTACGACAAGGGCCGCGAGCTGGCGATCGAGTATCTGAAGATTTTCGGCGATCGCTACTACCTGGAGATCCAGGACAACCACATCCCCGTCCAGAACAAGTGCAACCAGATGCTGAAGGAGCTGGGGAAGGACCTCGGCATCCCGCTCCTCGCGACGAACGACTGCCACTACCTGACGAAGGAGGACTCGCGCGCGCACGAGGTCCTGCTCTGCATCCAGACGGGCAAGACGCTGAACGACCCGTCGCGGTGGAAGTTCGACACCGACCAGCTCTACGTGAAGGGCATCGAGGATCTCCGCGAGGCGTTCAAGGACGTCCCTGAAGCGATCGAGAACACGCTCCAGGTCGCGAAGCGCTGCGAGCTCGAGTTCAAGAATCACGACTACGAGTTCCCGGCGTACAAGACCGATCCCGGCGAGACGCTCGAGCAGCGGCTCGACAAGGCGGCACGCGCCGGGCTCGAAGATCGGCTCGCCGCCGGTTGCGGCACGACCAAGGGCCCGATCACGGGCGACGCCGCCACACCCTATTGGGAGCGCCTCGAGTTCGAGCTCCAGAGCATCAACAAACTCCAGTTCGCCGGCTACTTCCTGATCGTCTCCGACTTCATCCAATGGGCGAAAGACCAGGGGATTCCGGTCGGACCGGGCCGCGGATCGGCGGCCGGGTCGCTCGTCGCCTACGCGCTCCGCATCACCGATCTCGACCCGCTGCCCTACAAGCTGATCTTCGAGCGCTTCCTCAACCCGGGCCGCAAGTCGATGCCCGATATCGACGTCGACTTCTGCTACCAGCGCCGCGACGAGGTGATTCGCTACGTCCGTGAGAAGTACGGCGAAGACCGCGTCGCCGGCATCATCACGTTCGGGACCCTGAAGGGAAAAGCCGCCATCAAGGACGTCGGCCGCGTCCTCGAGTTCTCGTACGGCGAAACCGACAAGATGGCGAAGCTCTATCCGGCGCCGGTCCAGGGCAAGGACCACCCGCTCGAGGAGGCCCTCAAGATCGAGCCGAAGCTGCGCGAGATGCGCGACCGCGGCACCGACCGCGAGCGCGAGCTCTTCGACTACGCGTTCCGCCTCGAAGGGCTCATGCGGCACGCCTCGCGCCACGCCGCCGGCATCGTCATCGCGAACAAGCCGCTCTCCGACTACCTGCCGCTCTTCGTCGACAAGGAAGGCGCCATCCTCACGCAGTACTCGATGAACGACGTCGAGTGGATCGGCCTCATCAAGTTCGACTTCCTCGGCCTCAAGACCCTGACGTTCCTCGCCGACGCCGTCGCCATCATCAAGGCCACGAGCCCCAAGCCCGAAGCCCAAGACCTCGACCTCGCGAAGCTCCCGCTCGACGACGCCAAGACCTACAAGCTGCTCGCCAAGGGCGACACCGTCGGCATCTTCCAGATGGAATCGGGCGGCA
>DAIQBH010000256.1:0-7939 GCA_036781285.1 Thermodesulfobacteriota bacterium | reverse complement strand
GGGCTCCTGCGTGTGATTGGCCTCCGCCGGCGCGAGGTCGTGGCGATGGTCGTCGTCGAATTTCTCGGCGTTGCCGCCGCCGCCTCGGCCGTCGGTGTGGTGATCGGCATCGGCCTGGCGCGAGCGATGCTGGCGCAGTTCGACGCCGGTGCGGACGCGCTCTATGGCGGCTGCGGGCACGCGGCCTTGCGGTTGGCGCCGGTGCCGATGCTGGCGAGCGTCGTGCTCGGCATGGTGCTTCCGCTCGGGGCGATCGCCGTGCCGCTGCGGCGGGTCGCGCAGGTGCCGCCCCTCGCGGCGCTCGCGCTCGATGGAATCGCGGATCGGCGCGCGCCACGCTACGGGGTGCTGGCCGCCGGGGGGATCGCGACCGCCTGTATCGCGATCGGACTCTGGGCGGCGCGGGGCGTGCTCGGGATTCCCGTCGGCCTCGCCGGGGGGTTGGCGATGGTCGGCACGGCGGCGGCGGCGGCGCTCTGCGTCCCGTCGCTCGTGGGCTGCGTGCTCGCGCGCGCCGACCGGCGCGCGTCCGCCGCCGGGCGCGGCCTCGCGCTCCTGGCATGCCGGGCGCTCCGGGCCGACACGCGCGTCATCGCGGTGACGTGCGCGGCGCTGCTGCTCGCGCTCGCGGGCGGCATCGGCGTGTCGGCGTGGATCGCGAGCCTCGACGCGACGCTGGGAGAGGCCTTCGACACCGCCTTCATGAACGTCGACGCGGTCGTGAGCGCCGGCGACATGCCGTACGGCACCGGCGCGATCCCGATGCCCCCGGCGATCGTCGCCGGCATCGCGGGGCTTCCAGGGGTCGCCTTCGCGGACGCGGTTCGCGTCGACACGGTCGCGTTCGAGGACGCAAGGATACAGATCGTCGCGAGCGACACGACGCTGCATCGCGCCGGCCGACGGCGATTTTTCATGGTCGATGGCGACGCGGCGGCGGCTGCGGCGGAGATGGCGGCCGGATCCGCGGTCGTCGTGAACCGCAGCTTCGCGCGGCGCTTCGATCGCCGCCCCGGGGACCTGCTGACACTCGCGACGCCCACGGGCCCGCTGCGCGTTCGGATCGCCGGCATCCATCTCGACCTCACGCCCGGCGACCTCGGCATCGTGCGTCTGGATCGCGCGGTGTACCGCCGGTGGTGGCGGGACGAGGGCGCTACGGCCATCGAGGTCTCGGTGCGTCGGCCCGACGACGGGCCCCGCGTGATCGACGCGATCCGTTCGCGGTGGGGGACCAGCCATCGCCTCGTCGTCCTGACGCTCGCCGAGGTGCGTGACGTGTATCGGGCGATGCTCGGGCGTCTCGCGATGCTGGTCTATCCGATCGTCGCCGTGGCGCTCGTGACCGCCGGCGTCGGTGCGATCGCCGGCCGCGCGACCTCGATGCTCGCGCGGCGTCGTGCGACCGCGGTGCTGCGCGCGCTCGGCATGACGCGCGGGCAGCTGGCGCGCCTCTTTGCGATGGAAGCGGTCGCGATCGCGCTCATCGCGGCCGGTGCGGCCGTGGTGGTCGGCGCGATCCTCGGCCGGCTCCAGGTCGCGGTCCTGCTGCAAGGAATGCTCGGCATGTCGATCGTCCACGCGTACCCGCACGGGATCGCGTGGCTCGGAAGCGCGGCGCTCGTCGCGGCGAGTGCCGCGACCGGATGGATCTTCGGCCGCCGCACGGGACGCCTGACGCCGTGCGCGGCCCTGCGATGGGAGTGAGGACGGAGGACGAGTCGATGAGCGTGGACGGAACGTTGGTCGAGGTGCTGCGGCGACGCGCCGCGGAAGAGCCGGAGCGCATCGCATTCACCTTCCTCGTGGACGGGGAGCGCGACGAGCGGTCGATGACGTACGGGGAGCTCGACGCGCGGGCGCGGCGGATCGCTGCCGCGGTGGCGTCACGCCGTGGCCGCGAGCCGGTTGCGATCGTCATGGAGCCCGGGCTCGACTTCGTGGCGGCGGTGTTCGGGTGCTTCTACGCGGGTCGGCCGGCGGTGCCGGTGTGTCCGCCCGAGCCGCGCGAGGTCGCGGGCGGGCTCGAGCGTGTCCGAGGGATCGCCGCCGATGCGGGGAGTTCCCTGGCGCTCTCGACCGACGCCTACCGAACGTGGCTCGTGGGAGAGGCGGGGCCGGCGCTCGAGCGGTTGCCGCTCGCCTGGTGCGCGGTCGACACGTTGCCGGAGGGGTCGGAGGCCGACTGGGTCGATCCGAAGGCCGAGCGATCGTCGCTCGCGTTCCTTCAATACACTTCGGGATCGACCGGCGAGCCTCGAGGCGTGATGGTGAGCCACGGCAACGTGCTGGCGCACGGTGCCGCGGTGGGCGCGTCCCTGCGGCTCACGCCGACGGCGACCGTCGTCAGCTGGTTGCCGCTCTTCCACGACATGGGCCTCGTCGGGAGCGTCTTGATCCCGATGCAGTTCGGCTTCCGGTCGGTGCTGATGTCGCCGCTCGCATTTCTCGAGCGGCCGTTGCGGTGGGTCGAGGCGCTGGCGCGGTACGGCGGGACGCTGAGCCCGGCGCCGAGCTTCGCGTACGACCTCGTCGTGCGGCGCTCCACGCCAGCGGAGCGGCGTGGGCTCGATCTCTCGCGATGGGCGGCCGCCATGAACGGCGCCGAGCCGATCCGCGCGGACGTGTGCGCGCGCTTCCTCGCGGCGTTCGCGGAGAGCGGCTTCCGCCCGACCTCGTTGATTCCATGCTACGGCCTCGCCGAGGCGACGCTCATGGTCGCCGGTGGGCCTGCCGGCATCGTGCCGATCGGACGGACCGTCGACGGCGCCGCCCTGGGACGTCACAGGGTGGTCGCCGCCGCCGCCGACACGGCGGGTGCCCGCACCGTCATGGGATGCGGCCGTCCGGCGCCGGGCATCGAGATCAGGATCGTCGACCCGGTGGCGCACGTACCTTGTCCGTCCGACCAGGTCGGGGAGATCTGGGTGGCAGGGCCGCAGGTCGCCGCCGGGTATTGGCGGCGGCCCGCCGAGACCGCGGCCACGTTCGGCGCGCGTCTCGCCGACGGACGCGGGCCGTACCTTCGCACCGGCGATCTCGGCTTCGTCGACGGCGGCGTCCTCCATGTGACCGGCCGGCTGAAGGATCTGATCGTCGTCCGGGGCCGCAATCACTATCCGCAGGACATCGAACGGACGGCGTCGGCCGCGCATCCCTCGTTGCGACCCGGGGGTGCGGCGGCGTTCGCGCTCGCGGACGACGGCGAGGAGCGGCTCGCGATCGTGCAGGAGGTGCGCGAGGGCGGCGGGGACGCGCTCGACGCCATCGCCGTCGCCATCGCCGGAGCGGTCGCGCGGGAGCACGGTCTCGAGGCGTACGCCGTGATCCTCATCCGCCCGCGGACGTTGCCCAAGACCTCGAGCGGCAAGGTGCGGCGGCGCGCGTGTCGTGAGGCGCTCGCGGCGGGGCGGCTGGCCGTGGTGGCGTCCTGGTACGCGGGCGTCCGGCGGGAGGCATCACGCGATCCCGACGCGGCGTCGCCCGACGCGGCGGCCATCGAAGCGTGGCTCGTCGAGGCGGTAGCGCGAGCTCGCGAGGTGAGTCCCGATCGCATCCACGCGGACGATCCGTGGGTCGTCCTCGGCATCGACTCCGCGGAAGCCGCACAGGTGGGAGCGGATCTCTCGGAATGGCTCGGACGAACGATCCCGCTTCGTGCCTTGATGCAGCATCGGACGCTGCGGGCACTGGCGTCGGCGCTCGATGCGGAGGCGCGGTGATGGCGCCGCGGGATGCCGAGGCGGCGTACGAGGCGCTCTGCGACCGCGGCGGGCTCACGCGCCGGCAGCTGGCGATCTGGGCCGGCGACCGGATGGCCGCCGGCCGGCCGGTGTTCGTCGAGGCCGGGGCGATGCGCATGCGGGGGCCGCTCGACGAGGGCCGCTTCCAGCGGGCCTTCCAGGCGGTCGTCGACGAATGCGACGCGCTGCGAGTCGCGATCGACGACGACCAAGGGTCGCCGCGCCAACGGTTCCGATCCGCGGCGACCGGCGGCGTCGACGTGGTGGAAGCCGCGAGCGCGGACGAGATCGAAGCACTCGCCGAGGAACGGGTCGGGCGGGTCGCGGTCGAGCGGGCGTTGTACGACGTCACGCTCGTGCGTCTCGCCGCGGACGATCACGTCTGGCTCCTCGCGCAGCATCAGCTCGTCTCGGACGCGTGGTCGTTCGGGGTCGTGTTCGAACGGACGGCGGTGCACTACGAGCGCCTCGCCGTGGGCGGCGCGCCGCCGGCGGCGCCGCCGTCGTTTCGCGAGTACGTCGAATGGGAGCGACGCTACCGCGCGTCGGCGCGGGCCGCGGCGGCACGGAAGCGATGGCAGAGCCGGTTCGAGGACGGGGGCCCGTCCGCCGGGGTCCGTCCGGGCGTCGGCCCCGCTACGACGACCGCCACGCGCCGGGTGTGCCGGCCGCTCGGTCCGGCGCTTTCGGCCGCCGTCCGGGGGCTGGCGGCGCGCGAAGCGGCTACCCACGACGTCGGCATCTTCGCCGCCGCGGCGGCCGCCGTCGCGGCGCACGTCGCGCGCAGCACGGACGGCCGAGCCGTCGTGCTGAACGTGCCGTTCGCCAATCGTTCGTCCGCGCGGTTCAAGCGTACCGCCGGCTCGTTCATGAACGTGTGGCCGATCCGACTCGCGATCGAGTCCGACGACACCTTCCGTGTCATCGTGGCGCGCGCCGTCGCCGAAGCGTGGGAAACGGCGGCGCATCAGGAGTACGTGGGACGGCCGGGTCCGGTGCCCCAGCCGTTCGAGGTGTTCCTCAACGTCCACAAGCACGCGGTCGGGGCGAAAACGTTCGCGGGCCTCCCCATGGAGGCACGATGGCTCGCGCCCACGCATCGGTTCGGCGGGCTCGCGGTCGCGCTCGAGGATTTCGGGGCCACGTGCGAGCTCACGGTGGTCGTCGATGTCAACACGGCCGTCTTCGGCGTCGTGGAGCAGGCGGCGCTGGCCGACGAGATCCTGGCATTGCTCGTTGCGGGTGTGACCGATCCGGACCGCCGGCTCGCGGCCATCCCGCGGGTGGGGGGAGGCGCGAGGTCGCACGAGGGCCATGCCGGCGCGGGGACGGCGGAGCTGCGGGCGCTCTGGGGCGCGCTCCTCGACGTCGCGAGCGTCGGCATGGAAGACGACTTCTTCGCACTCGGCGGCGACTCGCTCCTCGCGTATCGCATGCTCGTCCGCGCGCGGGACGAGCTCGGCCTCGTCGCGACCGTCGAGGCGTTTCTGGAGCATCCGACGATCGCGGGACTGCTGGCGGTGGCCGCGCGACCGATGCCCGGCGACGGCGCGGCCGACGCGCCATGCGGCGACCCGCTCGGAACGGCCATCACGCCCCTTCCGCGCGGCGACGGCGTGCGGAGCGTTCCGGCCTCGTTCGCGCAGGAGCGACTCTGGGTGCTCGAGCGGGCGGCGGGGCCGGATGCGCTCGCCAACGTGGCGGGCGCGTATCGCGCGCGCGGCCCCTTCGATCTGGTCCGGTTCCGGCGCGCCCTCGAGCGGACGGTGGCGCGGCACGAGAGCCTCCGCACGACCTTCGACATCGTGGGCGGCGCCGTGATGCAGATCGTTTCCCCCGCCGCGGTGGTGAGCCTCACCACACTCGACGTCGGCGGAGCCGGCGCGCGCGAGGAGCGGGAGGCGGAGGCGAGACGGCTCGTCGCGCGGGAGATCGACCGGCCGTTCGACGTCGCGCGCGGACCTCTGCTGCGGACGGTCGTGGCTCGCGTCGACGACGGCGTGCACGTCGTCGGCGTCGCGCTCCATCATCTGATCGCGGACGCGTGGTCCATGACCGTCTTCGTCCGCGAGCTGCTCGCCAGCCATCGGGAGGAGGTGCTCCCGCCGCCGGCGCTCCAGTACGCCGATTTCGCCGTGTGGCAACGGCGCCGCCTCCAGCACGATTCCGTCGCCGAACGCATCGCGTACTGGCGGGCGTCGCTGGCGCATCTTCCCGAGCCGCTCCGCCGGACAGCGGACGCGCCCCGTGCGGGATGCCGCGTCGCCGCGCGCCGTCTCCCGGACGACGTGCTCGTGGCACTTCGCGCCCTCGCGCGGCGCGCGGGCGCCTCGCTGTTCGCGACCGTCCTCGCCGCCTGGCAGGCCGTGCTCGCGCGGCTCACCGGTGTCACGGACGTCGTCGTGCTCGTGCCGGTGGACGCGCGCGATCGGCCCGAGCTCGCCGCGGTCATCGGGTTCTTCGTCGATCTCGTGCCCGTGCGCGTGCGGTGGCGCGCCGAGGCGCCGTTCGCCGAGCGACTCGAGCGGACGGTCGTCGCGGTGCGCGAGGCGCTCCGGTCGAAGCTGCCGTTCCAGCTGCTGCTCGAAGCGGTCGAGTGCGAGCGCGGGCTCGCCCGTGCGCCGTTGACGCCCTTCGCGTTCGCGTTGGAGCACGCGGTCCCGGACCGCCTCGATCTGCCCGGGGTGGCGCTCGAGGCCCTCGCGCTCGATCGCTCGACGACCCGGGCGGAGCTCGCGCTGATCGCCTGCGAGGATGATGCGGGCGGCCTGACCGTTCGCATCGAGTACGACGGAGCGGTGTACGACGCGCGTACCGCGGAAGCGTTGCGTGACGAGGTGATCGCGTGCCTCGCGGACGTGGGAGCGACGGCGGAGCAACGGTCGGAGCCGACGGTCGGCGGGGCGGTCTGCCCCGGGTCCACGCCACCCGATCCGACGAGGGCATCGGTCTGGGACCGAATCGCCGCACAGGCCGCGCGCACCCCCGACGCGACGGCGCTCCGGATGGGGACCGACACGGTCACGTACGCCGCGCTCGTCCGGCGGGCGGAGGAGGTGAGCGGCGCGCTCCGGCGGCATCATGTCGGTGCCGGCGACATCGTCGCGGTCTGGGGCGAGCGCGGGCCGCACCTCGCGGGCGCGCTCCTCGGCACGCTCCGGGCCAACGCCGTGTATCTGCCGCTCGACCCGCGCTGGCCGGATGCGCGCATCGCCGGAGTGCTGGACGCGAGCCGCGCGCGGGTCGTGCTCGGCGGCGACACGGGAGGGCCGACGTTCCGGCGTCTCGGGCGCGACGGCGCCGGCTGGGTGGCCGTCGCCGTCGGTGCCGCGGAGCGGGATGCGGCACCGGCGCCGTCCGCCGCGGGCGACGATGCGGCGTACGTGCTCTACACGTCGGGCTCGACGGGCGCGCCCAAAGGCGCCGTGATCGAGCACGCCGCGATGTCGAATCACCTGGCGGCGAAGCTCGCGGTGCTCGGACTCGGCGCCGAGGATCGCGTGGCGCAGACGGCCGCGGCCGGGTTCGACATCTCGCTCTGGCAGTATCTCGCGCCGTGGCTCGTCGGCGCCGAGGTCGTGGTGCTGGACGACGCGACGGTTCGCGATCCGGAGGGTCTGCGCACGGCCGTCGCGGACACCGGCGTGACGGTGCTCGAGTTGGTGCCCGCGGTGGCGCGGCTGCTGCTCGATGCGGACGTGTCCGGCGGCATGCGGCGCCTCGGCGGCCTCCGTTGGCTGGTGGTCACGGGCGAGGCGCTGCCCCCGGCCTTTTGCCGCGACTGGTTGGCGCGCTACCCGGAAGTGCCGATCGTGAACGCGTACGGGCCGACCGAGTGCGCGGACGACGTCACGCACCACGTGATCCCGACGGCGCCGGCGCCGGACGCGGCCCGCATGCCGATCGGCACGCCGATCGACGGCGTCACGCTCCACGTGCTCGACGCCGCGCTCCGTCCCGTGCCGTCGGGCGAGGTGGGCGAGCTCTGCGTCGGCGGCGTCGCGGTCGGCCGCGGGTACCTGCACGACCCGGCGCGCACCGTCGCCGCGTTCGTGACACCCGATCCGACGAGCGGCGTGCCCGGCACACGCCTCTACCGCACGGGTGACGCCGGCCGGCGACTCGCGGACGGCACCTTCGAATGTCTCGGTCGGCGCGACCGCCAGATCAAGATCCGCGGCGTGCGGGTGGAGCCG
>DAIQBH010000255.1:0-7944 GCA_036781285.1 Thermodesulfobacteriota bacterium | reverse complement strand
CCGCTCGACGAGCTCACCGCCGACCAGCTCACCGGGATGCTCGAGATCTTCGACGCGCCGGCCGGTGCGTTGCTCCTCTATCGACGCGAGGACGCGACGCTCACGCTCGCCGCCGCGCGCGGCCTCGCGCTCGCCGGCGCCGAGGCGCTCGACGTGCTGCGCTGGGGCGACGAACGGAGCTCCGAGATGCCGCTCCGGGCGCTCGTCGATCGCAAGATCTACGTCGTCGACCGCCCGACCGACGACGCGTTCACGCGTCAGCTGGTCGACGCGGACGCGCGGAAACCGATCGCGTCGGTCGCGGCCGTGCCGCTCTATCGCTGGCACCTCCCAGTCGGCGTGCTCTTGCTGCTCGGCGGCGAGACGCCGCTCGCGCCCGACGCGCTGTTGGCCCCCGCCTTCACGTACTCGGTCCTGGCGCTCGGCATCTCGAATCTGTGCTGGGCACGGGAGGACCGGGGAGCGACGCCGCTCCCGGCGCCCGACACCGCGCCGCCGCCGCTCATCTGCGTTCCCTGGGTCGATCAACGCGAGCTGCACGGCGAAGTGACCCGGCTCGCGCAGGAACGCGACGCGGCCGTTGCCAAGGTCCAAGCCGAAGGACGGGTGGCGCTCGAGGCCGGCGTCGCGGCGGCGCGCGAGGAGAGTCGCCACGCGCTCGACTCCATGCTCCAGGAGCTGCGCGCCGCGGTGAACAGCATGGAGGCGGAGCGACAGGCGACCGCCCAGGAACGGGTGGCGCTCACCGAGCGCCTCTCGAGCTTCGAGCAGGAGCACGGCCGCCTCGTCGAGAAGCTCGCGAACGCCGAGCACGACCGCAGCACGCTCGTCACCCGCCTCGCGTCACTCGAAACGATGCTGGCGCGCGCCCCGGAATCGACACCCGCGCCGCCCGCCGCCACGGATGCGGCCCCGCTACGACCGCAACCTCCGCCGGCACCGACACCGGCCGCGAGCGTTCCGCCTCAGAAGACCGTCGAGGCGCCCGCAGCACCCGCCGCCGCCCCCGCGGCGGCTCAGGCGCAGCGTCGGGTCCTCGAGCGGAACGCGACGCTTCGCGATCACATCCAAACGGCGCTCACCAGCGCCATTCCGGCCGGACGAGGCAGTGTCGTCGCGGTGAACCTCGTCGACTGCGACGCCGCGACGCTCGACCAGCTCGCGGAGCTCGGTGGAACCGACCAGGGAGCGCTGATCGTGGGATACGCGTCGCATCCGGAGCGCGGCAGCCGCATTCTCGGCCCGCTGCGCTGCTTTGGAACGCCGCCCGGAGCGGCGGAGATCACGGCGGCACTCGAAGGCGCCACGCGCGGCAACCGCCGCACGATTCTCCTCTCGGAGGACATCGACGCGTTCATGGTCGCGAAGACCGCGCTCACGAAGTCGGGCCACTCGGTTTCGATGGCGTGCGACGAGAAACAGGCCCTCGACCTCCTCGCGATCCTCCGGCCCGACACGGTGCTGGTGGACGTCCGAGGCCAAGGAGTGCCGGCGGTCGAGTTCCTCGACGCGCTCGGTCCCGAAAACGGCCGCGTCCTCACGCTGCTCGTCCACGGCGATCCGAGCGGCGCGGCGCTCGCGCGCCTCGCCGAGCGCATGTTGCGATCGTCCGCGCTCGACGTGAACGAGCTCGTGAAGGTCTGTCGAAACGCCCTGCCCGAGAACAAGCGTCCCGGCGCCGCGACCGCTCGCCCCGGCGCTCGCTAGGTAGGGAAGCTCACTCGAGGGATCGCTCGCGCGCGCCGTGGCGGGCGTCACGCACGGGCGTCGCATCGGCACCGGCGGCGGCTGCCGGTACGAGCTTGAGCTCGACGCGACGGTTCCGAGCGCGACCGTCCATGTCGCCGTTGTCGGCGATCGGGCGTTGCGGACCGTAGCCAGCAGCGAAGATCTGGCTGGCGAGCAGCGCGTCTCCCGCCGAGAGCTCGCGCGCGACGCGCGCCGCCCGCGCGAGCGAGAGGTCGAGGTTCGACGCGAACGCCCCGCCGTGTACGGGGCGATCGTCGGTGTGTCCCGCGACCTCCACGACGAGGTCCGGACGGGCCACGATCAGTCCGCGCACCTCATCGAGCACCGACGCCGCGTCGGCCAACAGATCCGCGCTTCCCGACGCGAACCCGATCGTGTCGCTGATCGAGAGGGTCACCCCGCCGCCGTTCAAGGCGACTTGGACCGCCTCACCGAACCCCGCCGCCGCGACGAATGACTCGAGCTCGCTCGCAAGCGACCGGATCGGCGCCGCGGGCGCCTGAGGCGGCGCGGCGACCTCGAGCCGAGCTTCGGCCGGCACGGGGACTTCGACCATCACGATCGCCGGCGCCGGCGCATTTCGAGACGCCGCGAAGGACTCGGGTGCCGCGACATCAGGGCGAGGCACGTCGTCGAAGCGCGCAAGCGAGAGCGCGTCGGGGCCGACGCGTACGACCCCGGCTGCCGCCGTTGTCGGCACGCGCTCTTGCGCCGGCATCGCGAACGCGCGCGGCTCGACGTCGGCCGTGGCCGTCGAGGTGTCGGGCACGGCCCCGGTGCCGAGGGCCGCTGCCACCATCACGAACGCGAACAGCTGGAGAACCAGATCGCTGAACGTGACCAGCCACCCGTTCGAGTCCTCTTCGAGGAACGTCGCGGGTGCGCTCACCGATCGCACGTCAGGCCGCACGGTCGGCGACCCGGAGTGGGGTGCCCACCGACGGAAGCGCGAGCGCGCTCCGGAGCACGCGTTCGATGCGCGTCGGATATTCCTTGCGCTGCACCATGAGCGTGCCGTCGATGATCATCTGCATCACCGTCGCGCGCCGTTCGAGATGCGCGTGCAGCTTCGTCGCGAGCGGCAGCACGACCACGTTCGCGAGCACCGCGCCGTAGAGCGTCGTCGTGACCGCAATGCCGAGGCCCGGGCCGATGGCCGCGATGCTCGTCGCCGTCCCGAGGTTGCGCAGCAGGTGCGCGAGGCCGAGCAAGGTCCCGATCAGGCCGAACGCCGGGAAGAGCTTCCCGAGGAGCAGCACGACTTGGCGCGCGCTCTCGCCTTCGGCCGCGTGCCGGCGCACCTCGCCGTGGAGCGCCGCCTCGAGCTCCACCTCGTCCCGTCCCTCAACGGCGAGCCCGATCGCGGTGCGCAGGAACGGATCCTCGATCTCGGAGCCGGCGAGCTCGAGCGCAGGAGCGCCGTCGACGCGATGAATACGGCCGAGCCGCTTCAGATCGGCGATGACGTGCTCCGGATCCGCCGGCGCCGCGAGCGCCGTCTGCACGAGCTGCCAAGCCTGCCCGAGCCGCTCGCGCGAGAACGTCATCCCGGTCACCCCGATCCCGCCCCCGATCGTGATCGCCAACGCCAGCGGATCGAGCAACCCGAGGGTCCCCGCGAACGCCGTCGCCGCGATCGCCCCGGCAAGCATCCCGCCAAGCCACCCAACCCGCCCAAATCCCGAATGTCCCATGCCCCCGATGAGCAGGTTCAGTGCCACCGAGAATTCGGCCGACCGATGAGAGTCAGCAGTCCGCGCTAGGCAGAAATGTCCCCCTGTCTACGCCTCTTTCTTCCGCGCAGCGGGGACTCTTTCCCTCGTAGTGACCCAGGGGCGGCGCGCTTCAGCCGACAGCGCGGTCCAGAGCGAGTCCGGCCTGATTGCAGAAGAGTTGAACCAAGGTCACGTCCGCCGCGCCGAGCGCCGGCTCCTGGGCGGCGCGTGCTGCCACCATGACACCCACAGCCTTCCCGCGCACGACCAGGGGATGCGCCACGAACGCGCTCGCCGGAATCGCCGGCACCGCCGCGCCGCGCGCCACCAGCATCACGGGCGAGCCCTGCGCCACGACCTTCGGCGCACGCGTGAGAACCGCATCCGCCAGCGCACCGCCCTCGGGCACCAGCGGTACGCGCAAGGCGCTCAGATACTCCGCGACGCCGTGCCCGTATCCGAGCCGCCCGACGAGGTGATCCTTCTTGCCGTTCAGGAGCGCCAGGAACGCGACGTCGAACTGCCCGGTCCGCGCGACGCCTTCCAGCACCATCGCGAGCGTGTCGTTGATGTCGTCCTGGGCGAGGATCGCCCGCGTGATCTCCGCCAAGATCGCGAGCGCGGCGGCCGTCGGCTCCGGTGTCGTGACGACCTCACGGAGGTGCGATCCGGCCGGCTCCGAGGCGACCGCCGCGGCGGCCCTCGCCTCGCCGGTCGCCCGCGCCGTCGGCGCGGCGGACGGCGTCGAGCGCAGCATCGGTAAGTGCTCGCGTGCGTCTTCCGCACCCCGCTCGGCCGCCGCCCGCACGTCCTCGATGCGCCGTCCGAACATCGTCTCCGCGGTGCGCAGGATCGCGTCGGCCTTCGCCTGCATCTCGGGATCGGGATCGGTCGCGTACGCCGCGAAGTCGTTCGCGACGTCGACGATCGCAATGAGCCGCTGGCCATTGGTGGCGACCGCGCGATCGCCCGTCGGGTGCGACTGGCGGAAATAGTCCGCGTAGCTCCCGGGGAAGTTCCAGCGCGCGAGCATCGCCGTCGCGAGGTCACTCGTCGCGAGGCCGAACTCGGTGCCGAGCGCCTCCTCCAGCGCGGCGCGTCCACGCGCCGCCCGGCGCGCGCGCTCGTACCGATCGGGATAGTACGCGGCGAGGCAGAGCTCCCCCCAATTGGCGAACAGACCCAGAAGATAGGCCTCCTCCGGATTCGGGTAGCCGACGGCGGTCGACAACGAGCGCGCGACCGACCCGCAGAGCAGGCAGTGATGCAGGAGCTCACGCATCCCGGCGCGATTGCCACCGGCCCGCGCCAGCTCGTCGATCAGCACGAGACCCGTCGCGAGATCGCGGATCGCCTCGAACCCGAGCAGGAACACGGCGCGCGTGATCGTCGACACGGGCTCGCCACGCGGGCGGTAGAAGCTGGAGTTGACGACGCGGAGCACCTTCGACGACAGGCCGGGATCGGCGAGGATCACCTGCGCGACATCGAGCGCATTGCAGTTCTCGCGGCGGACCGCATCGTGGAGCCGCTGGATGACGCGCGCCGCGGCAGGAAAGTCCCCCTTCGCTGCGATCGCAGCGACCATCTCCTCGACGCGGAGCTCGGCCGTCTCGGCGCCGCGGGCCACCGGGGCATCTGCTGGTTCGGCCACGAACACCTTTTCCATGATGAGTGTCGGCAGCCGCGCGAAACGGCTTACGAAACCTCTCCACGAAGAGTGTCGGCAGACGAGAGACCGAGCTTGAGCGCGGCGGCGGGCCGGGTCGCCCGAACGGATTTACGAGCCCGGTCGGGCGCTTCCGCCCGCCGCACGCACGGGCGCGGGCTCTTCCTCGGGCAAGTAGATCGGCGTGTGATTCGCGGGATAGCGGCCCTCGACACCCTGGTAGAACGTGCGGATGACGTCCATGTCGGCCTTCACGTCCCCGCTCGGCACGACCGCCGGCCCGATCCCGCCGACCTTCCGCGTGTAGTCGAGGAACGTGCAGAGCACGGGCACGCCCGCGCCGCGCGCAATGTGGTAGAAGCCCGACTTCCAGTGCGCGGCCTTGTGGCGCGTGCCCGAGGGCGGGATCACGAGGAAGAGACGATCGACCTCGCCGAACTGCTCGACGACCTGCGCGACGAGATTCGTCCGCGCGCTCCGATCGACCGGGATGCCACCGAGCCAGCGCATGAAACCGCCGAAGGGTTTCCGGAAGATCTGCCGCTTGCCGAGCCACGACGGCCGCACGCCCAACCGGTACGCGACGGCGAGCATGAACGGCATGTCCCAGTTCGTCGTGTGCGGATAGGCGATCGCGACGGCCTTGATGCCGGGCGGCAACGAGCCCTCGACCTTCCAACCGAAGAACCAGAGCCACAGGCGCGCCAGATTGCGCGCGATCGGGCCGGCGAGCGGCGTCGTCTTGACGCGCGGGCGAGCGGGAGACGGCGGCGGAGTCGTCGTCATGGAATCACTCCTTTTCGAGCTCACGGAGAAACGCGGCGCCGTAGCGCGCGAGCTTCGCGGGGCCGACACCCGGGACGGCGAGGAGGCCGGCGTCGTCGGTCGGCCGCGTCGCCGCCATGCGCGCGAGCACGGCGTCGCTGAAGACGATGTACGCGGGCACGCCCTCCGCGTCGGCGAGCGAGCGACGAAGCGCGCGCAGGCGCTCGAACACCGCGGCGTCCTCGCCCGCGAGCGGCGCGGCGGCACTGGCCTTCGCGCCGGCGCGACCAGGGACGATCGCGGCTTTCGTCGCGCGCGCGGCGGCGAGCACGTCGCCAAGCGACTCCCCGCGGCAGTGATCGCACGACTCGCCGCACGGCGGGATCGTCTCGTCGAAGGTGGCGACCAGGCGCTGATGCCGGCAGCCCGGCGCGTCCGCGAGCTCGAACATCGCCTTGGTCTTCACCTTCGCGGCATTTCGGACGGTGGGATCCTCGATCGTGCTCTGGAGCCGCTCGTGCGCGATCACGTCCGCCCACGAGTAGAGCAGGATGCAGTCGCTCGCGACGCCGTCACGCCCGGCGCGGCCGATCTCCTGCGTGTAGCCCTCGATGGAGCGCGGCATCTCGCGATGGATCACGTAGCGCACGTTCGACTTGTCGATGCCCATTCCGAACGCGATGGTCGCGACGACGACGTCGACCTCGTCGCGCGCGAACGCGTCCTGGTGGCGAGCGCGCGTCTCCTCGTCGAGCCCTGCGTGGTATGGCAGCGCGCGGACGCGGTTGGCGGTGAGGAACGCCGCGAGCGTGTCGACGTTCTTGCGGCTCAGCGAATAGATGATGCCGGTCTCGCCGGCACGGCGGCGCACGTACCCGAGAAGGTCCTGACGCGATCCGCGGCCGTCGCCCTTCTTGTGAGCCCAGAGCCGCAGGTTCGACCGGAAGAAGGACCCTTTGAACCCGTCGGGCTTCACCATGCCGAGCTGGCGGATGATGTCGCCGGCGACCTTGCGCGTCGCGGTCGCCGTGAGTGCCAGGATCGGCACGCCGCCGAGCTCGCGCTTGAGCCCGCAGAGCCGGCGATACGACGGACGGAAGTCGTGACCCCATTCCGAGATGCAATGCGCCTCGTCGACGACGACGAGCGAGATCCGCATCTCGGCCAGGATGGTGCGCAGATTGCCCTCGAGCCCTTCCGGTGCCACGTACACGAGCTCGTACTCGCCGGCCCGCATGCGCTTCAGGCGATCGCGGCGGGTCTCGTAGTCGATCGACGAGTTGAGCACCGTCGCACGGAATCCGTAGCGGGTGAGCGCGTCGACCTGATCTTTCATGAGCGAGATCAGCGGGCTCACGACGAGAACCGTTCCCGGCAACATGCGCGCGGGGATCTGGAACGTGAGGGACTTGCCGGCCCCGGTCGGCATGACGCCGATGCAGTCGCGGCCGGCGATCACGGTCGTGATGATCTTCTCTTGGCCGGGACGAAAGTCCTCGTAACCGAAGACGCCGCGCAACACCTCGCGCGGCCCGAAGAGCGACGCTTGACCCTGGGAGTCGATCGCGGAGCTATAGAAGCATTGCACGTACGGCGCAACGCAGGCCGCGCGCGGCGCTCGGTGCGCCGACCCGCCATTGCGCTCGACACGCAACGCGGATAGACCCGGCGAGATTTTTCGCGAATTTCTCGACTCGAAAGGAGTCCGTATGCTGCGTGCCCGTTCCGCGTTGTTGGCCGTCGCGATGCTCGCCGTCGCCGCCCCCGCGTTCGCCCAAGCCGATCCCAAAACCGACGAGGAGAAGGCGTTCTACTCGTTCGGCTTCAACCTGAGCCAACAGCTCCAGATGCTGAACCTCACGCCCGCGGAGCTCGCCATGGTGCAGGCGGGGCTCGGGGACGGCGTGGCGAAGAAGCCGGCGAAGGCCGATCCGAAGGAGTACTTTCCGAAGTTCCAGACGCTCGCGAAAGACCGCGTGACGGCCGGCGCGGGCGAGGAAAAGAAGCGCGGCGCGGAGTTCCTCGAGAAAGCGGCCAAGGAGAAGG
>DAIQBH010000254.1:0-8035 GCA_036781285.1 Thermodesulfobacteriota bacterium | reverse complement strand
GAAGACGAGCACGGGGAGCAGCATGATCGCGTGCTCCTTCGCGAGCATCGCGAGCCCGTACACGACGATCCCGGCGAGATCGATCACGCCGAACGCGACGCGCCCGTCGGCGCCATCGCGGCGCGCGGCGTCGGCGGCGAGGAAGCACCACCAGGCCGCGAAGAACCCGAGCGCCGCCAATGGCTCCGCCCGTCCGACGACGCTCGCGACGGCCTCGGTGTGGACGGGGTGCACCGCGAAGAGGAGGGCGGCGACGACGGCCGTCGCCCACGGCACCAGCGACGCCAGGACCGCGAGGAACAGGACGCTCGCCCCCGCGTGCAGGAGGACGTTCACGACGTGGAATCCCCAGGGCGCGAGGCCGTGGGCGGCGTAGTTCAGCGCGAACGAGAACGTCGTGAGCGGCCGCCAGGTGGTGATCTTGGTCTGGATGCCCCACCACGACGGATGCGTGAAGATGTCGAGCCAGCTGCGATCGCGGACGTAGACGTTCTCGGCGATCGCGGGCCGATCATCGAGGAAGAGCTCGCCGTCGAGCGCGTTCGCGTAGCTCGCGACGGCGAGCAGCGCGACCAGGGCGAAGGCTCGCCAGCGGGTCGCATCCGGGGCCGGCGGCGCGGGCGCGGGCGGACGGCGTGGGCGCGGAGCGGAGGTCTTGGCCACGATGGGTCCAGCGTGTTTACGCTCGATCGACGGGCAGGCCAACGCCCGTCGTCGGGAAAGCAATTGACGTCCGTCGTCGGATTTTGGCAGGGTGCCCGCGGGTCGCGCCCGTGCCGAGCCGACCCCCACCCCAGACGCACCAATTGGAGATCTCGATGCGAAACTCGCGAATCGCCGTCCTCGTCGTGCTCGTCGCCGCCCTCGGTTGGAGCGCGGCCGCGGAGGCCGGGCCGACCCCCGCCCGCAAATGCCAGGCGACGAAGCTGAAGGCGGCCGGCAAAGCGTGCGACTGCCGCCACGCCGTCGCGAGCAAGGCCCTCGCGACCGGCGGTACGCCGGATTTCTCGAAGTGCGCCGCGAAGCTGGCGGACGCCTTCACGAAGGCCGAATCCAAGGGTGGGTGCCCGAACACGGGTGAGGGCGCCGGCGTCGACGGCCGCCTCACGAGCCTGGTCGCGGACCTCGAGACGGCGCTCGGTGCCGGCATGGCGTCCGGCGACGCCGCGGCTTGCGTCGCCGCCAAGCTGAAGGCGGCCGGCAAGAAGTGCGCGTGCGCCCACAAAGCGCAGGCGACGGCGACCTTGAAGAAGACCGTGCCCGACTTCACCGCCTGCGACGCGAAGCTCGATGCGGCATACGCCAAGGCGGAGGCCAAGGCCGGAGGCGCGTGCCCGACCAGCGGGGACGCGGAAGCGGTGTGCGATCAGGTGCAGGCGTCGTTCGCCGAGGTCGAGGCCGACATCGCCGACCGCGACACCACGACGTTCACGCAGCTCGGTCCGTACGGCATCGGGTCCCGCACCGTGACCCTCGTCGACACCTCGCGCGCGACGCCGCCGAACGGCACGTTCCCCGGCGCGCCCGACCGGACGCTCGTCACCGAGATCTGGTATCCCGCCCCGCCGGAGCTCATCACCGAAACGCCCCAGGCGCCGGTCGTCGCGACTGGCGGGGCATTCCCCCTGATCCTCCGCGCGCACGGCTTCTCGGGCTACCGCCGCGACTCGACCTACATCGCCCGCCATCTCGCGAGCTGGGGCTACGTCGTCGTTGCCCCCGACTTCCCGTTGTCGAGCCTCGGTGCGCCGGGCGGTGTCACGCTCGCCGACATCGACCAGCAAGCGGGCGACCTGAGCTTCCTGATCGACACGATGCTCGCCGCGAACACCGACGCCGGGCACTTCCTCTTCGGCCGCGTCGACACGACGAACGTCGGGGCGATCGGTCACTCGCTCGGCGGCGCGACCGTACTGCTCGCGACGTATCACGGGACGGTCCGCGACCCGCGCATCAAGGCGACCGTCGCGCTCTCGCCGCTCGGGTGCGTTTTCCTCGACAACTTCTTCGACACCGCGTCGACGCCCCTGCTCATCCAGGGCGGCACGGTCGACATGATCACCGGATACGCGAGCAATCAGGTGCAGCCGTACGGCTTCGTGAACGCGCCGAAGTATTTCCTGAGCCTCGACGGCGGCACGCATCTCGGGTTCTCGGACCGGTTGTTGTTCGGCGCCAACGAGAACGGTGACGACGCGATCGGTTGCAGCATCTTCGTCGGGCCGGGCGATCCTCGTCCGGTGACGCTCGATCCCGGCCTGCCGCCCGACTATCTCGGCGGCCCGGACCTCGGCGTCGATCCCAGCGGCTCGATGTGCGAGGCCGTCTGTCCGCTGCCGCCGCCGAGCTTCATGCTGCACGCGCGCCAGAACCTGCTCTCGAAGGCGGCTTCGGTGGCGTTCTTCGAGCAGGAGCTCCGCGGGTCGGTCTCGGGCCACCGTCTGATCACCGGGCGGCTGGACGCGGAAGCGGCCGACGCGACGCTCGTCTTCGAAGAATAGCGCTCAGCAGCCTGCTACGACGCGGTCGCTTTGCGGCGCGCCGCGCCGACCCGGCGCGGCGCCGGGCCGCGCTTCGGACGATGGGGTGTCCGCAGCGCGGCGAGGACCTGGTTCAACAGCGGCGCGGAGCGCGGATCGACGCTCGCCGCGACGCCGAGCGTCGACTCGAACGCGGTCGCGAGGAGCTTCAGCACGTCGCGCCGAGGCACGTCACGGCGGTCCGCCCATTCGAGCGTCACGCCCTCCGAAAAGCCGACCCAGCCGCGGATCACGAGACGGACGAGCGGTCGGCCGTCGGCCAGTCCGATCGAGCGCAGCACCTGATCGACCATCGCCCGCCGCGTGCCCTCGACGATCGCGCTCGCTTCCGGGTCGGTCCCGACGCCGCTCCTCAGGAGATGTCCGTAGGCGGCGGCGTTCTTCTCGACGTAGGTGAGGAACGAGTCGATGCTCTCGCGCAGTTGTGCCGCCGGCGCGAGCTCGGGCCGCACGGCGGTGAGGCGCTGTACGTGCTCCGCGCCGACGCGGACGACCTCGACGTAGAAGTGCCGCTTGCTCGGGAAGTAGTGGTACAGCAGGCCCTTCGAGATGCCGGCGGCCGCAGCGATCTCGTCGATCGAGATCGCGTCGTACGGGCGCGCGTTGAACATGCGGCGTCCGAGGTCGATCAGTTGCTGGCGACGCTCGTCCACGGTGAGGCGAGCTCGGGGCCGCGACCGCATGGGCGCGGACCCTAGCGGAGTATTGACTATCGTTCAATGGTGTGGCTTGAGGCTTGCTGACGCATGCAGACGGCCGTGGAGGACGGCCGCCGCATTGACACCAAACGAAGCGCGTCGGTATGGTCCCCGCGCCCCCACGGGGAAAGCTCCACACGCGTCGCAACGCCACATCAATCGCATCCAGCAAGATCGCGCGCTCTGGCGCGCCGCGGGTCCGAAAGGGGTTGTTCGATGTCCAAGCTCACACCGATTCGCATCGCCGCCATGCTGTCGCTGGCCGTGGCGCTGGCGCTGATCGTGCCTCGTGTCGCGTCCGCCGACGTCTCGCCGGGCGAGACCATCAACAAGGACAATCAGGACAAGATCAAAGGGCTCGTCGCCGACGGCGTACAGTGGTGCGTGAATCGCGGGATGGAGATGAAGATCGTCCCGTATCAGAAGATTCCGCTTCCGAAGCTCTACCAGGAAGCCACCGAGAAGTTCTCGTCGCAGGTCAAGCTGAAGGAAGACAAGACGCTCGAGGGCTACGTCGCCGGCCGGCCGTTCCCGCAGGTCGATTTCGACGACCCCACCGCCGCGACGAAGCTCATGTACAACTTCGAGCGCACGCACTACTTCACCGACGACCTCGCGCTGCACCTGTTCGACGCCGACACCGGCCAGCTCGTGGTCGATCAAGAGGGGCAGCAGCGCTACAACGTCGAGCGTCATTTCGTGCTCGACTGGCTCCGCGCGCTCCAATTCAGTGGCCGCCTGCACATCGATCCGAAGCCGGAGATCGTGCCGAACAAGGATTCGGCGTTTCGCAAGGCCGGCCTCTATCCCGTGCTCGAGCCGTTCGACCTGAAGGGCATCGGCGGCATCAACTACCGCTACCTCGATCCGCTTCGGCAAGACGACCTCTGGCTCTACCTGCCGAGCCTCCGCCGCGTGCGCCGCCTCTCGAGCGCCCAGCGCTCCGAGGCGCTCTTCGGCCAGGACATCGACGTCGACAGCTACGGCGGGTACGCGGGGCAGATTCCCTGGTTCGATTGGAAGTTCCTCGGCAAGAAGCCGATGCTCGCGTCGCTGCACGGCGAGAACATGCCGCCCGTACCCTGCAAGGGAGACGGCGGCATGACGTTCTGCGAGGCCTGGGAGAAGCGGCCCGAGGTGCTGATCGTCGAAGGGGTGCCGAGGGCCGAGGCGTACGCGTTCTCGAAGCGCGTCATCTACATCGACCACGAGAGCTTCTTCATCGTCTACACCGATCTCTACGATCGCGGCGGCGAGCTCTGGAAGACGGTCATGCAGAGCATCCGGACCTCGACCAAGCCGAACCCGAAGATCGCCTACTCCTATCCGGAAGAGCGCATGTTCATCTACGCGTTCACCGTCGTCGACATGCAGCTCGAGCACGGCACGCGCGTCGCGATTCCGGGCATGGCGTTCCAAGACGAGCCCGGGTGGTACGTCGACGTGGGCGCCAAGCACGGCGGCGAGGAAAGCTGGTTCACGATCGCCGCGCTCATCAGCGCGGGGCATTGATTGATTGATTTCGGCCCCGTGCGCTTCTTCGAGCGCATAATTGCGCTCGAAGAATGCTCCGATGGCCCTCGCCCCGCGGAATCAATCCGCGGGGCTCGCGCACCGCTTTCCTGCATTGACGGTAGATAGCGGTGCCGTTGCGCGCGCGATCTTTGCGTTGACAAGCGGTCGTCGCGGGCGCACTAAGGAAGTGGGACCGGATCCGCTGAAACGGTCTCGAAGGGAGTCGCGAAACGAGCGGCTCGAAATTGATCAGTCTCCGAAAGGAGGAAGGTCGATTGCTCCAGGAGTCAGGGATGGACACGCCACCGGGTTAGGTGCGTGGCCGGCGTAGCGATCGGACGTCCGGCCAGAGACGTGTGGTCCGTAACACCCATGAACGCTCCGGCTACGGTTCCGGAGCTGCGGCGAAGCCAAGAGCAAGTCGCAAAGAGGGGCCTCTCCACCGAGCGTGTGGACCGGCTCCTCTTCTTTTTTGGCGAGCGCGGTCAGCCCTTCACGACCACGACCTGCCGCAGCGTGTGCACGATCTCGACGAGGTCGGCCTGCGCCCGCATGACCGCGTCGACGTCCTTGTAGGCGGCCGGGCTCTCGTCGATCACGCCGGCGTCCTTCCGGCACTCGATCCCGGCGGTCGCGGCGGCGTGGTCGGCGAGCGTGATGCGGCGCTTCGCCTCGCCGCGGCTCATGCGGCGTCCGGCGCCGTGCGAGCACGACTCGAAGCTCTCGGGGTTGCCCTTGCCGCGCACGATGAAGCTCCGTGCGCCCATGCTCCCCGGAATGATCCCCAGCTCCCCTTTGCCGGCGCGCACGGCGCCTTTGCGCGTCACCCACACCTCGCGGTGATGATGCCGCTCGCGCCTGACGTAGTTGTGGTGACAATTCAGCGCGTCGATACCGAGCCGAAACGGCGGGAGCTCGGTGCGCAGCACGGCGATCACCCGGTCCATCATGAGGCGGCGGTTGGTGGCGGCGAAGCGCTGCGCGAACCCGACGGCGGCGACGTAGTCGTCGAACGACGGCGAGCCTTCTCTCAGGTAGGCGAGGTTGGCGTCCGGGAGCTTCACGCCGGCGCGCCGCATCTCGTCCTTGGCGCGCTCGATGAAGTACGTGCCGATGCGGTTGCCGAGCCCGCGCGAGCCCGAGTGCAGCAGCACCCAGAGCGTGTCGCGCTCGTCGAGGCAGATCTCGATGAAGTGGTTGCCGGTGCCGAGCGTGCCGAGCTGCTCGCCGGTGAGGCCGCGCGCGACCTTCGGATGCCGCTCGACGATGCGCTTCCACTCGTCCTCCATCGCGCGCCACGCCGCGACGACCGCGGCCGGCATGCCGTGGCGCCCGTGCTCCTTCCACGAGCCGCGCTCGCCCGGGCCGCCGACCGGAACGACGCGCTCGATGGCGAGGCGCAGGCGCCCGAGCGAGTCGGGCAGGTCGCCCGCGCGGAGGCTCGTTTCCTGCGCGATCATGCCGCAGCCGATGTCGACCCCGACCGCGGCGGGCACGATCGCGCCGACGGTCGGGATCACCGAGCCGACCGTCGCGCCCATGCCCCAGTGGACGTCGGGCATGACGGCGACGTGGCGATGGATGAACGGGAGCGCGGCAACGTTCACGAGCTGCTGGCGCGCGGAGTCCTCGAGCTCGACGCCGTCGGTCCAGCATTTGATCGGTACCGATCCCGGGGTGCGAATGATTTCCATCCCGGTCAGGATGCCAGAGGCTGCCGCGATAGTCGCCGCCGTCGGCGCCGGGTCGCTTCGAAGCGGGGCGGGGCGCGGGCGCCCCTACAGCTTGCTTCCGGGCGTCGAATCGCCGACGGTGCGGGCGTGGCGCCGCGGCTCACGCACATCGCGCTTCGCGCGACGGATCTCGGGCGGTCGATGGCGTTCTATGCGCGCTATGCGAATCTGGTCGTGGCGCACGAGCGGAACGAGGACGGGACGCAGGTCGTATGGCTCGCGGAGCGGGCGGAGGATCCGGAGTTCGTGTTCGTGCTGATCCCGATGGCGCACTCGGAAGGCGAGCGGCCGGGGGTGCATCACTTCGGGTTCTCGGTCGCGAGCCGGGACGAGGTCGACGCGATCGCGGCGCGGGCGCGGGCGGACGGCATTCTGCGCGAGGGGCCGCGCGACGCGGGTCCGGTGGTCGGCTACTTCTGCATCGTCGAGGACCCCGACCGGAACTGGGTGGAGTTCTCGTTCGGGCAGCCGATCAATCCGAAGGAGCTACCGCGTCGGGAGCAAGTACCCGGTCCCGAACGTTCCTAAGCTCTGCGTGAAGAAGACGAGCCGCGTGAGACGCTTCGGGCTCGGCTCCGCTTCGAAGATGATCGAGCCGCGCTGGCCGCGCGCTTCGTTGCCGAGGAGCGAGACGAGGTCGGTCACCTCGACGCCGGACGTCTCGACGGGATCGGCGTCGAGCGGGATGCCGGTGTCGCGGATGGCTTGCAGGGTCCATTCGGTTTCCGCGCTCTTCGCCGAGAAGGGCGCGCCGACGACGTCCTCGAAGGTGACGAAGACGATCTGATTGCCGCCGAGCGCAGCGGGTGCGAGCGAGTCTGGGTCGTAGAAGACGGCGAGGTCGGCGGCCGACGGCTGGATCGGCGGCAAGAGTACCTTCGTGCCGTCGATGACCACCCCGCGCGCGGGCGCTTCGACGCGCTCGGTGCACGGGCGATCGGGATCGGTGGCCTCGACCGCGACCGCGCTGCGCGCGGCGGCGATCGATCCCCATGCGGAGCCGGTTGCGAGGTTCGCGATCGTGAAGCTGCCGGTGAGGATGCGGGTCACGATGGGCGCGCCGGCGGCGTCGACGGCGGTCACGAACGCCACCCCGGCCTCGGCGGGGAGACCGCTCGCCTGGAGCGCGCCGAGATCGACGGTGAGCGTACCGCCGATGCCGGGGTCGCCGGCCTCGCCGGGGCCGACCGGGATCGTGACCGTGTGCACGTACGGCGTCGTGAAGCTCGGGCCGTAGAGCAGGATCTGCACGGGCAGCGCGGATGCGCCGGTGCTCCGGAGATTCAGGAACGTCGTGAACCCGGGGCGCGTGTCGTAGAGGAAGATGAGCTGATCGCCGCGCGTTGCGGGTCGCGTGATGGCGCCCGGAAAGCGGGTCTGAGCGTTCGCCGCGGACGCGAAGGCGGGGACGACGGCGCAGCGCTCACGTACACGAACTGGGGCCAGACCGAGCCGAACAACGGCGGGACCGGCGCGACGTACCAGGAGGACTGCGCGATCATCGCGGGCGCGCGCGTCGACAAGGGTTGGGACGATCGGCCGTGCGATG
>DAIQBH010000253.1:0-8039 GCA_036781285.1 Thermodesulfobacteriota bacterium | reverse complement strand
GAGCTGCTCGCGCTCATCGGCCGCGATCCCGACGTCCACGCGCCGTGCCTCCCGGACACGACGGGGGCGGGTGCGGCCGGTAACGACGATCTCGTGTCTTGTCTCGAGGCCTTCGGCAAAGCCGGAGCGCGCTTCCTCCAGACGCGGACGAACCTCCGTCAGCGCTGCGCCGAGGCCGCCACGCGCTGCGTGCAGATCAAGCCGGACGACGACGCGTGCCTCGAAAAGGCGCGCGCGAGCTGCGCGAAGCTCGCCGATCGGGCGAGCAACGCGCAGGCGGACTTCGCCGCTACGGTCGCCAAGCGTTGCCCCGCGACCGCGCTCGCGGCGCTCCTCGACACGTCGGGCTTCGCCCTCGGCGAACGGACGGCGACGTGTGACGCCCTCGGCATCCCGCTCACCTCGGTGGGGGCCGTCGCCGAGTGCGTCGGCCGCGTCCAGTCGTGCCGTGTCGACCAGGTGGTCGAGAGCCGGACCCCGCGCTTGCAGGAGCTCCTCGGCCTGCTCGACTGACGCTGGGACTGCAGCCGATGTCCACGAACGTAGACGTCTGTACTGCGAAACAGACAACGCCGATCGCGTAAGGCGCACGAATCCCGACGTCGCTGCACGCGGGGCCCGTGGCATGGAGGCTGCTGTGTTGCTGGCGGGAGGAAAACGCCATGCAACCCGCGACCAGTACCGCGACACAACGCCACGGCGTCGCACCGCATCCGAGACTCACGCCCGTACCCGCTTCGGGTGGAGGTGATGCGGATCGGATCACCGACGCTACCCGTCACGTCTGTGCGGGGATCTACGAGGATCGATTGTTCGGCGCCCGCGTGTACCGGCTTCTCCTGGACGACGACCACCATGCGGTCGGACCCGGCGCGGGCGTGGATCTCCGAGCGATCGCGCAGCACGCAGTCGCGGCCAGAGAGTTCGCGCTGCGGGAAGACTTCGCCATCACGATCGCCGCCGCCATCGGCCTCGCCGGCTTGATTGCCGAAGTGCCGCTCGTCGTCTTCGTGGCTGCGGTCGTCGTGTTCGGCGTGGCGATCTATCGAACTTGGAATGCGCAATATGGTGCACGCGCGAAGCTCGTGAAGCGGGGGCATTTCGTCGCGGACCCGCTGGCCGGGCGCTACTCGCGACGCGAGCAAGCTCAGCTCGATCGCATCGAGACCGCTCAGCACGGGAATGCCGTCGTCTACTCGGGATTCTCGCCGTTTCTCGGCTCGGGCATCGAGCTCAGCGGATGGTCTTTCACCGTCGACCTGACGAAAGGGAAGGAAGACGGTGGGGGGTCGCGGCTCGTGCCTCAGCCGGTGGAGGTCGCCGCGATCCACCGACACGTCGATGCCGCGCTCCGCGAAACCGGTCTCGCTGGCCTCGAGCTTCGCGACTACGTGTTCGTGAACGGCCGCGACATCCGGGACGATCGACGCTTCCTCACGGACATCTTCGAGCCGCCGACGTCATCGCTGTCGAGCGAAGACGTCGACGCGATCGTCGAGAATCCGGGAACGAAGACGCGACACTACAAGTGCGTTCGCATCGTGGAGTGGGACGGCGAGTTGGTGCTTTCGGCGTTTTTCCGTTTCGCGCTGGCCGGCACGAGTCTGTTCGCCGAAACCTCGTTCTGGCTCCTGACGCCGGTGCACGACCACTATCGTGCCATCGACAATCGGGCCGACCGTCCGACGTTCAGACAGATCCTACAGCTGGTGGGCGGGTCCGCTGTGACGGCCCCGTTTCTGGCGTTGTTCGCTCCGTTCGCGCTCCTCGAGCGCGCCACCGGGCCATGGCGGCGCTGGCGTGCCGAACGCGCGTTGCGGAAGCAGATCCGCGAGCAGCCGCTCTACGACTACGGCGCCCGCGGCAGCGTGCGCGAGATGGCCGCGAGTGGGCAGTATAGCCGCTACTTCCAGAAGCTCGACAAGGAGATGTTCTACAAGCTCACGCAGCGCGCCATTCTCGACGCGCTGGCGGAGTACCTCGATGCGCACGACATCGACACGTCGGATCTGTCCGAGCGGCGGACGACGATTTTCAACAGCGGGGTGATCGTCAGCGGTGGGACCGTGCAGACGGACACGATGACCGTCGGCCAGGGGGCGAAGACCTTCGGCGCCCGACTCTCAGCGCGACTACAGCCGGAGAAGAAGTGACGTCATGACGAAGCAGAATCAGAATCGCGGGATCATCATGAGCGGGGGAACGATCAACGCGGGACAGATCGCCGTCGGAGACCAGGCATCCAACGTGCAGCACGCGTCATTCGATCCTGCGCAGCTGGCCCTCGCGATCCAGGCCATCGATGCGTTCCGGGCAGCGTTGGGAGTCCAGGTGTCGGCGCTGCCCGAAGGCGGGGAGGCCGTCGCCGCGGCGGACGCGCTGGCAACCGAGTTGAAGCAGAAGAATCCCGACCGTTCGCGCATTTCGGGTCTGCTCGGGACGCTGACGGAGATCGGCAAGGCTGCCCCCGGGTTGGCGACACTCGCGACGATGGCGGTGAACGCCGTGAAACTCCTGCTCTGACGCCTTCCGGCGGGACGCGCGCTCAGCGCGCGTCCCGGGGGATGATGCCGTAGGCGATCGCGATCCCGATGGCCGCGGCGCACGCCGACCAGGTGCGCGCCGTTCCCGGGTGCAGCGCGGCCCACCATTCGAGGAGCGCGTCGAAGCGTTCGACGCCGATGAACGGCGTCAGCACGCCGACGACGAAGATGGCGGCACCGAGCGCTCGGAAGGCGAAGGGCGCGCGCGACGCCGGCGCGGCGAGGAAAAGCGCGGCACCGAGCGTCAATCGCAGAGCGGCCGCGAGTACGACACCGAGCGGGCCGCGGAACGCGAGTGCCAACCCGCCCAGCACGCCGGGCGCGACGAGGCCGACCAGCCCCGCGAGCGCGGTCAGCGTTCCGAGGACGAACGCGATGAACGCCATGGTTGCGGTGACCTCATGGCCGCGCTTGTATCTCGGGTCTCGTGCGTCTTTCGAGCCCGGCGGTCGCCTTGCCGTTCCAGGGTCGATCCTTTAGAAAAACCCCGCTCTTGGCCACGGCTGGCCGATCGAAAGGTAGGGCTCCATGGATTTCTGGACGAGATTCGCCATCCACACGGTCATCGTGGCCATCGGCTTGGGGCTCTTCCTGCGCACCATCTACGGGCGCGTGCGGGTGCTCCAGTCGGTGAAGTGGACGAACCTCTTCGACAAGATCCCCGAGCGCATCCAGGCGCTCCTCGTCCTCGGCTTCGGCCAGAAGAAGTTCCTGATCGACAAGCGCGAGAAGTCCGCCGGCTGGATGCACTTCTTCATTTTCTGGGGGTTCACGATCCTCGGCGTGCGGGTCATGACCGCCTTCGCGCAGGGCTGGTTCGGGCTCGAGTTCCATCTGCCGCTGCTCGGCGCCGACATGCTCGGCGGCCCGTATCTGCTCTTGAAGGACCTGATCGAGGTCTTCGTCCTGGTGAGCGTCGGCTACGCGCTCGTGCGCTGGCTGATCATCCACCCGCACCGTCTGTACGGCTTCAAGCCGGCCGAGGAGCGGCTTGCGGGGCAGGATCACGTGGAAGCGATCGTCATCCTCTGCTGCATCGGCGGCATCATGCTGACCGACCTTTCGTTCGAGGCGGGCCGCTACATCGTGTACGCCGCCGAGGTATCCCCCGACCCTCACAGCCTGATCCCGCTCGAGCGCCAATGGACGCCGGTCGCGTCGATGCTCGCGAGCGCGCTGCCGCTCTCGCCGAGCGGGGCGAACGTGCTCTCCGAGGTCGGCTGGTGGGGCCACAATCTGTTGATCCTCTTCATGCTCAATCTCCTGCCGCTCTCGAAGCACTTCCACATCATCACGGGTCTCCCGAACACCTTCTTCCGGAAGCTCGAGCCGCTCGGCGCGCTCTCGAAGATGGACCTCGAGAACGGCACCACGTTCGGCACGTCGCGCATCGACCAGTTCACCTGGAAGCAGGTGCTCGACATGTACACGTGCACCGAGTGCGGGCGGTGCTCGTCGAACTGTCCGGCGACGATGACGGGCAAGCCGCTCGCGCCGCGCCAGCTGCTCCTGAACCTCCGCGACTACCTCTACGAGACCCAGGACGAGCTGATCGCGAAGCGCGCGGCGGCTCCTCAGCTGGAAGAGGGCGCGGAGGCGCCCGAGGTCGGCAAGAACGTCGTCGGCGACGACAGCGTCATCCACGACGAGGTGCTCTGGAGCTGCAACACCTGCCGCGCCTGTGAAGAGGCGTGCCCGGTCATGATCGAGTACGTCGACAAGATCGTCGACATGCGCCGCCACCTCGTCCAGGAGGAAGCGCGCTTCCCGAGCGAGCTGAACCGCGTGTTCAAGGGCATGGAGACGCAGTCGAATCCGTGGGGTCTCGGCGCCGACAAACGCGACGGCTGGACCGAGGGGCTCGAGTTCGAGATCAAGCGCTGGTCCGACCACCCCGAGACCGAATGGCTCTACTACGTCGGCTGCGGCGGCGCCTTCGACGATCGCAACAAGAAGACGACGATCTCTTTCGCCAAGATCCTCAACCGCGCCGGCATCGACTTCGCGATCTTCGGCAAGGAGGAGCTCTGCAACGGCGACTCCGCGCGGCGCCTCGGCAACGAGTATCTCTACCAGTCGATGGCGCAGATGCTGGTCGAGCAGATGAACGGCGCGGGCGTGAAGAAGGTGATCGTCAACTGCCCGCACTGCTTCAACACGATCAAGAACGAGCTTCCGCAGTTCGGCGGCACGTACGAGGTGGTGCACGCGGCCGAGCTGGTCCAAAATCTCCTCAACGCGGGCACGATCAAGGTGCAGCAGAACGGCCTCGCGTCGAAGGCCGTCACCTACCACGACTCCTGCTACTACGGCCGCTTCAACGGCATCTACGATTCTCCGCGCGAGGCCATCAAAGCCGTGACCGGCAAGATGCCGAACGAGATGGAGCGGCACGGACGCGCCGGCATGTGCTGCGGCGCGGGCGGCGGGCGCATGTGGATCGAGGAGGACGCCGACAAGCGCGTGAATCTCCTCCGCACCGATCAGGCGCTCGAGACGAATCCCGAGGTGGTCGCCGTGTCGTGCCCGTTCTGCATGACGATGATCGGGGACGGGATCAAAGCCAAAGACGTCGAGGACAAGGTGCAGGCGCTGGACGTCATGGAAATGATCGAGCGCTCGCTCGTCTGAGCGGTCGTTCGTGCAGAGAGATTCAAAGCAAGACCGCGCGTAACGTCTGTGCCGAGGGGGCGAGGAGGTCGTCCCTTCGGCTCAGACGACCGCACCCGCGACCGCTCGAGGGTCTCGTTCCGAGGGGACCCGTGTGCGGCGATCGGCACCGGAAGCCGACCGCTCACGACCCGTTAGCAGGGCCCTATGTGCGTCTCCGCTTCTATTTCAGCTCCATCAGAGTCGACTCGATCAGCTGGCGGCGTTTGCGGATCATCGTGAGCTGTTCGGCGGCCCACACCTTGAGACCCTCGTCTTTGCCGTCCTTCGCGTAGGAGCGGTAGAGGGCGATGTCGCGGTCCTCGTTGGTGCGGAGCGCTTGCACGTAGGCGCGGTCGAACTCGCGGCCGCGGAGCCCGGCGAGCCTGGACTTCACGCCGCGCTGCTCGAGATCCATCGTCGAGGGCGGCTTCAGGGTCGACGACGCGCCCGTCGCGACTCCGAGGAGCGCCTCGTAGGCAGCCGCCTGCTCGTCGTGCGCCCGTCGCGCCAGCCGCCGGACCGCAGGCGACTCGCAACGCTGAAGCGCGAGCGCGCTGAGCTCCATCCCCGCAAGGCTGCGCCCAGCCGCGCGCTCGACGAACGCCTCGGTCGGCGCCCGCTCGGCAGCGAGGGCCGTTATGCCGCAGGCGACGACCACCGTCAGGGCGAGAACCGTCCGGAGTGCGAGATGCATGGCGCCACCATAGACGAATTCGCACGCGGTGGCTCCGCCCGAATGCCAAATGCGACCATATGATGAATCGCCGGCGGGTGGGTCGGGCATCCCCGCGGGGAGCGGTCAGCTCGCGTATTGCGCGAGACATGGTGGCTCAGGCGGGTAGTAGGCGCCGGGACCAGCGACCCCGCGACCGTAGGGGGACATGCCCGACCCACCCGCCGGCGACACCGATCTAATCTTGGCTTCTAGCGAGGAGCGACCGTACTGGCGGAAAATCGCCCAGGGCAGTGGCCAGAGCCTCGGCAATGACCCGCTGCCCGTACGGGGAAGGATGATCCTTGAACGGCCGCCGATTGAACCGCGCGACGTCGAACGGGTGCTCGAGCAGGTCGAGCACGACCAGCCGCGTCGACGCGCTCCGTCCCCGGCTCGCGAACACGTAGTCGCGGTAGCGCGTCGGCGTACCGGCGGCGAAGCGGCGGAGATCCGACGGCTCGGGGATGAAGAGGACGACCGGCAGGAAGTCGTGCGCATCGCCGAGGCGCGTGAGCTCGTCGAGCAGGTGATCGAGGCGGGCGACCGCGTCCGGACGCTCGTAGAGATTCGGGCGGGTCGGGTGGCGGACGGCGTACGCGAGCGCCTCCGGAAGACGCAGCAGGTGCGGGAAGCGCGCCCGGACCCGCGCGGCGTTCTCGCGGTACCACACATCGGTCGCGCGGGCCTGGGCGATCGCGGCCTCCCAGTCGGCGGGTGTATCGGCGCGGATGAGCGGGTTCGGCTGCCAGACGAGGTCGCCGTCGTCGAGGGCGAGCATCGGCTTGAACGCCATCTTCATCGCGGGGTCGCCGGTCAGGAACGGCCGATAGCTGTTCATGAGGCGCGCGATGTTCTCGCTCATGATCGCGATGACGACGACCGCGGTGCGCTCGTGCGGCAGGTTGCGCGCGAGCCGGAGGAGCGCCTGATCCGGTCCCCAGGCCGACTGGCCCCAGTTGTCCACGCGCGTCCCGAGCCGCTCCGACAGATAGTGCGGCCACGTCTGGTCGTCGTCGACCTCGTGACCGAACGTGAACGAGTCGCCGTAGGCGGAAACCACCCCGCCCGGCGCGCTCAGCGGCTCGCGGCGCGCGCCGCGCGAATCGACCGATACGTGCCAGTCGCCGCGCGGATCGCGCACGGTCTCCTCCGTGTTCGGACGGCGCAGCCACCCGAGCTCGCGATCCCATCCCCACGTTCGCCAATGGTCCATCTCGGCCTGTGTCGGCACCGGCCCGAGATCGTCGAGGTCGCGCCAGCGCAGCTGCTTCCCGCGGAGCGCCGTCGCGAACGCGAGCCAGGCGACGCCCTCGAGCACGAGCAGCGTCAGCACCAGCATCGCGACCCAGAACCCGAGGCGGCGCACGGCGTCCCCGCTTAGCGCGCGACGATGCCGAGCGCGAGAGGCGGCACCGAGCCGCTCGCGCCCGCGCCGAGGGCATCGGGGCCCAGGTCGCCGTCGTGATGGCCCCGGTCGTCGGATCGATGCCGAAGTCGGCCGTGGTCGTGCCGGCGAAGGTCGCGGCGAAAGTGCCGGGCGTCAGCGATGCGCGGCCGCGTAGTCGAACACGAGCTCCGCGCGGAGCGGTAGATGATCGGAGGCGACGCGCGTGAGTTGCGTGTCGACGACGCGGATCGACCGTAGCGCGTGTGGAGGTCTCGTCCACATCCGGTCGAGCGCGAATACGGGGCGACGGGACGGAAAGGTGCGCAGGGCGGGCGTGGGGCCGAGCCGCCGTTCGATCATCGCGAGCAGTCGATCGCGCCACCACCAATGGTTGAAGTCGCCGAGCAGCACGGCGGGCGTCGCGCTCGCGCTCCAGTGATCGAGCAGGCGCACCCACTGCGCGGTGCGCTCGTGGTGCCGGAGGCCGAAATGGGTCGCGACCACGCGGATCGTCGTCGCGGCGCAGCGCAGATCGACGTCGAGGGCGCCGCGCGCCTCGCGTGGAGGCATGCTGAGGTCGATGCGACGCACCGCCTCGATCGGCAGTCGCGTGAGGAGGGCGTTTCCGAACGGGCCGCGCCGGCACTGGCGGGTCGGCCCGTCGACGCCGACCGGATAACCGGCCGCCGTTGCGAGCGCCGACAGCTGGTCCACCTCGCCCGACTCGCCGTTCGGCGACTCG
>DAIQBH010000252.1:0-8061 GCA_036781285.1 Thermodesulfobacteriota bacterium | reverse complement strand
CCGTTCCTGCTGCGGGCGGTGCGAGTGCGGAACAGGCGGCGTATGCGGCCGCCGAGCTGGTGCTCCGGACCTTCGATCTCATGGAGCGCGTCGGCGTTCCAATGTCGCAGGGCCATCCGGGACCGTCGGTCCGTCTCCGGTACTTCCGACAATGGGCAACCTCGTTGTCCATGGCGAGGGCGCTCCGCTGTCAGCCGGGTACGATCGTGGTATTCCCGCAAATCGTTCGGCTCGCTGAAACGCTGGAACGCATCGTCGAGCGGGTGTTGGACCTCATCGCGTCGACTGCCGCAGCTCCCCTCGAATCTCACCCGGAAGACGGCGCTCTGAGCTCGCACCTCGAAGCGGAGCTCGAGCGGGCGGTGCGCTGCCAGCCCGAGAGCATGCTGCCGATCTTCGAAATGCGGCTGAAGGCAATGGGCCCACCACTCGATGTGGCTCGGGCGGCGGCACGCTTGGTCTGCGACGAAGCCGTTCCGTTCGAGACCGCACACGAGATCTACACGGATGAGGAGATTCGCGAACGTTCCCGTCGACACCAGCTTCTGGTGTGGGCGGTCCATCGTCTGCTCGGCCCGCACGATCGCCTGCGCTTCTTGCGGACGCTTCCAGCGGCCCTAACTCAGGAGAACCCATGGACCTCGATTCCTACGTGATCGTTCGTGCCCTTTCCAAAGCCAATCTGGGCGGGCCCAAGGCCGGCGCGCGGCGAACACGCAGTGCGGAGGGGACACGTCGCGCCCCCAAGAGCGAGATCACGGTCGAAACCGCGAGCGCGCCGAGCGCAAAGGATCTTCGGGACGTTCGCGCGGACCCGCGGACGCTCTCGGTGGCGCCCGTCATGCGCCTGAAGCTGCATCGGGGCAAACGACATGACCGTACGGCGCCTCCGACGGCGGATGTTGCATGGGGCGTGCGCGCGGTCGGCGCCGTCGAATCGCCCTTCGATGGGTCGGGCGTGTGCGTAGCGGTACTCGATACCGGCATCGTGAAGCACACCGCCTTCAAGCACATCACACCCAAGCGGCAGGACTTCACGGGTGAGGGCCTCGACGATACTGACGGCCACGGGACGCATTGCGCGGGTACCATCTTCGGTGGAGTCGTCGACGGCATGCGCATCGGCATCGCGCCTAACGTCGAGAAGGCCCTGATTGGGAAGGTGATCGGGAAGGAGGGTGCGACGACTGCCGTCCTCGTCAAAGCCGTTCAGTGGGCCCTCGAAGAGGGGGCGCACGTGATCTCCATGTCGCTCGGATTCGACTTTCCGAGCTCGGTCGACGACCTGGTCAAACGCAGGGGTCTCCCGCTCGACATCGCAACGTCGCGTGTCTTGACGGACTATCGCGAAAACCTGCTCCTGTTCGACCGCCTCTTCGATCTCGTGGAGAGTCAATCGACGGACTATCAAGCCTGTCTGATCGTGGCGGCGTCCGGCAACGAGAGCCGTCGCGATGAGAAGCGGACGCACGAGGTCGCCGCGTCGCCGCCGTCGAACGCGCGCGGCGTGCTGTCGGTCGGTGCCCTCGGGCAGTCGGAATCGGGCCTACTCCCCGCGGACTTCTCGAACACGCGGGTCGCTCTCGCTGCGCCCGGGGTCGAGATCCCGTCGGCGCAGCACACCGGAGGCCTCGTCGCTTGGGACGGCACCAGCATGGCGACACCGCACGTGGCCGGCGTCGCGGCGCTCTGGGCACAGAAGCTGATGAAGGGAAACCGGACGTTGGATCACCAGCTCTTGAAGGGCAGCGTACTCGCGTCGTGCGTACGCACGTCGTTGGACGCGCGCCACGAAGCGGAACAGGTGGGTGCGGGGATCGTTCAGGCGCCACGATGATGCACGCGGCATCGGGTGCCGCTTCCCCGACGTCAGGCCGGAGTTTTGTTGGGCGCGCGCGCCGGGTGCCGCATGGTCCTCAGGCTCGTCGGAGGACGGCGTTCGGATCGGCGTAGACCGTGTAGGCGAGCCACGTCGGATCGTCGGTCGACCGAATGGCCGCTCGCGCGACCTGCGCGGCCTCACCCACTGTCTTGCCCTCGCGTAGACCCTGGTACAGCCCCTTCGCGAACGTGCAGGCCAGGTCATCGGTGACCGACCAATGCGTTCCAATGAAAGCAGACGCGCTCCGCCGCGACAGGTCCGCGCGCAAGAAACGGCGAGCCCATCCTCCCGCGTCGGTCAGCGACAAGCCGCCGGCCGCGCTTTGACACGCGTTCAGGACGATGAAGGGGCGAGGCACCAAGAGATTCTCCGTACGACCAGCGATGTCCGCGGCCGTCAGCCGGTCACCGTCCTCGAGCTCGATCGCCGCTTCATCCGCGTCGAGCGTCGCGCTTCGCCGCGCGTGGCCAGTGAAGTGCCACGCGTCGAATTCTCCCATCGCCATCGCCTCCGTGAGGCCCAGATACGTAGCGGCGACCTCGGTGACGGTGTGCTTCGTATCCGCGAGCGAGAGAACGTAGGCATGCTCGTCGACCGCACTCGGTAGCCCTGACGTGCCGGGTACGACGAGCGCCATCTTGGACAAGGACACGACGCGAGCGGCGGGAACGCCCTGCACCCATCGGGTCATACAGAGCTCCGCAAAGAACGGCCCTTCCTCTACCCGACCGTCGGTGACTCCGGACAGGCGACACATCTCCCAGGGAATCCACGGCTCGTCCGACGTGACGTGGACCCTCGCGATCCTGTCCCGCATGCTCCAGAGCCGTTGCTGCAATTCGGGCGGCATGACCTTCGTGAACAGGTCGACGCCCTTCGCCTCGAGACGCCGCTTCGCTTCGCGACGTTCGTCGACCGTGCTGACCGGCAAACGCTCGATGCCGTCGAAGAGGCCACGGAAGTATTGCAGCGGGTTCGTGCGCAGCTGGACGGGGCCGAACTTCGCTCCGTTCAACTCGCCGTCGGCGGAATAGAGACGATACGTCAACTCGTCCTTCGACTCGGTGATGACGAGGGACAGATCCGGCGGCGGTCCTCCTCCGATCTCGATGCGGACCTGGCTGCCGTTCGACGGAAGGGCGTTCGACTTCGCAGGGTCGGATGCATCGACGATGGTGATCGTGAGATCGAGCGCGGCGAGCGACGTGCCCCTGTCGAAGGCGAGCAGTCGGAACGTTCCTGTGCCGGCAGCGTCGGCGCGCAGCTGGAAGCGCGTGTGTTGCGGACCGGGGCCGTCGGACATGACGACCGTCTGCTCCGAGTCCCCGACGACCGAGACACCATCCAGGGCATCCACGATCAGCGTTATCGGGGTGCCGGCCGGCGCACTGATCGCCGCGCGACCCTGCCGTTCCGTCACGGCGAGCGTCACGAGCAACGAGAACGTTCGGCCGACCGCCGTCTCCGGGGGGAACTTCGTCTCGAGGTAGTTCGTGACGGGCGAAGCGCTTCTGGAAACGGACTCGGTCCGCATGCCGAACGCGACTTTCCGTTTCGGAAGGCCCGTGATCCCGACGAGCCCCGAGCGGTTCAGAACGACGTGGGGCGTCGTCACAGTCGGAGCCGAGCCAGGCAGGATCAGCACGGGCAACGGTGGTTTCGCAGCGAGCGCGTCTATCGTCTCCACCTCACCCAATGCCGCGAGCGCAGTCGCGAACTCGGCTCGTGAGAAGAGATGGTACGTGGGACCGCTCTCGCTCGTCCGTCGGACGACGATGAACGGCTCCTTGGGGGTTCGTATGGCGGCCTGTGCACGCGCGGAGCTCCACGCCGAAGACACCAATTGAAAATCACGACGAATCGCATCGTCTCGCAGCATGGGTCAGGCGATCTTTTGGAACGCTTGGAGATACTTCGGCGCGACCTTCGCCGCGAAAGCCGGGTCCGCCGCGATGTCCTGGGCGACGTGTCGGCGAAACTCGTCCATGAGCGCCGGAAGAGCTGCGAGGAGCATCTCGATGTGCTCCCGCTTGAAGCCGCCGAGCCATTTTGCGTACCAACCGACCGCCTCCCACAATCTTCCGAGCTCGTCTTCGGACATGCCGGCGGGGAACTTGTCGATGAGCGTCTTGGCTCCCGGCGCCGGCCACGGGACGAAGCGTGTGGCTTCGTACATCCGCGGCATGTCGCCCTTCTGCCACGCGAGCAGCACCTCCTTCAGCGACGCGGCGACGGCCGCAATCGGACGCTTGACGGCCGTGGATCCTGCCGCGTCCGCTTCCAGGAAAAGCTGACCGTCGCAACGCGTGACCCAACGGGACCCCGTCGAGTCCGTCACCTCGAGACCGTCGCTCGGCGGCCGATCGGTTTCCGCGGCCGTGCCATGCAGCGAGCGCAGATCCACGTGCCCGTCCTGGTCGTGGAGAATCTTCGACAGCACTCCCGCGATTTTCTCATCGAGCCCCTTGCTGCCCGCCCACGTACGTATCTCCGCGCGCGGCACTCGAACGTGGCCGGCCGCGAACGCATCCGTGAGGAAATGATCGGCGAACGCGTTGGTGTAGAGCGCGCGCCGAAACCGTTCGTCCTGCTGGCCACGCGCCGATCGAGCGAGGTCCAACGCCGTGCCGTGATGGCGGCAGTACGCGCGGATGTTGTGCCAACCGAAGTGGTCCGTATTCTGGAGCGCCAGCTCGAGGTAGCCCTTGGTGTTCCAGGCCATGCGAATGTTGAAATCGGGATACGAGGTTGTTCGATCCTGCGGTGCAGTGCGGATCCAGCGCAGCTCCTCCTCGAAGATCTGCCGCAGGTCCGAAAGATCTTTGCTCTCCCACAGCCACGGTAGAAGCGACGGCTTCTCGTCGAAGAGCTCGTCGGGAGATCCGTAGAAATCCCCAGACAGCGCGACGAGCTCGCCGTAGTCCAACACTTCTTTGTCGTCGCGCCGTGGGATGGCCTTGATCAGATCGTCGGACAGCTCGAGCCCGACCGCGCGGAGCTCCTCCAACGCCTGAGCCGCGCCATACCCGCCGAGCCACACGTGCTCCGCGGCATTGAAGCGCTTCCGGCCCCGCGTGGTCGGCAGCGCGCGGCGGTGCCGATCGACGAAAAGCTGGAGAGGGTCGACGGGACGAGTGGTTTCATCCGACGGCTCGCGATCCATGTCTGTTCCCTCCGCGTTCTCGGTGCGGGTCTCAGAAAGCAGCGAGCAACGCTGCGACGTCGACGAGCCCGTACCCGAAGCCTCGATCCCAGTTCCCCGTGTAGTTTTGCGTCTTCTGGCAGAGGGCCGACGCGATCTGAGTCGACGTTGGGACTACCTGCCCGGATTTCTTCGCCCGTGAGAGCAGCAAGGCAATTGCGCCGGCGACATGGGGAGCGGCCATGCTACTGCCGTCCAACGGCACGGCATCCGAGTATGTGCCGGCCAGTGCCGCGTGCACCGCGACACCGGGGGCGACGACGTCTGGCTTCCGGCGTCCATCGCGAGTCGGGCCGAACGAGGAAAAGTCGCCCAACTCGAGTGGCATCGTGGATGCGACGGCGCCGACGGTGATGACGTTCTGTGCGGTTCCAGGGATGCTGATCGTCATCTCCTGATCGCCCGGCTGGAACGACGTGGGCCTATCGCTCAAGCTGCGCTCGATCCACGCATGGATTTCGCCCCCATTCGGCACCTTCCCCGCTCGAATGGCGAGGCGCCACGTTCCGAGCGCCGCCGCCGTGTTTTCGTCGCCGATTTGGATCTCCAGCTTGCTGTCGCCGTTGTCGACGTGACGCTTGGTGAACTGCATGAGAAGCGGACACCCGAATATGCTCGCGGACGTCTCCTGGGCCTTGGCGCTGCCGATCCACGGACCCGATGTTCCCGCCGGATCCGAGAGTTGGAATTCGAGCTCGTCGGCGGAGCTCCACCAAAACTCGATCCGATCTTGCGGATCGGCTCCCGGGTGACGCGCCCACTTCGCCGTCACCTTCCCGCCTTGGGTCACGGTGAGCTTGGCGTGACCATCTTTCTCCCGCTCGTTTCCCGCAGATTTCACGATGATGCGGCCCGGTCGGCGGCCGCCCTTCGAGAACTCGTCGAACGCCACTTCGAGTGCCGATTTTCCGTCGTGCGCACCGGCATTCATGCCCTGGCTCACGTTCACCACGACCGGCAGATCCGTGTCGGAAGCGATGCTCTCGATGAATGCGAGCGCCTGGACGTGACTGGCTGAGTATCCGATCGACTGCTCCGCCGCCGAGATGACGACCACAATCCTCGCTTCCGGCGCAACGCCGCCGGCGAACTGGCCGACCGTACGACCCGCGGCGATGCTCGCGACGTGCGTTCCGTGACCGCCGGTATCACGCTCCAACCCATACGGAACCTGTCTCGTCTTCACGTAGCCGGCGATCGCCGCGGCATCGTGGTAGGTTCCGAATGCAAAGCCAGCTGGACACGGTCCCGTGGCATCCGTCTGATCCCAGATCGCCACGATGCGCGATCGGCCGTGCGCGTCGAGGAACGTCTCGTGGAGCACGTCGATGCCGGCGTCGATCACCGCGATCAGCGCGGCGTCCCCGCCCTCCGCAACGGATCCGCCCGGCCCAGGATACGGCGGGACGCCAATGAATGGCAGCGATACCTTACATTCGTTCGTCGCTTTCGTCGGCAAGCTCTCTTCGACCGAAATCACCGCGCTGTCTCTCAACAGCTCCCTCACGCTCGCGTCCGAACCGCGCGCCGAGATGATCGTACCCAGACGCGACTGGAGCTCCAGGTCCTGTACCGCCGCAGGCTTCCATTCAGGGTCCGTCACGCGGATCAGAAGCGATCGCAGTGCCGGCTTCGACGACCGTGCCGCATCTCTCGACGAGCGCGGCACCATGCCGCCGGCCCGGAATCGCTCGACCGCGTCCCACAGGCGGCGCATGATCGGCTCGCCGCGCGGGTCCTCATCCAGCTGGAGCACTTCGTCGAACTGGCGACACGTCGAGGAAACCTCGAACGCGTGCATCCCGGGGTGCGTGAGGTACGGATCGAGACTCTCCGTCGCCCGCCCGAAGTCGCCGAGGGCCAGGAACGCCTCGATGCGGCTCGCGCAATCCCAAGCATGGAGCTTTGTGGCCCGCTGCAAGGCCTCGACCTCTACGAGAACGCCGCGCGCGATTTCTTCCGCACGATCCGGGTCCATATCCTGGAGCCCATCGCGATGTCCGCGCAGCCTGCAGCTCGCCGCGTTCACCCCATGCCATAGTTGCGTGTGGTCATCGCGATAGACGGACTCGTATGCTTCGATGGCGCTTTGCAGCAGCGCCGGAGCCGTGGGGGCGTGCGGGGCATCGACGTACTGCTGCTTGAAGGCTCGCCCCTTCAGGCCTTTTGCCTCGATGACCTCCGGATGTTTCGGTGGCTGATCGGCGATGATGGAGTCCAACAGCTCGAGCGCAGGCGAGTACTCACGCTCTTCGATCAGAGCCTGGGACAGTTGGCGCCGGACCTTCTCGTCGCGTGTTCCGGTCGCGAGCAACGCTTCGCCGACCGTTCGCATCAGCTTGAACTGACGTTCCTGGCGGAGAATCGCCAAGTCTCCGTTCGCGTGTTCCGCCGGATAAGGGGCTGTCCGTCCCGCGGCGTGCTGCGCAAAGGCTTCCACGAGCCGCTCCGCTTGGTTGCGGTCGTGGCGCGTGACGGCAGCGTTCAGCTCAGCCGAAAAGACCTTCTCGTTCCACGCGATCGGTACGGCGACCGACACGAATTCTTGCGGATCGGGGCTCGATTCGAGCGCCGGAAGCAGCGCCACCAGCTCGTGCGACGCGTTCGGTGAGCCATGAGGGATGGTCGGCGCCGCGGTCAGTCTCGGGACGAAGCGTTCGAGCTCGCCTTGGCTCAGGTCGTCGGCCTGGGCGACCAGCGCGGGCCGATCGCTCGCCAGCGCCTGCTCGACTTCCGATGCGAACCCCGGCGCCGTGACCGACGCCCGCGAGACCACGATGACGATCACGTGCGACTGCGCCATCGCGACCTCGGCGCGTGACGGTCGACCGGGGGCGTCCAGCTGCCGTGAGAAGATCCAGTGTCCGATGCTGACCCTCTGGGGGTCGCGTACGTACGCCGGACAGCCCGGCGCCGACTTCGTGGGCATCTGGCAGAACTGGGCGGTTGACGTGCGCGGCAAGGGGATCAATAGCGG
>DAIQBH010000251.1:2852-8116 GCA_036781285.1 Thermodesulfobacteriota bacterium | reverse complement strand
CGGAAGCCCGGTGGAGATAAGTACCCAGCTCGCACCGCCGTTCGTGCTCTTGTAGAGCGGGCCGTAGCAGGGACCGAACAAGCAGGTGTACGCCACGCCCAGGTACACCGTGGTCGGCGTCACCGGATCGACCTCCACGACGGTAAACAAGATCTGAGGCAACCCGTTGTTGATCGAGACCCAGCTCGCGGCGTCGTTCGTGCTCTTGAACACGCCCCCGATCGTGGCGGCGTAGAGGATGCTCGGTGTCACCGGGTCGATCGCGACGTCCTTCACCTGGGTAAAGGTGAGGCCGGTGTTGACCGGACTCCAGTTGCCGCCACCGTTGGTGCTCTTGAACATCCCGGACCCGGTGGCGGCGTAGACGGTCGTCGGAACCGTCGGATGGACTGCGATCGAATACACGTACGCCACCGGCGGTCCGTTCCCGGTCCAGACGTTCAGCCCGGCCTGTGTCACGGCCGGCATGACCGCCGCTCCCATGAAGGCCGCGAGCAGCGTGCTCACGAGAGACGTCGGAACGGGTTTTTTTCCTGCAACGGCGGTGCGCGTCGCGAGCATCGTCTCTCCACAAGGCGGTTAGATGTGAGCGGCGGCGGACGCGAGTCGAGTATCGGTGCGGCGTGTATGCAGCTGGGGCCGCGTTGGCAAGGCGCGCCGCGGCACCCGTCTACCTCGAGATCAGCACCGTCTGCCGCTCACTCGAACCGTTGCGCAAGCGCGCCACGGTCTCGACCGTTGCTTCCGTCCTGAAGGAGCTCGTGAACCGATCGTCGGCGACGAGCTGCTCCCAAAGCTGGCTGCGGTGGGTGCCGTGCGCTGCCAGGCGTCGAGTTGCCGCGGCCGCAGCGTTTTCGACGGGAGCATCCTGCGCTGATTCGGCGCACGAGGCCTACGCCACGGCACACGACGGGCGACCGTTGCCTCGAATCTACACGCGCGCGGAGTAGCAACTGCAAACGGGGCCGCCTCGTGGAGCGCCAACCCTTCGTCGTGCGGCGCTTCCCCGAAAAAGGACCGACTCCGACGTCTGGCACGAAACGTGGTGCAAGCGTGACGTACGACCACGTGTGCCCACGATCGGAGTCGACAGATGACGACTAGTGAAAATCCGGACCGTAGTGCTGCGCTACCCGACGAGTCTTCCGCGCCGACCGAGCCGGCCGTGCCGGAGGAAGCCGGCGAGGCGCCGGAGCACGTCGGCGCGAAGGCCCCCGACGCGGACGCGGATGCACCCATCGGCGGCGACCCGTCCGCCGCGGACGCCGCGGCACCGACCGAGCCGGCCGCTCCGACGGAGCCGGCCGCGCCGGCCGCCGCGCCGCAAGCACGGGCGAAGACGAAAGGCGTCGCCGACATCGTCTTTGTGATCGACGTCAGCGGCAGCATGAGGCCGATCATCGACGCGCTTCGGACGAACATCGAGGCCTTCGTCGACTCGCTGAGCGCCGGCGGCCCGAACAACGCCGCGCCGGTGCGGGATTGGCGCGGCAAGGTCGTCGGCTATCGCGACATCGAAGCGGCCGCATCCGAGGGCGTGCAATGGCTCGAGGATCATCCCTTCGTCGCCGACGCCGGCGCGCTGAAGGCCCAGCTCGCCGATCTTCGCGCGGAAGGCGGCGGCGACGAGCCCGAGTCGCTGCTCGACGCGCTCTACACGGTCGCGACGATGGAGGCGGCGCCGAAAGGCGCGCAGTCGCTCGATCCGAACAAGTGGCGCTACCGGAGCGACGCCGCCCGCGTGGTGATCGTCTTCACCGACGCGTCCTTCAAAGAGACGATGAGCATCCAGGTGGCGAAGGGCGGCTCGTTGCAGGACGTCGCCAACGTCGTGATGGCGAACCGCATCATCCTGAGCCTCTTCGCGCCGAACTTCGAGGGCTACGATCGCCTGAGCCAGATCGACAAGAGCGAGTGGGAGGTCGTCGAGTACGAGGGCCTGAGCCCGCAGGAGGCGCTGCGGAAGTTCACCGGGGACCCCGCGAACTTCCGGACGACGCTGAAGCAGCTCGCGGCGAGCGTCTCGCGCTCCGCGGAGACCGTCGCGCTCTGATCCGCGGACGCCGGCGCGCACTCCGATGGCGAAGAAGCTCCGGGTCGGCGACACGGTACGCGGGTATCGCGTCACCAAGGTGATCGGCCCGGGCATGATGGCGATCGCCTACGTCGCCGAAGCGCCGAGCGGCGGGCGGATCTTCCTGAAGCAGTACAAGTCGCCGTCGCCGGCGGTGATCTGGTACGAGGCCTTCGTCGCGTATCAGCGCGAGCTCGCGCGCCGCGTGGGCGAGGGCAGGGCGTCGCACTTCGCCGTCCAGCTGCTCGAGACGTTCGAGGAGCGCTGGGGGGGCCGCACCTATTTCGCGGCGTACGAGTTCGTCGAAAACGGCCGGGACCTCGAGCACCTCCTGGAGGAAGAGCGCGAGACACACCGGCGGACGAAGGCGGCACCGGCGCGGAGCCCGGTCGTCTGGGCGCGCCACGTCACGTGGGCGAAGGTCCTCATGGCCGGCGTGGCCGCGCTTCACGACGTCCGCGTCGTCCACGCCGATCTGAAGCCGGCGAACGCGTACCTGATGCAGGACGACACCCTCGCGTCGGGCTATCAATTGAAGCTGATCGACATGGACTTCTCGGTCCTCGTCGATCGCCGCGCCCCCTGGCACGGCCACCAGGGCTACATCGGCACCGACAACTATCGTTCCCCCGAGCACATGACGCGCGGGGCGATCCCCGCGCCGGCGTCCGACGTGTTCACGTGCGGGCTCATCCTGTTCGAGCTCCTCGCCGGCGTGCACCCGTATTGGTCCGAGGACCAGGCCGACTACGCCGCGAAGGTCCGCGCGCACGCCGTCGCGCCGCCGGCGCTCCTCGGCGTGATGCCGAGCCCCGCGACCAACGCCGAGGTGAGCGCGATGCTCCATCGCGCCCTGTCGGTCGATCCCGCGCGCCGGCCGACCGCGACGGAGCTCCGCGGCGCGCTCAGCGGCCGTACCGCGGCGCGCGGCGCGGTGCCGGCCGCGGCGCCCCGGAAGCCGTTGACGGCGGAGCGCATCAAGCTCGTCGCGCCGGGCGGCGCGGCGTTACAGATCGGCGTGCGGACCGCGATCGGTAAGAGCGCCGTGCGGCGGTTTGGACCCGATGCGGAATTCTGGGACGACACCCAGTGCACGATCGAACGCGGCTCCGACGGCCGCTGGGTGGTGACGCCGGCGCGGTCGACCGTGAACGAGACCTTGCTGAACGGCGTTCCGCTGACCGCTCGGCAGCCGCTCCACGCGGGCGACGTCCTCGCGGTCGGGCGGAGCGCCAAGGGCATCAGCAAGCTGCCGCTCACCGCCCATGTCGCGTGACCTCGCGGAATGCTTTTTGGACGAGGCGTCCGACGCTGCGGCGCCGGCGGTGGATGCGCCGGCCATCGCAGCGGCGCCGCCGGCCATCGCGGCGCCTCCGGCGATCCCGCCGGTCGTCGACGTCCACGATCTCGATTGGGATGCGATCGCCGCCGCGCTTGCGCCGGACGCGCTTCGGGCGCGCATGCGGGAAACCGTCGAGCGCCTCGAGGTGGGCCGCCCGCAGATGCTGTTCGACGAGCATCGCGCGAGCCCGGCCGATCGCGCGATCCGCGTGCCGGCGCTTTCCGACGCGCCGCTCTGGTTCGTCGGCGACCTGCACGGGGATCTGCTGGCGCTCGAGTGCGCGCTGGCGCTGATCGCGCGCGAGCACGAAGGAACGCCCGAACGCTCGCGGATCGTCTTCCTCGGCGATCTCTTCGACGACGGCGGCTACGGGCTCGAAACCGTGCTGCGCGTCCTCGAGCTCATCCTCGAGCGGCCCGAGCGCATCTGCTTCCTCGCCGGCAATCACGACGAGTCGCTCGGCCACGACGGCACCCGCTTCACGGCGACGGTGTCCCCCTCGCACTTCTCCGCGTTCCTGAACGCGCACCTCGCGGACGAGTGGATGGTCCGGCTCGGCACGCTCGCCGTCCGGCTCGTGGCGGAGGCCCCGCGCGCCCTCTTCTTTCCGGACGGGCTGCTCGCCGTCCACGCCGGGTTTCCGCTCGTCGATCTCCACCCGCGGCTCGCCGCCACCCGCGACTGGAACGATCCGGCATGCCTCGCCGACTTCGTCTGGGCGCGCGCCCACCCGCGTGCACGGCGGAAGATGCCGAACCGCGCCACCCGTGGCAGCCAGTTCGGCTACGAGGACTTCGCCGACTTCTGCGCGCTCGCCGCGACGCTCGGCCGGCCGGTCACGCACATGGTGCGCGGACACGACCACGTCGACGAGCGCTACGAGATCTACCCCGCGTACGCCGCGACGCCGGTGCTGACGACGGTCGCGCTGTCGCGCCGGCTGGAGCGCGAGCTCTTCGGGCCGTACGGCCGCGTTCCGACGACGGCGCGGTGGGTGCGCGGCGCCCTCCCGGCAGTGCATCGCCTGCACGTCCCCGAGCACGTGGTGCGCGCGTGCTATCCGGAGGACGTCGCCGCGCCCGACGCGGCGGAGCCCGCGCCATGAGCGTCGTCGTATTGCGGTGCCCGCATTGCGGCACGACGCAGAGCGCTCCGGGCGAGTGTCACGCCTGCTCGGAAGCGGACGTCCGGTACTTCTGCCGGAACCACGACCCGGGCCAGTGGCTCGACGGACCGACGTGCCTCGCGTGCGGCACGCGGTTCGGCGAGCGGCCGCCACCGCGATCGCCGCAGCCGCCGCCCGCCGCACCGCAGACCCGGCGTTCGACACCGCGGCCGGACGTCCCGTCGCTCCCGCCCTCACGGCGAACGGACCGCGTCCGTCGGAGTCGGCGGCGGGATCCCGAGCCCGCACGGGATCGCGAGCGCGCAGCGGATCGCGAGCGCCCGCCGGAGCGCGCGACGCCCCCGTCGCTGGCCGAGGTGCTCGAGCGCATGCTCGGCTCCCGGCGCCGCCGCCGCGACGACTCGGAGCCGTCGGAGGGGCCCCGGGCCACGCCGCCCGACTTGCGTCTGCCGGATCTCCGACTGCCGACGCTCTATCTGAAGCAGTTCCTCTTCAGGCTTCTGTGGATGGGGTTGGTGTTCATCGCCTTCGTGATCATCACGATGCTCTTCTTCGTCGCGGGCGTCGTCCAGACGTTCGGCGCTCGCGGTGCGGCCTCCGTGACGTTCGCGGGGTAGCGCGTTCACACTCGGCACTCCCCCTTACCGCCCACCGCTCGTGCCGGCCTCGATCGGTACGTCGAGGCGGTATGCCGGAAGTCGGAATGAGTATGAGGTCGTCAG
>DAIQBH010000251.1:0-2752 GCA_036781285.1 Thermodesulfobacteriota bacterium | reverse complement strand
GACCGGTCTTCTCGAGTTGCGGACCGGGGGAGGCTTTGGTAGCTCACGCCCGTCGCCGAAAGGGCTGACAAGGGAAGCCGGTGAGAATCCGGCGCGGCTCCCGCCACTGTGAGTCGGAACGAACGCGCCCGCATATGCCACTGCCCTGATGGGTGGGAAGGCGGCGCCAGTAGGTAGCCGACGAGCCAGGAGACCTAGCCCCAAGGCATTTCGCTCAATCGTCCCTCGGGAAAGTGGGGACGCGGGGCCAATGACCTACGAACGATCAGACCAACGAGCCACCGACGGGCGTTCCGCCCGCGGGATCGTGCTGCGTCCCGACCGTTCCGACCGGTATCCTGCGTTGCCATCACCCCGAGGGCCCAACGCGACGTCACGGGTAGTGACGTCGAGGAGGCCCTCATGCGTTTCCGCCGTCTCTCTCGCTGTGTCCTGACCGCGCTCGCGGTCGTCGCCGGCGCGCGTTCCGCTTCCGCCGCCGTCGTGGCCGACCCGGCCTACGTCGTCGGCGCGATTCCGATTCCGATCGTCAACGCCGCCGACATCGCGGTCGTCGGCGCGTCGTTCGCCATCGGGCAGGGGTTCTTCGGCGCCGGCAACCAGTCGATCATCCGGCTCGATCCGAACGGGGCCGCCGTCACGATCGTCGTGAACCTGAACGCGATCGGCGCGATCGTCTACGACGCCGCGAACGATCGACTGCTGTTCAGCGACAACGGCGGCGACCTCGTCGGTGCGACCACGGGCGACACGGTGTACGCGCTGCCGAATCCGCGCGCCGTCGCGGGTCCGATCGACGCGGGGACGCTCACCCTGCGGCCGAACGGCTCGATTCCGTTCGCGCAGGCGATCCTGCCGCTCGCCGGCGGCGACCTGCTCGTCGGCGACGCCGCCGGTCCGGGGAACGGGCGCGTCGTCCGCATCTCGGGCGGAACGCAGACCGATCTCATCACGGGGCTCGACTACGCGGCCGGCGTCACACTGACCCTGTCGGGGGGCGAGCTCCTGATCGGCAACGTCGACGGGACCTTCACGGGCAACGTCATCCGCTATTCGCTCGCGGGCGTCGCGATCGCGCCACTCGCGACGGGGCTCAGCGGGACGTACGACCAGCAGCTCGACTCGAACGGGAACCTCCTCGTGACGGGCGGCTTCACGAACGACTTCACGAGCTCGACCGTGATCAGCATCGCCCCGAACGGCGCCATCGACGAGATCGCGTCGGGCTTCGGATTCTCGAGCGGCCTCACGATCGACGGCCCGAGCCGCCAGGTGATGATCCTGGATTTCGGCACGACCCGCATCGACACGCTGACGCCGGTCGACGCGCTCACCAACGGCGGCAGCGGCTCCAAGGAATGTCAGGTCGAAGCGTTCGGCGGCGCGCCGGACCGCAGCTCGTCCGGGAAGCCCAAGCCGCGCTGGAGCTGCGTCGACGGCGACCCGACCTGCGATCGCGACGGCGTCGCGAACGGGGCGTGCGTCTTCTGGGTCGGGGCCTGCTTCTCGATCGTCGACCCGCGCGCGCCGAAGTGCACCCCGGTGCCGATCGACTCCGTCACGGTCTCGAGCAAGCAGCTGCCGGCGCACGCGGCGGCGATCGGCGTGGCGGCGTCGGCCGAGCTACCCACCGTCGGCCCGACGTGCAGCCAGACGACCATCGTCCCGGTCACGGCCGACGGGAAGAGCCGGAAGCTCGTCTTCGACGTGAGCGGTGGCGGCACGCGCCGCGACAAGGACACGTTGACGCTGCGCTGCCGTCCGTAGCGCCCGAGCGGCCGGGCTGATCTCCGAAGGAGGGCGAGAGCCATGATGACCATCCTGAAAAGAGTGACGAGCATGGCTCTCGTCCTCGCCTGTTTCGCGCCGCGGCCGGCCGGCGCCGACCCGTGTCTCGACGACGTCGTGAGCTACACGATGGGGCAGAACGGCGGGTACAACGCCGGGCAGGGCGGGACCGACGATCTCCTGCCGGACGTCGTCCTCGGTCCGCCGTTCGGGCTCGGCCAGAGCGCCGGGTCGCTCGACGTCGTGTCGCTCGGGAACGGCGGCAGCATCACGGTCGCGTTCACCGACAACCGCATCGTCGACGGCCCCGGCGCCGACTTCACGGTCTTCGAGAACGCGTTCAACTCGCCGGGGCTCGGCATCTTCACGGAAGTCGGTGTCGTCGCCGCGAGCGAGGACGGCGTGACCTTCGTCGAGTTCCCGCACGGTGCGGGCGGGCAAGATCTGTCGGGCCTCGCCGGACGCACGCCCGTCTACGCCAACCCCGACACCAACGACATCCATCCGCGCGACCCGGCCGTGTCGGGCGGCGACCAATTCGATCTCGCGACGATCGGGCTCGCGAGCGCGCGCTTCCTCCGCATCACCGATCCCGGCGCGTCGATCGACGACGTCGGCAACCACTTTCCGACGCCGGGGCCCGGCAAGTCGGGCTTCGACCTCGACGCGGTGATCGCGATCAACTCCGAGAACACCTGCGCGGCGTGCTGCGACGCCGACGGCAACGGCAGCGTGAAGCCGAACGACGTGCTGCTGCTGCTCCGCGCGGTGTCCGAGCTCCCGACCGCCGTGAACCTCTGCGGCGCGTCGCCGTGTGGGGGTCGGTCCTGCGGCGACGCCGACGGTGACTGCGTGCTCACCGCCGCCGACGTGCTGTTGTGCCTGCGCGCGGCGTCGCAGCTGCCGAACGCGGCCGGCGTCTGCTCGGACGGGTGAGGGCGTTCTACGCACGCGGGTGCCTGGC
>DAIQBH010000250.1:0-8123 GCA_036781285.1 Thermodesulfobacteriota bacterium | reverse complement strand
CGCCGTGGGAAAGAAGGCTTGGCCGCCGGTGACCTCGGTGAGCTGGCGCAACGTCATCTGCATCTGCGCACGCGCCGAACCGGTGTTCTCCACCAGCCCGATCGCATAGACCGTGACGTTCGACGCCTCGGCGCCGCTCGGCCACGGGAACGCGACCGCCGCCGCAACCGCGGCGCGCGACTGCGGGGAGCCGTCGCTCGCGACGACGATGCGGAACTTCCGGCGTGACGACGGGCGTCGCGCTCGTGAACCGTCCTTCTTCGGCATGCCTTCTCCTCGTCGCAGCGGCGTTCCGCGCCGGGCGTCCGCGGCGGGCGATAGCCGCTTTCCTAGAGACTCGCCAGCACCTTGAGGGCGTCCGTGCTCGTGAAGATCCCGACCAGCACGTTGCCGTCGGTCACGAGCGCGGTCGAGATCCCGCGTTCGACCATCTGCGCGGCGACGGTCGGGATCGTCTCGACGGGCGACACCGTGAACGGGCCGACCATGCAGACGTCTCCGACCGGCAGGCTGTCGGCGTGGCGCCCGTGGCGCAAGCAGGCCTCGAGCACGTCGTGCCTGGACAGGATGCCGAAGAGCTCCGCACCGTCCAGAACCGGTATGTGCCGCACGCCGTGCGTCTGCATGTGACGCAGGGCGTTCGCCAGGCTCTCGTGGCGATCGATCTCGTCGGGCAGTCGGCTGATGTACTCGCGAACGGCGATCGTCTTCCGCATTGGATTCCCCTCCATGTGATCCCGTTGGCAAGGGGCGTGCCGCCACGATCACGCCGTCGACGGCCGCATCGGCCGGCATCCGTTCCCAACCCCGAGAAAGGACGGCACTGCCGTTCCCGCGACCGGGATCGTGGCGCGCCGGCGCTTCGCCGGCTCAGACCGCCAGGCGCCGCGCGTTCGCCACCACCGCCACGCTGCTCGCGATCATCGCCGCCGCCGCGACCAGCGGACCGAGCTGGCCCGCCGCCGCCAGCACGACCGCGACGGCGTTGTAGGCGAACGCCCACGCGAGGTTCTGGCGCGCGACGCGGCCGACGCCGCGCGCGTGCGCGACGAGCCACGGGACGCGTTCGAGGTCGTCGCTCACGATCGCGACGTCGGCGGTCGTGCGCGCGAGATCGGTCGCGCTGCCGATCGCGATGCCGAGATCGGCCCCCGCAAGCGCGGGCGCGTCGTTCACGCCGTCGCCCACCATCGCGACGGCTCCCGCCCGATGCCGGAGCGCCTGCACGTGCGCGAGCTTCTCCGCGGGCGAGAGCCCGACTGCGGCATCCTCGGCGGGCAGAAGCGACGGCACGACCGTCGCTGCGCTGCCGTCGCCGGTCGCGAGCGCGGCGCGCACCCCGAGGCGCCGGAGCGCCGCGAGCGCGGACGCCGCTTCCGCGCGCGGCGCCTCGACGAAGCGAAGGCGCGCGGCGACGACACCGTCGACCGCCACGAACGCCGTCGGTCCGCCGGCGGCCTCCGCGAACACGGCCTCCGCGCCGAGCCGCTCGCGGACGAAACGCGCGCTGCCGAGCAGCACCTCGTGTCCGTCCACGCGGCCCACGACCCCACGCCCCGGGATGCTCCGCACCTCGGTCGCGGTGGCGGCGCCGGCCGGCGCGGCGGCGAGGATCGCGCGCGACAGCGGATGCGGCACCCCGGCCGCGACCGCGGCGGCGAGCCGGAGCAGCACGCCCGCATCGCCCGCCGCGCCCGGTGCCCGATCGACGCCCGCGAGCCGCGGCTCACGCGACGTCAGCGTCCCCGTCTTGTCGAAGACGACCACGTCGAGCGCCGCCGTCCGCTCGAGCGCCGGCGCGCTCCGCACGATGACCCCGTGCCGGGACGCCGTCGCGAGCCCCGTCCACACCGCGACCGGCGTCGCGATGCCGAGCCCGCACGGACACGCCACGACGAGCACCGCGATCGCGACGAACAGCCCGCGCTCGAACCCGACGGCCGCCGTCCACGCCGCGCCGGCGCCGACCGCGACCGCGACGACGAGCGGGACGAGCACGCGGGAGGCGCGGTCCGCCGTGCGCTCCCACGGGGTACGCTCCCGGAGCGCAGCGCCGAGGAGCTCGGCGATGCGCGCCGCCGCGCTCGCCCGAGCGGGACGCGTGACCGCCACCCGAAACACGCCGTCGACGCTGCACGTCCCGCCGGACACCGGGCTCCCGGGCGCTTTCACGACCGGCCAGCTCTCACCGGTGAGCGCCGCCTCGTCGACGCCGCCCTCCCCGCTCACGACCGTCCCGTCCGTCGGAAACGCGTCCCCAGGGCCGACCCGCACCACGTCGCCGGCGACGAGCGCGTCGGCGTCGAGCACGTCGAGCGGCCCGCCTTCGGCGCGCTCGCGGTGCGCGCGCGCGGGACCCGGGGCGAGCCGCGCGCGCACCGCGCGGCCGGCCTCCGCCTTGGCGCTCGCTTCGAGCCAGCGGCCGACCGTCACCAGCACGAGCAGCATCGCCGCGGTGTCGAAGTAGACCTCGGGCCGGCCGGCGAGCGTGTTCGCGACCGAGAGTCCGTACGCCGCGACGGTCCCGAGGACGATCAGCGCGTCCGTGTTCGCGCCGCCGCGGCGGAGTCCCCGCCACGCGCTCGCGACGATCGGGCCGCCGAGCAGCAACAGCACCGGTGCCGTCAGCACGAGCGCCAGGACGCGCAGCACCTGGAAGAGCGGACCGTCGACGGGTCCCGCCTCCGCGCCGTAGACGTAGGGCACGTAGGCCGGCATCCCGACCATCATGACGTTGATGGCGAAGAACACGCCGAGCCCGAGCCGGACGAACACGGCCGCGGCCGCTCCGTCCTCGCCGTGCGCGCGGGTGATCTGCTGCGCCAGGACGCAGCCGTAGCAGCAACAGCGGACCTCCGCGCCGTCGATCGCGGCGACCACCGGACGCCGGCCGAGCGGCAACCCGCAGTGATCGCACGTGGCCATCGCGCGCTACTCGATCCGACCGCTCAGCCGAGGCTCAGCAGATTCAGCATCAAGTAGGAGAAGGCGAAGACGAAGAAGACGAGCCAGAGCGTGGTGACCCACCACGGGGCGGGATTCGCGTCGTAGACGTGGTACCGCTCGCACTCGAGCGGCGTATCGGGCTGCGACGCGCGCGCGGCGCTCTGTCCGCTCGGCGCCAGGATCGGCAACGTATCAGGCACGGTTCCCTCCTCGTTCGATCTCGTCGTCGAGCTCGAACAGGCGACGTTTGGTCGCCTCGAGATCGCGGAAGCGCCCGGTCACGACCGCCCACCCCATGAGGAACAGCATCGGCGTCATGCCCATGAGATAGGTGGCGACCGCCACGGCGCCGAAGCCCTCGACCTCGTGCTTCATGATGGTGATCGCGAACTCGGCCATCTTGTAGGTGAAGCCGATCCCCGCGAAGACGCACACCGCGGTCGCGAGCGAAATTTCGATCGCGCGCCGCCACCGCGTCCGGACGTCACTGGATCTCCGCATCGCCCCACCCTTCTTCCTTCGGCGCCTCCGGCGCGGCCGCCCCGCCGGCATCCGCGGCCGCGCCCGCCGGCAACGCCGCCGGCACCACGTCGTAGATCGTCCCGGGCCGCTTCTCCGCCCAGCTCCCGAGCCACTGGAGGTACGCGACCAGCGCGAGCGCGCGCTCGGTCGGCCGCTTCGATTCGTCGAAGAACCACGGATACGCCGGCATCACCGAGTACGGCGCCACGCTCCGGGGCGCGAAGAGGTGCGCCATGTGCCAGTCGTTCGAGTGTACGCCGGCCTGGCGGATCAGATCCGGGCCGACGCGTCGGGTCCCGAAGAGGTGCGGCAGGTTCATCTCGTTCTGGTACTCCTCCGGCGTCGACACCGGCCCGAACCGCAGATCCTCCTTCGACACCGGACGCACTTGCTGCGAGTGGCAGTGCCAGCAGGCCTCGGCGATGTAGATCGCCTTCCCGGCCGTGAGCGCCTTGGCGAAGCTCTCGGACGACGGCGTCCCGAAGGCGCGCTGGAACTCCTCGGGATAGTCGGCCGCGAGCTGCGTGAACTCGGGCGTGACCTTCGCCGCCACCTCGGCGACGGTCGCGATGGGCGCCTTCCGGAGCGTCAGCACCGGCATGACGCCCTGAAGGAAGAAGCCGAGGAAGAAGGTCACCACCCCGGCGATGAGAAAGCTCGCTCCGAACCGTTCCATGACGTCCCCGACCCCTTAGATGTGCGCCCCGGCGTGCACCGTCGCCGCGGCCCCGGCCTCGGCCCCGGCCTCGACGGGAGCCCGCGCCGTCGCCCAGAGGGCGTAGAGGAAGCAGCCCTGCCCCGCGATGATGACGAGCCCGGCGACGGTGCGCGTCCACCAGAACGGCATCGACGCCACCACCGACTCGCCCCAGTGCGAGAGCCCCGCCCAGCTGAACCCCTGCACCAGGCCCGCCGCCGTGAGGTCGATCACCATGACGGTGAGCCCGATGAACGTCATCCAGTAGTGCAGCGTGAGGAGGCGCGGGTGCTCCCACGGCCGGCCGCAGACCCGCGGCCAGAGCTCGATGAAGACGCCCATGATCCAGAACCCGAAGACGCCGAACATGACCATGTGGGCGTGCGCGACGACCCAGTCGGTGAAGTGGATGATCTTCTGGAACGTCAGCGTGACCTGGAACGCGCACTGGAAGCAGGTGATCGCGTAGAACACCATGCCGGTGAAGAACCAGCGCACGGCGAGGTTGCCGCGGATCGCGTCGGCGCGTCCGTGCAGCGTCGCGAAGAAGTTCACGATCACCGTGATGACGACGATCTCGACCGCGATCGTCGCCACGACCGCGCCGTACTGCGCGTACATGGGAATCGGGCTGAAGAGGAAGTGGTGCACGCCCTGCATCGGATAGAAGAACGCGAGCCCCCAGAAGCCGATCATCGAGAGCGCGTGGCTCCAGACCGGCTTCCGGAGCAGCAGCGGCACGAAGAAGTACATGAGGCCGATGCCGATCGGCGTGACGAAGAGGCCGACGAGGTCGTGGATGAAGAGCCCGGTGATCGCGGCGCCCGCCGTCCCCGGCACCCAGAACTGCGGCAGGTAGTTGCCCATCAAGTAGACGAGCCCCGTCCACGCGAACGCCGCGAGGAAGTACCAGAGGCTCACGTACAGGCCCTGCTCGCGCGTCTGGAGGATCGGCCAGGCCATGTTCACGACGAGCAGCACGAGCCCGACCACGACCAGCGGATCGACGAAGATCGGCGTCTCGCCCCATTCGATCCCCTGGCCGTAGCCGAGGAGCTGGCCGGCGGCGCTCAGCACGAGGATGAGGTTCCAGGCGCCGACGATCACCCAGCCGAGCCGGTCCGACAGGATCGGCCGCTTCGTCAGCCGCGGGATCGCGAACAGGAGCCCGGCCATGAAGGCGTTCGCGATGAAGCCGTACGCGGCGGAGTTGGTGTGGACCAGGCGCACGCGCCCCGGCGACAGCCACTCGATGCCCGGGAAGGGATAGAGATTGTTGAACTGGAACGAGAACGCGAGGCCGGCGAGGAGCGCCGCCACGAACCAGAAGGCGCTCGCGGTCAGGTGCCAGCGGACCAGCGAGAAGTTCACGAGCGGGCGGGAGGCAGCGAGAGTCGTCATTTCGTCTCCGAGGCGTTCGCCACGGCCGTCTGCTCCGGCGCGCGCAGCGAAAGGATGAAGGACACGAGGTGCCACGCGTCGCCGGCGCGGAAGGTCTCGCCGTCCGGATTCGCGAAGATGTCGCCGAACGCGGGCATCGCCGTACCGCCGATGCCGACCATGAAGGTGCGGTAGACGTCCTGCGGCGTCGGGCCGCTCTTCAGGCGCCCGCTCGTGAAGTCGAACGGGACTTGCGGATTGCCCCACGCGTCGGGGTCGAGCGTCTTCGCCGACGGGCCGTCGCCGCGTCCGCCCTCGCCGTGACACGCCCGGCAGCCGAGCATCTGGTAGAGCTCGCGGCCGCGCGCGACGGACTCCGCGCTGCCGAGAGTCGCGGGCGGCTGCGGGATGAAGACCGGCGCGCCCGGCCCGCGCTTCGTCCACTCGGGCGAGAAGCCCTTGACGTAGGCGACCACGGCGAGACGCTCCCGCTCGGTGAGCAGCGACCACTCCGGCATCGACGTGCGGTACACGCCGCGCGTGATGATGCGGTAGAGGTCCTCGTCGGTCGGGAGCTGGCCGCTCGGCACCGATCCGAACTTGAAGACGCCTTTCGTGAAATCGCGCGGCTTCACGATCAGCATGTCGGCCGCGGGCCCTTTCCCGTCGCCGGCGTCGCCGTGGCAGCCGGCGCAGTAGCGAGCGTAGACCCGCTCGCCCTCGGCGAGCATCTCGTCGCCGCGCGCCCGCGCCGGCGCGAGCGCGACGAGGACGAGCACGAGCGCCGCGATCGCCGCGGCGGTCCCGAGGCGCCTCACGACGCGGTGGCCGGCCGATACGGCACGAAGCGGCCGAGCGGCTGTAGGAGGCCGAGCGTGACGCCGTAGATGACGTGCGTCAGCGCCGCGATCCACGCGGGCATGAGCTCGAGCACGAACGGCTCGCCGACGAGCCGCGGCTGGAGCCAGGACAAGATGCAATAGAAGTTCACGATCCACATCACCAACCCGTAGAGCGCGCCGAGCCCGATCTGGAGCCAGCCCCGATCCGGTACGAAGCGGTTCACGAGCACGTGGAAGACCGCGCCCGCGATCGCGCCGACCGAGAAGTGCACGATCGCGACCAACATGAAGAAATTGAGGTCCTCCGTCGTGAGCGCGCGCGCGCCGAGGAAGACCGTGCCGTAGACCCGCAGGAAGCGCAGCGGGTCCTGGTTCACGAGCAGCGAGCCCACGATGTGGAAGATGAAGCTCGCGAGGCTCCCGATGATGCCGATCGTCGTCCCGGCCACGATGTAGAAGGTCAGGTAGAAGCCGACCGGCGGCCAGTTCGCCGTCGCCGGCTCGGCGAGCTGCGCTTCGAGCTCGACCAAGGCGGAACGATGGCGTTCGATCTCCCGCAGGATGTCCTGTCGTGTGGCGCTCACGCGGGGCGTCCAAGGCAAGCGTCATGCCACCGCCATCCTTCGTAGAATCCCGGACGATCGACGTCCGGTTCCCAGCTTCGAGACTCGTGGGCGCGCCGTTTCGCAGCAACGGGAATGCGGCGCCGTCGCGTGGGCCTCGCGCCGAGGCACGCGTTTTGCCACTCGTGGGAACGTGACGACGCATACCCGGACGCCGTTCTTCGGCGCGTTTCCGACCGACGGGATCTGGACGTCGCTCGGGCTCGCGCGCGCGCAGTTCTTCGCGATCCTCGGACTGTCCCTCGCCCTGTTCGTGTTCATCGACGGGCCCGTCTGGCGCCACGTCCACGCCCCCCACTTCTGGCGCATCACGCTCAGTTACGGCGCCATCGTCCCCGCCGTCTGGGCGGCGCTCGTCTGGAACCGGACGCCGAAACCGGCGCTGCTCCTGGGGGCGAGCGCCGTGCTCGCGCTGGTGAAGCTCGTGGTGACGGCCGCGCTCCTCGTCGTCCTTGCCCTCGCGCAAACCAGGTAAGGCGCGATGTCCCTTCCCGCAGCCTCGCGCGCGACCGAGGAGAGCCCGTCGCCCGCCGCGTGGCACACGTGCTCCGTCGCGACCGCGCTCGCGGCGCTCCGCACGGCGCCCGCGGGCCTCACGGACGCGGACGCGCGGCGCCGGCTCGCAACCCACGGTCCGAACACCCTCGCGATCGGGGAGCGGCGGAGCCCGCTCCGGATCTTTGCGGCCCAGCTCACGGATTTCATGGTGCTCGTCCTGGTCGCGGCGGCGGCCGTCTCGGCCGTTCTCGGCGACGTCGTGGACGCGATCGCCATCACCGCGATCATCGTGCTCGACGCGGTGGTCGGCTTCGTCCAGGAGTACCGGGCCGAGCGCGCGATGGCCGCGCTCCGCGCGCTGGCGGCGCCGACCGCCACCGTCGTCCGCGATGGCGTGCCGCGCGTCGTCCCCGCCGCGGAGGTGGTGCCGGGCGACGTCGTGGTGCTCGAGGCAGGACGCATCGTCCCGGCCGACCTCCGCCTGATCGACGCCGCGTCCTTGCGCATGCAGGAAGCGTCGCTCACGGGCGAATCGATGCCCGTCGAGAAGTCCACCGCCGTCCTCGCCACTCCCGATCTGCCGCTCGGCGACCGCACGAACATGGCCTACAAGAG
>DAIQBH010000249.1:0-8140 GCA_036781285.1 Thermodesulfobacteriota bacterium | reverse complement strand
GTCGTAGGTATCGCTGACCCTCGCATGAGCGCGACGCTCGGCGACCTCACGATCGTCGTGGTGACGTGGGAAAACGCCGCGGAGGTCCGTCCGCTCGTCACCTCGCTCGGTCCGACGCTCGCGGCCGGCGCCGAGCTCGTCGTCGTCGACAATGCGTCGACCGATACGACGCGCGCCGAGCTCGGCGCGTGCGCACCCCAGGCGCTGCTGATCGCGAATACGACCAACCGGGGCTTCGCGGCGGCGGCAAACCAAGGTCTCGGCGCGAGCCGCCGCCGCTTCGTGCTTTTCCTGAATCCCGATGCGATCGTCGAGACGGATGCCGTGCCACGCGCGCTGGCGTACCTCGACGGCTTGCCGGCGGTCGGCGTCGTCGGGTGTCGGACGTTGAACGCGGACGGCACGCCGCAGGCGACGGTCGATCGGTTTCACAGCGTCCGGGGTCTCGTCGCCGAGGCGTGGAGCGGGGCGCGTGCGAGCGGCACGCCGCGGGGAAGCTCCCCGTGCGCGAGCGGGATCGTCGATTGGGTGTACGGCTCGTTCCTGCTCGGGCGCCGCGCGGCGCTCGACGCCGTCGGAGGCTTCGACGAGGCATACGAGATGTACGGCGAAGACCTCGACCTCTGTCATCGTCTGCGGGCCGCGGGCTGGGCGACGGCCTACTGCGCCGAGGCGACGGTCGTGCATCACGGGAATCGCAGCGGCGCGCGCCGCTATGGCGCCGCGCGTGACGTCGCCGTGCTGCGCGGCACGCTGCGGTTCTTCCGCCGGCGGCGCGGGCGTCTCTCCGAGCTCGCGTTTCGACTGGTGGCGGGGGTACGCTTCGCGTGGCAGGCCGCACGGGCGTCGGTCAGCGCCGGCGGCGATGCACGCGCGGCCGATCGAGCCCGCCGCTACGCCGGCATGGCACGCCTCTGCCTCGGCGGCGATCCCGCGGGGCGCCGTGCCGACGCAGCCCGGTCGCGCGGTTGCGGGTCCGGCACGCTCCTGGGATAGAGGGGGGCGTGACAGAAGCGGGGCCCTGGATCGTCAGGAGACCAGGCGAGGGACCGCCGGTGGTGTCGATCGTGATCCTGACCTGGAACTCGCGGGCCTTGCTGGAGGCCTGCCTGGCGGCGTTGCCGGCCGCGACCGGTTCGCTCGCCATCGAGGTCATCGTGATCGACAACGGCTCGGTCGACGGTACCGCGGAGCTGTTGCGGGCGCGCTCCGACGTCGTGACGATCACGAATCCGACCAATCGCGGCGTCGCCCCGGGGCGCAATCAGGGCCTCCGCGCCGCGCGTGGGGAGTTCGTGGCGCTGCTCGACGTCGACACCGTGCCGACACCGGGTGCGTTCGCGACGCTGATCGGGCGCCTCCGGGCGGCACCCGAGGTCGGCCTCGTCGGCCCGAAGCTCGTCGGCCGCGACGGCGAGCTCCAGTACAGCTGCCGCCGTTTCCCGACCCTCGTCGACAAGCTCTGTCGCCGGCTTCCGGCGCGCTTCGGCAGGGGGCTGATCGACGACGTCGAGCTCCGCTGGTGGGATCACACCGGCGTGCGCGAGGTCGACTACGTGATCGGCGCCTGCCAGGTGATTCGACGCACGGCGCTCGACGAGGTGGGCCTTCTCGACGAGCGCATCTTCTACGGTCCCGAGGACGTCGACCTCTGCCTTCGCATGCACCAGGCGGGGTGGAAGGTCGAGTACGTCGCGGACGCGGTCATCATGCACCTCGAGCGCCGTCTCACGCGAAATCTGTTGTCGCCGCTGACGGTGCGCCACGTCTACGGGCTCGGCTACTATTTCTGGAAGCACGGCTACCTCCTGACGCGGCCGACGGCGCCCGTGGTGCGCCGCGCCGCATGAGCGCGTCGGGCGTGCCGACGCTCGCGATCGGCGTACCGGCGACCACCAGCGAGGATGATCTTCCGGCGACGCTCGCGAGTCTCTATGCAAGCGCCGCAGGCGGCGGCGCGAGCGCCGTCGAGGTGATCGTCGGCGTGAACGGCCCCGAGGGACCCGCGCCCGCGGTCGCCGGCGTCGAGGCGTTCGCGCGCGACCACGCGCTGCCGTTCGTGCCGCCGGGCGCGGCGCCGCCACCCGGCGGCTCGTGCGTGCGGCTCCTCCGGCTCCTGCCGCAGAGCAAGGTCGCCGCGTGGAACGCGATCCGCGAGGCGGCGCGGGCACCCATCATCGTGTTTGCCGACGCCGACGTGCGGGTCGCGCCGGCCGCGATCCCGCGCCTCGTCGCGCGGCTCGCCGCGGCGCCGGAGCTCGCGATCGCGGCGGGGCGCGAAGCGGCGCTCGTCACGCCGGAAGACGGGCTCGTCGCGCGGATCGCGGCGCTCCCGCATCGCTTCGATTTCGGCAACGTCCCGGGCCGCCTCTACGCGCTCCGCTCGGCGGCGCTGCCGGAGCCGATGCCGGCGCACGTGCTGCACGAGGACGCCTACCTGTCCGTGCGGCTCGGCCCGGAGCGATTCGTGAAGGAGCACGAAGCGATCGTTTATCTCCGGCCGCCCACCACCTGGCACGAGTATCTCCGGCAACGCGTCCGCAACGAAGTCGGGAAGCTCCAGCTCACGCACGAGTTTCCCGAGCTGCACCGCGCGCACGGGTTCGGACGCTACCCCTGGCGGAAGTTCGTCGCCGAAATCGCGCCGCGCGAGTATCCGCTGGTCGCGCTGTCGATGGCGGCGCGACTCTTCGCGCGCGTGCGGGCGTTGCGCCAGATCCGCTCGGGCTTCCGCCGCGGGTGGGCCGTGCTGCCGTCCACCAAGCGCTGGCCGACCGCGACGGGCGCGAGCGGCGCAGGCAGCGGACGAGCCTGAGTCCCCATGCAACGGAGCGGCCTTCGCGAGCAGAGCACGATCGCGCTCCTGCTGCTGTTCGACCTCGTATGGGGCATGATCGCCTACGCGATCGCGTTCTTTCTTCGGATCTATTTCCCGCTACCGTTCACGGTCGATTTCCTGCCGTTCGACCGCATCTTCGAGCTCCGGCACATGCTGCCGGCGGTCCTGCTCGCGGAGTTCGTGACACTCTACTTCTTCGGCTTCTACGATCTGCGCGCGCTTCGGGCCGGCTTCCGGCCGATCGTGAACAGCGTGACGGCGCTCTTCGTCCACCTGCTGGCGACGACCTCGCTGTATTTCTTCAGCGGCGACGTCAACTTCCCGCGCTCGGTTCTGATCGTCTATTGGCTCGTGAACGCGGGCGGCGTGGCCGCGATGCGCGAATGGATCGGTCGGAAGCTCGCGGCCTCGTCACCGACGCGCGTGCTGCTGGTCGGCACCGCCGACGAGATCCAGGAGTTCCTCGAGGGCGTCGGCGAGCCGCGGCTCCATCACGTCGACGTCGTCGGCGCGGTCGCGGTCGGACCCGAGGGCGCGAACGGCGCGACGCCCGCGCCTTTCATCGGGAACCTGCCGTGGCTCGGCGAGGTCGGCGACCTGGCGCGTCTCCTCGCCGAGCACGACGTCGGCGAGATCGTCCTGCTCTCGCCGCTCTCGTGGCGCGACCGCCTCGTCGACCGCATGCTGCGGCAGAGCCGCCGGCCGCGGGTCAGCGTCGTGCCGTCGGTCTACGACATCCTCGTCGGACGGATCTCCTCGGGCCGCATCCACGACGTGCCCGTCATCGAGGTCGTGAAGAACCCGCGCGACGATCTGGCGTACCTGGTGAAGCGCCTCACCGACTTCGCGCTCGCCGGCATCCTCGCGGTGCTGTCGCTGCCGATCGCCTTCCTCGCGGCGATCGCCGTGAAGCTCGGGTCGCGCGGGCCCGTTTTCTATCGGCAGCGCCGGGTCGGCCAGGGTGGGGCGCAGTTCACGATCTGGAAGTTCCGCACCATGCTCGACCATGCCGAGGACGCGAGCGGTCCCGTCCTCGCGCGGCACGAGGACCATCGCGTCACGCCGGTCGGCCGCGTGCTGCGCGCGACCCGCATCGACGAGATCCCGCAGCTCTGGAACGTGCTGAACGGCACCATGAGCTTGATCGGCCCGCGCCCCGAGCGTCCGGAGTTCGTGCGCCGTTACGCCGAGGAGATCCCCGGGTATCTCGAGAGGCTCCAGGTGAAGCCGGGCCTCACCGGCCTCGCCCAGGTCAACGGCGAGTATCACACGAGCCCGGCCTACAAGCTCAAGTACGATCTCGCCTACATCTACAACTACTCGATCACCCTCGACCTCAAGATCATGGCCGAGACGGTGAAGGTGATGGTGACGCGCCGGGGCGTGTGATCAGCGGAGCGGCTTGGTCGGCGTCTTGTGCTCTTTGGTCGCGAAGGGCGTCGTGGTCGCGGTGCTGCCGGTCGTGATGCACGCGGTGTCGGCCGGATCGGAGCCTGGTCCCGTTGGCGCGCCCCAATAGTTGCCCGTCGCGACGACGGTGCTGTTCGTGCCCGACAGCGAGAGGCCGCAGTTGTCGAGAAAGAGGATGCCGTTGCTGTGCATCGTCGATTTCGCGACGACGGCGCTGCTGCCGGTTCCCGCGAGGTCGATACCGGCGCGCGTATTCTGAACCACGACGCTGCCGCTCACGGTGTGGCCGTTTCCGAGAAGGCTGATGCCGATGGCATGGCCGGTCGCGAAGACGCCGCGCAGGGTATTGCGATTGCCGCTGATGTTGAACCCGCTGCCACTGAAGCCCGCCCCGCCGGACGCTGCGGTTTCAGTGATCGTGTTGTCCTCGCCGGTCACGAGCATGCCGTCCCCATTTTTCGAGAACAATCGGCTCGCCGTGACGAGATTGCGCGACCCCTCCAATGCGATGCCGTGCGACGGGTTGTCGATGAAGAGATGTCCCGTGACGGTCGTGCCGTTGGCGATGACGAGAAGACCCGCAGCGGCGCTCGGGCCGTTCGTGATGGTGAATCCCTTGTTCTTCTTCCCGAAGACCGCGCCGTCGGCCGAAAGCCGGATGGTGTCGGACAGGTTCGATTTGCCGCCGTCGATGACGGTCGCCGCTGCGCCGTCGCGGGAGACGACGGTCACGCGCTTGCCGATCTCGAGGATGCAATTGCAGCCGTTGACGTTCGGCGTCTCCTCGTTGGGTCCGCTGATGGCCAGGTCGCCGTTCGTGTCGCCGTAGCGTCCGGGCGCGACCACGACCGTATCGTCGATTCCCGCGTTGGCGATGGCGCGTGTGATCGTGCGACACGGGGTCCCTTTGGGGCCGCAACCGCCGCTGTCGACGCCGTTCGGCGCGACGAGGAGCGTCGCTGCCGGCGCGGCGCCGGCGACGAGCATCGGAACGAAGGCGAGGGTGGCGGCGAAGGCTCGCGCGAGCGACATGAGAGTCCTTTCGAGCGGGCGGCTCAGCGCCCGGTGAATTGCGGTTTGCGTTTCTCCAGGAACGCGCGGATGCCTTCCTGACCGTCGGCGGTGGTGGACGCGCCGGCGATGGCGCGCGCTTCGAGCTCCATCTGCGCTTCGAGCCCGTGCTCGAACGTCTCGTTCAAGAGCGCCTTCACGGCGCCGAACGAACGCGTCGGCCCGGCGGCGAGCGTCGCCGCGAGCTTCGTCGCCGTCGGCATCAGCTCCGCGGCGGGCACGACCTGGTTCACGAGCCCCCAGTCGAGCGCTTCGGCGGCGGTGAGCTTGCGGTTGGTCAGCATGAGCTCGCGCGTGCGGCGGTCGCCGATCCGGCGCGGCAGGAAGAACGTCGAGCTGCCGTCGGGCACGAGCCCCGCGTTGGTGTAGGCCATCACGAACGACGCCGCGTCGCTCGCGATCGTGAGGTCGGCGGCGATCGCGAGGCTGAACCCGGCCCCCGCGGCGACCCCGTTCACCGCCGCGATCACGGGCGCGTCCATGCGCGTGAGCCGCGAGATCGCCGCGTGCAGGTAGACCGTCAGCTCCTTCAGGCGACTGCTGATCGCGGTGCCGGCGTCGGCGAACGAGCGCAGGTCACCGCCGGCGCAGAACATCGGCCCCGCGCCCGTGAGCACGACCGCGCGGACCTCGGGATCGTCGTCGCACGCGATCGCGGCGTGCATCAGCTCGCGGGCGAGGGGGATGTCGAGGCTGTTGGCGGCCTTCGGGCGGTTCAGGGTGAGGGTCGCGACGCCGTCGGCGCGCTCGAGCGTGATGAAGTCGTAGGCCATGGGGGTCTCCTTGTGGGGAGGTCTTTGAGCACGATTTCGTCGTGATCGCGACCCGGACCGTGTTAGCCCACAGTCTCTCTCGGAGGGGACGGCATCGTCGACCGCGGGCGGCAAGCTCCGCATGGACGCGGCGACCGACCCGAAAGCGAAGTATCAGTGGTCCTGGCAGAAGGGCGCCGCGACGACGCTCGGCGACCTCGGCGATCCCGTCGGCGGCGACGACTACACGCTCTGCGTCTACGACGAGTCCGGAGCCCCGACGCTCGCGACCGGCGCCGTCATTCCCGGCGGCGGCACGTGCAAAGGCAAGCCGTGCTGGAAAGCGCTCGGCACGAGTGGCTTCGCGTACAAGGACTCGAAGCGTCTGCGCTTCGGCATCGCGGCGATCGAGCTGAAAGCCGGCCCCGACGGCAAGGCGCATCTCCAAATCAAGGGACAGGGCGCGACGCTGCCCGTGCCCGCGCTGCCGGCGCCGCTGCCGCTCCGCGTGCAGCTCACCGCCGAGAACGGGACGTGCTGGGAGTCCGTGTTTGCCACGACCGGCACGACCCGGAACGACGGCGCGCGCTATCAGGGCAAGTCCGACTGAATGCGGGCGACCTCCCTTGACCCGGCGTCGGGCAGCTGACTAGCTACCCGATGCCCCAGCACTCGAGACCCACGGGTCGTCGCGCCGACCGGCGCTCAGGAGGATCCCATGAAAGAGTTCGGACTGTTCATCGACGGCGAGTGGCAAGCCGCCAAGGGCGGCAAGACCGCTCCCACCATCAACCCCGCGACCGAAGAGCCCTGGGCCACGGTCGCCGTCGCGGACCGCGAGGACGTCCGGAAGGCCGTCGCGGCCGCGAAGAAGGCGCACGACACCGGCGTGTGGCGCAACAAGTCGCCGCAGGAGCGCGGTGAGATCCTTCAGCGCGTCGCCATGGCGATCTTCGAGCGCCAGGACGAGGTCGCGGCCGCCGAGGTGCAGGACGGCGGCGGCACGCTCCGGAAGGCCATGAGCATGGACGTCCCGGGCGCCGCCCAGACCTTCATGCATTTCGGGCAGTTCATCTGAGACGACGACTACAAGGCGATGATCTACGAGGAGTACGACGAGACGGTGCCGATCCCGTCGAAGAACCTCGTCGTGCGCGAGCCGATCGGCGTCTGCGCCGGCATCACGCCCTGGAACTTCCCCCTCATCATGGCGGCGTGGAAGATCGCGCCGGCGCTGGCGGCGGGCAACTGCGTCGTCATCAAGCCGGCGTCGGTGACGCCCGTGACCTCGCTCATGCTCGGCGAGATCTGCACGAAGGCCGGCGTGCCGGCGGGTGTCGTGAACGTCATCAGCGGCCCGGGCGGCACCGCCGGTGAGGAGCTCGCGACCCATCCGGACATCGGCAAGGTCGCGTTCACTGGATCGACCGAGGTCGGCCGCCGCATCATGCAGCTCGGCGCCGGCACGCTGAAGAAGGTGACGCTCGAGCTCGGCGGCAAATCACCGAACATCATCCTCGACGACGCCAACCTCGACACCGCGTCGCTCGGCGCCCTCTTCGGCACCTTCATGCACCAGGGTCAGATCTGCGAGTCGGGTACGCGCGTGCTGGTGCACGAGAAGATCCACGACGAGTGCGTCGAGAAGATGGTGGAGGGCATCAAGCGCATCCAGATCGGCGACACCATGGACATGACGACCGGCATGGGCCCGCTCGTCAGTTCGTCGCAGCGCGAGACCGTCGAGAAGTACGTCGGTCTCGGCCAGGAGCAGGGCGCCAAGCTCGTCGCCGGCGGCAAGCGCCCGAGCAGCATGGGCAAGGGCTACTACTACGAGCCGACGATCTTCGACGACGTCGACAACAAGATGCGCATCGCCCAGGAAGAGATCTTCGGACCGGTCGTCTCCGTCATCCGCTACAAGGACGAGGACGAGGCCATCCGCATCGCCAACGACTCGGTCTACGGCCTCGGCGGCGCCGTGTGGTCGTCGAACAAGGACCGGGCCGTCGCGATCGCCAAGAAGATCGACACCGGGACCGTCTGGATCAACGACTACCACATGATC
>DAIQBH010000248.1:0-8206 GCA_036781285.1 Thermodesulfobacteriota bacterium | reverse complement strand
CGCCGTCCGCGACGTCGGTCGCCCGCCGGATACCGAGCTTCTTCATCCGGCTTCGGAGCGTGCTCGGATGGAGGCCGAGCGCCCGCGCCGCGCCGTCCGGGCCGTCGACCACCCACCGGCAGCGCTTCAGCGTCGTGACGATGTGCTCGCGCTCGACGGCGTCGAGGGTGTCCGCGGTGCCGTCGGACCGCACCGCCGCCCGCGCGGGCGCGGCCGCTGCCGTCCGCGCGGCGTCGCTCGTCCCGGGCGCGGCGATCAGCACGCGCGGCTCGACCTCCAGCACGGCGCTCGGCGCGAGGATCACGGCGCGCTCGATGCAGTTCTGGAGCTCGCGGATGTTGCCGGGCCACGCGTATCCCACGAGGCGTTCCAACGTGTCCGGGTGCACGGCGTCGATCCGCCGACCCATCTTCGCGGCGTATTTGTTCGCGAAGTAGTGCACCAGCATCGGGATGTCCTGCCGCCGCTCACGCAGCGGCGGGACGTCGATCGGAAAGACGTTCAGACGGTAGAAGAGATCGGCGCGAAAGCTGCCGTCGGCGACGGCCCGCGCGAGGTCGCGGTTGGTGGCGGCGATCACGCGCACGTCGACCTTCATCGTCTTGGACGACCCGAGCGGCTCGAACTCCTGCTCCTGGAGGACGCGCAGGAGCCGCAGCTGCACGTCGGGCGAGACGTCGCCGATCTCGTCGAGGAAGATCGTGCCGCCGTCGGCCAGGGCGAAGCGCCCGACGCGCTTCTCGGTGGCGCCGGTGAATGCGCCGCGCTCGTGGCCGAAGAGCTCGCTCTCGACGAGGCCGGTCGGGAGCGCCGAGCAGTTGACCTTGATGAGCGGCTCCTGGCGGCGCCCCGAGTTGTTGTGGAGCGCGCGCGCGATCAGCTCTTTCCCGGTGCCGGTCTCGCCGAGGATCAGCACGGTCGAGTCGGTCGGCGCGACCTGCCGCGCCTTCGCGAGCGTCGCGCGGAGCGCGGGCGAGCTACCGATGATCTCCTCGAAGTTGTACTCGCTGTTGATCTCTTCTTTCAGGTAGAGATTCTGCTGCTGGAGGCGGTTCCGTTCCTGCTCGGCCAGCACGCGCGCGGTCACGTCGACGAGCATCGTCCGCGTGAACTTCCCGTCCGGGTCCGGTTTCGACCACCACTGCACCCACACGGGCCGCCCGTCGTCCTTCCGGCGGAGCTCGAGCTCGATGCAGGCGCGCTCCTGGCCGCTTTGAATCGAGGCGATCGCGTCGTGGACGCGCGCCTGCGACTCCGGCGTCGGCGCGACCAGCGAGAGTCCGATCGTGCCGCGCACCTCCTCGGGCTTCAAGCCGAGGAGGGCGATCGCGGCGCGGTTCGCGCTCACGAAGCGCGACTCGGTGTCCTCGTAGACATAGGCGATCGGCGCTTCGTCGTAGAGATCACGGAAGCGCTCCTCCGAGGCGCGGAGCAAGCGTTCGGCCCGCAGGCGCTCGAGCTCGGCGACGGCGCGCGCCGCGAAGAACTGGAGAATGCGGAGGCGCCGGAGATCGTCCGGCATGGCCGCCGTGTCGAAGATCGCGAGGTGGCCGAGCACGAGGCCGTCGCGCCCGGCGAGCGGCACGCCGAGGTAGCTGTCCACGCCCATGTCCACCAACGCCGTGTCGTCCGGGAAGCGCTCGCGCACGCCGCTTGGGTGATGGCAGGTCGTGCCGCGGACGACGTCCTCGCACGGCGTCCCCGCGAGGTCGTACTCGACGTTGTCGACGAGCGCGCCGCGCCCCCAGAACGCGAGCGTCCGGACGCGCGTCGGCGCGTCGGCGAACTCGGCGATGAGCGCGTACGTCGATCCAAGCGCGCCGGCGAGGTTGCGGACGAGCGACTGGAAGAACGCCTCACCGGTCGAGGCCGCCGTGCTCTCGACGAGGCGGCGAAGCACGACGAGCTCGTCGCTCTCGTCTCCGCGCGCGGCATCGGGGGGCGGCCGGTCGTTCATGGTGCGCGGCTACCATAGGTCAACCGCGTCGAGCTGCAAGCGCGGCGCAGAGGTGGCAGCAGGCGGGTGGGTCGCGCGTGGCTTCTACGGTCGCGGGGTCGCTGCTGCCGGCGCCTACTACCTGCCGGAGCCCCCACGGCTTGGGCGCACGCGAGCTGACCGCTGCCCGAAGCCACGCACGACCCACCCGCCTGCCGCAACGATCGCATCGCCGGCGGCATCGAAGTCGCGACCATGCAGCCTAGCGAGGTACAGCCGGCGTCTCGCGCGAGTCATTGGCCCGAGTACGTCATCGAGGCGGCGGGGCTCGGGTGCTTCATGGTGTCGGCGTGTGCGTTCGGGGTCGTCCTCGGGCATCCCGCGTCACCCGTCGTGCGCGCGATCGGGTCGCCCTTCCTGCTCCGCGCCTGCATGGGCCTCGCGATGGGGCTGACGGCCGTCGCGCTCGTGCTCTCGCCCTGGGGGAAGCGCTCGGGCGCGCATTTCAATCCGGCGGTGACGCTGACCTTCCTCCGCCTCGGGAAGGTCGAGCTTCGGGATGCGCTGTTCTACGTCGGTGCGCAGGTCGTCGGGGGGCTCGGCGGCGTTGCACTCGCCGCTTGGATCTTCGGGGACCGCCTCGCCGATCCCGCGGTGCGCTACGTCGTGACCGCCGGCGGCTACGGCCGTGGCGTGGCGTTCGCGGCGGAGCTCACGATCTCCTTCGGCCTCATGAGCGCGGTGCTGCACTTCGCCGGCACGCCGTCGCTGAACCGCTACACGGCGTTCGTCGCGGGCGCGCTGGTGGCGGCGTTCATCACGTTCGAGGCGCCGCTCTCGGGCATGAGCATGAACCCGGCGCGCTCGCTCGCCTCGGCCGCGCACGCGCACTGGTGGTCCGCCTTCTGGATCTACGTCACGGCGCCACCGCTCGGCATGTTGGCGGCCGCCGAGCTGCGGGGGCGGCTCGCGAGCCTCCCCGAGCCGCCGTGCGCAAAGCTCCATCACGACAACCCGGCGCGCTGCATCTTTCGCTGCGCGTATCCGCATCGAGAGGAGACGTTCCGTGGATCGGTATGACGTCATCATCATCGGGAGCGGCGCAGGCGGAGGGACGTTGGCGCATCGCTTGGCGCCGACCGGCGCCCGCATCCTCCTGCTCGAGCGCGGGACGTGGGTGCCGCGCGAGAAGGAGAACTGGGACTCCCACGCCGTCGTCGTCGAGAACCGCTATCACGTGCGCGAGGCGTGGCGTGACGCGCGCGGCAAGGAATTCCACCCCGGTACGCACTACGCCGTCGGCGGCAACACCAAGTTCTACGGCGCCGCGCTGATTCGCATGCGCGCGGGCGACTTCGGCGAGGTACGCCATCGCGGCGGCCTCTCGCCCGCCTGGCCGATCGCGTACGACGACCTCGAGCCGTACTACACGCAAGCCGAACATCTGTATCAGGTGCACGGCGCGCGCGGCGTCGACCCGACCGAGCCGCCCGCGAGCGCGCCGTATCGCCACCCGCCGCTCCGGCACGAGCCGCGCATCCAGCAGCTCGTCGACGATCTCGAGGCGCTCGGGCACCGTCCGTTTCCGATGCCGGTCGGCGTGCTTCTCGACGAGGAGAGCCCGCAGACGAGCCAGTGCATCCGCTGCGACACGTGTGACGGTTTCCCGTGCCTCGTGCGGGCCAAGGCAGACGCGCAGACGATCTGCGTCGAGCCCGCGCTCGCGCATCCCAATGTGACGCTCCTCACGGGCGCCTACGTGGAGCGGCTCGAGGCCAGCGCTTCCGGACGCGAGGTGACGGCGGTGCACGTCGTCCGCGACGGCGAGCGCGCGAGCTATCGCGCGGCGATCGTGGTCGTGTCGGCGGGCGCCGTGAACTCGGCGGCGCTCCTCTTGCGCTCGGCCGACGATCGCCACCCGACCGGCCTCGCTAACCGTTCCGGCGTCGTCGGCCGCCACTACATGTGCCACCTGAACTCGATGCTGCTCGCGGTCTCGCGCGATCCGAACCCCACGCGCTTCCAGAAGACGTGGGGCCTGAACGACTTCTACGGGGCGTCGCCACAGTGGGACTGGCCCATGGGGCACGTCTCGATGATCGGCAAGACCGACGCGAGCATTCTCCGCGTCGGCGCGCCGCGGATCGCGCCGGGCTGGACGCTCGAGGCGATGGCGGAGCACACGCTGTCGTTCTGGGTGACGTCCGAGGACCTGCCCGATCCGGAGAACCGGGTGACGCTCGATCGCGACGGCGGGATCCGCCTCGCGTACACGGCCAACAACGAAGAAGCGCATCGCCGGCTCGTCGCGACACTGAAGGGCATGCTGAAGGCGATCCGCTGCCACGAGCACTTGATCCCGTTGAACGCCTACATCCCCGCGCGCATCCCGCTCGCCGGCGTCGCGCACCAGAACGGCACGATCCGTTTCGGGCACGATCCCGCCACGTCCGCGTTGGACGTCGACTGCAAAGCGCACGATGTCGACAATCTCTACGTCGTCGACGCGAGCTTCTTCCCGTCGAGCGCGGCCGTGAATCCGGCGCTCACCATCATGGCCAACGCCCTTCGCGTCGGCGATCGCATTCGGGAGCGCCTGGCGTGAAGCGTCGTTCGCCGGCCGCCCGGCGAGCGCACGGCGGCCTGCTCGCGTCGTTCCTCCTCGTCGGTGTCGCGCTTCTATCCGGGCGAGCGCTCGGTGAGGCGCGGGTCGGCGAAGCACGCGCGGTGGCGTCGGTCGCAGTCACCGTCGGCGACGTCGAGCGGTCGCTCGCGTTCTTCACCGACGTGCTCGCTTTCGAGCAGGTCGGAGAGGTCCAGGCGAGGGGACCCACGTACGAGGCACGCTGGGGCATCGCGGGTGTCCGTGCTCGCGTCGCGCGACTGCGGCTCGGGCACGAGCACGTCGAGCTCATCGAGTTCGCCGAGCCGAAGGGCCGGCCCGTGCCCGGCGACTCCCGGAGTCACGACCGCTGGTTCCAACATCTCGCGATCGTGGTGAGCGACATGACGATCGCGCACGCGCGTCTACTCGCGCACGGCGTTCGTGCAGTGTCCGAGACGCCCCAGGTGCTGCCGCCGTCGAACGTCGCCGCAGCCGGCATCACGGCCTTCTACTTCCACGACCCGGACGGCCACACGCTCGAGCTGATCCAGTATCCGCCGGGGAAGGGCGACCCGCGCTGGCAGGATGCGATGGGGAGGCTCTTTCTCGGCATCGATCATACCGCGATCGCCGTCGCCGACACCGACGCGAGCGTGGCCTTCTACCGTGACCGCTTCGGGCTCGCCGTCGCGGGGGAAAGCCTGAACGAGGGCGTCGAGCAGGAGCGCCTGACCGCCGTCCCAGGCGCGCGCGTCCGCATCACCACCCTCCGTACGCCCGCGGGACCACCAGGGATCGAGCTGCTGGAGTACCAAGCACCACGCACCGGCCGCCGTCTTCCGTCGGTGCCAGCCGTCAGCGACCTCGTCCACTGGCACGTGACCCTCGCGGTCGCCGGAGCCACGCCTTCCACGCTCATCCACGATCCGGACGGCCACGCGATCGAGGTAGTCCGGCCGGATTGAGCGGCGAAAACAGTTCGGTGGCAGCAGGCGGGTGACTCGCGGAGCGATGCGTGACGCGCCCACCAGCGACACCACCGATGCTTCAAGAGATTCAAGAAGCAGAATACTCGAGCACGACCACGACCTGCCCGGGCTCGACCATTGCGCCCGCCGCGACGCGAACTTCACGCACGATAGCCTTGGCGTCCGCCGCGACGATCGTCTCCATCTTCATCGCCTCGAGCACGACGAGCGGATCGCCGGCGGCGACCTCTTGCCCCGTTTCCACGCGTACCGCGAGCACTTTGCCGGGCATCGGCGCGGTCACCTCCGGCGAGTGTGCGCCGCCGGCGGCGCCGCCGGTCCGATCGTCGGCGAGGGCGGTGCAGCGGTGGATCTCGCCGTCGATCGCGATCCAGACGGTGTCGCGATCGCGGACGACCGTCGCGGCGACCGCGCGGCCGCCGACTGTGACACGCCATGCGGTGCCGTCCTTCGCGATCGCGAGATCGAACGCGGCGGCCTCGCCGACCCGCGCCGTGAGCGCGTCGCTCCGTCCGTCGAGCGCGACGGCGCGCGGCGTGCCGTCGACGAGGACGGTCTTCCGAATGCTCATCGCGTGTTCGCTCCGGGCCGCCACGGACCGAGCGACTCCCACGGCGTCGGAAGCGCCGCTGCGCTCGCGCCGTCGTCGCGACGCGCGGCCGGTCCCGCGAGGGCGAGGGCCGCGAGCGCGGCGGCGACGTCGGCGTGGCGCCCGGCGGGCGGAGTCCAGCCGGCGAAGTGCTCCGCCAGGAACTCCGTGTGCGTCGCACCCGACGCGAACGCGGGGTGTGCGAGCACGGCGGCGAGATAGTCGCGGTTCGTCGTCACGCCGAGGAGGACCGTCTCGCGGAGCGCGGCGAGCATGCGCGTCCGCGCTTCGTCGCGGGTCGCGCCGAACGTCGAGAGCTTCGCGAGGAGCGGATCGTACTCGACCCCGATGCGGCTCCCCGCCGTGATGCCGGAGTCGAAGCGCACCCACGCGCCACTCGGCTCGCCGAGGACGTGCACGGTGCCGGTCGCAGGCAGGAAACCGTGCGCCGGGTCTTCCGAGTAGAGGCGGCACTCGATCGCGTGCCCGCGCGGGGTGAGGTCCTGGAAGCTCAAGCGCTCGCCGCGCGCGACCAGGATCTGCTCGCGCACGAGGTCGAGGCCCGTGATCCACTCGGTCACCGGGTGCTCGACCTGGAGGCGCGTGTTCATCTCGAGGAAGTAGAAGCGGCCCTGCTCGTCGAGGAGGAACTCGATCGTGCCGGCGCCGACGTAATCGACGGCGGCCGCGGCTCGGATGCCGGCGTCGGTCATCGCGGCGCGGAGCGTGGCGTCGACGGCCGGGGAGGGCGACTCCTCGACGATCTTCTGATGGCGGCGCTGGATCGAGCACTCGCGTTCGCCGAGGTGGACGACCGTGCCGTGCGTATCGGCGAAGACTTGCACTTCCACGTGCCGCGGCCGCTCGAGATAGCGCTCGAGATAGATGCGGCCGTCGCCGAACGCGGAGGTCGCTTCGCGTGATGCGCCGGCGACCGCCTCGGCGAGCTCCTCCACGCGCCGGACGATGCGCATGCCTTTGCCGCCGCCGCCCGCCGCCGCCTTGATGACGACCGGGAAGCCGAGGCCCTCGGCGGCCCGCGCGAACACCGCGGGGTCCGGGTCGAGCACGGGCGTCGCGGGCACGACCGGCACGCCGGCCTTCTCCATGAGCGTCCGCGCCGCGACCTTGTCACCCATGGTCGCGATCGCCTGCGGGGACGGGCCGATGAACGTGAGGCCGGCCTCGCCGACGGCCGCCGCGAAGCGGGCGTTCTCTGCGAGGAACCCGTACCCCGGGTGCACGGCGTCGGCGCCCGTCTGCTTCGCCGCGTCGAGGAGCTTCTCGACGACGAGGTAGCTCTCGCGCGCCGGCGGCGGCCCGATGAGGACGGCCTCGTCGGCGAGCCGGACGTGCAGGGCATCGGTGTCCGCTTCGGAGGACACGGCTACCGTCGACACACCCATCGCCCGGCACGTGCGTATGATCCGCACGGCGATCTCCCCGCGATTGGCGATCAAAACTTTCCGGACGGCGGGCATGAGCGGGGCGTGTGTAGCACTCCTCGTCCGGTGGCGCACGTCCGAGGGCGGACGCCATCGAGCCGGCGACGCGCGGCGGCACTCGCGTGCGTTTCGCGCGTGCCGTCCGTCAGTCGTGTAGCGGTGCGCGTACGTCGGCCGCCGGCCGCCCGCCGGTTTCCCATGCGATCGCCTTGGCACCGGGGTTGCTTCGCGCTCGGCGTGGATTGCCCGCGCGAGCACCGCGACGAGCTCGAGCGGCTGGCGCTCCGCCGGCTGCCGCTCGCCATGGGCATCCTCGTCGTCTTCATCGGCGGCGCGCTGCCGATCGAGCTGCACTTCTATCCCGACCGCCTGCGGCCGTACCTCGCCGTATTCCTGGTCGAGCTGGTCGTATGCGCTGTCGCATGGACGGCCGCACGGCGGCGGCCCGACCACGCGCGCGCGATCGCGACCGCATGGGGCGCGGCGCTCGGCTTCTGCGTGGCGGCGTACTACCCGATCGTGCAGGCCGACGCGACGCTCGCGATGGCGGCGCTCATCTGCCTCGTCACGGCGATCCCGGCGACGCTGCCGTTCGGTGCCCGCCATCAGGTGATCTTCGGCGGCGCGTGCGCGGCGAGCCTC
>DAIQBH010000247.1:0-8372 GCA_036781285.1 Thermodesulfobacteriota bacterium | reverse complement strand
CTCGCCTTCGACCGGTGGAGCTGGCTCGCTTGCCCGCGCTCACCCGTGCGCTCGATGCGCTCGCGCTCCGCGACGACGACGGTGAGCCCGTCGGCACGCCGGCCCATGGCACCGAGCGCCTGCGCCAGCGTGACGCGCCAATACGCGAGCCCGAGCCGCGCGCCGATCGCCTCCGTCGCGCCGATCCCCTGCTGGAGGAGCTCGACGCCGCCGGCGGGATCACCCTCGCGAACGGAGGTCCAGCCTTCGAGGAGGCAGCTCATCGCGAGCCAGTGCGGGAAGTGGTGCTCGATCGCGATGCGGCGGACGGCCGCGGCGCGCGCGCGGACGGCGGCGACGTCGTCGAGCGACTGCTGGAGGATCGCGTCGAAGCTGTACGCGTGCGCGCGGCCCAGAGGGTGCACGCGGGTTTCGGCGGCCGCGACGGCCTCCGCGCTCCGGGCCCGCGCCTCGTCCGGACACCCCAGCTGCCAGAGCGTCAACGCGAGCTCCGAAAGCGTCGTCGCGATCGGGTCGTGGGTGTACGTGATCGCGTCGGCGGGCGCGGCGGCGCTCGAGACCGCCGCGAGCGCGAGCTCGAAGGCGGCGCGCGCGGCCTCGAGCTCGCCCGCGTAGAAGCGCACGGACCCGAGCGAGAACTGGGCCTCCGCCATGAACAACGGATCGCCGTGCGCCTCCGCGAGCCGGTGCAACTGCTCGGCGAACGTCCGCGTCTCCGGGATCTCGCCGCGGACCAGGAAGAACTCGCGGAGCCCGCGATACGCCGAGAAGAGCTCGACGCGGTCCTCGAGTCCGTCGCGCAACGCGACGGCGTTCGCGAACGCGCGCTCCGCCTCCGGCGCCGTGTAACCGCGTGCCGCCGCGTACGACATCCCGATCTTCGTGTGCAGGGCGAGCTCGCGGCCGCGGTCGCGATCGGACCCGAGGAGCTCCAGCGCCTTCCGGAAGTGGCCGAGCGCCACGCCGTGCGCGCTTTGCCGGAGCGCGCTTTCGCCGGCGAAGTCGTGATAGCGCCCGGCCTCGTCGCGGCGCGCGCCGGCCTCGAAGTGCGTCGCGAGGAGCGCCGCGTGGTCGCGCGCGCTCGCCCCGTATGCCGCTTCGATCCGCTCCGCGACCAGGCGGTGCATGCGCACGAGGCGCGTCGGCGCGATGCGATCACGGAGCACGTCGACGTAGAGCGCGTGACGGAACCGATAGCGGCCGCTCACCACTCCGTCCGGCCACTCGACGCGCCCCGCCTCTTCGACGAGATGGCCGAGATCGGCGAGATCCTCGCAGCGCTCGTCGATCGCCTCGGGCATCTTTTGGAGCGCGGCGGCGACCGCCGCGGCCGTGAACTCTTGCCCGACGACGCTCGCCGCTTCGAGCACCGACCGTTCGTCGGGCGCGAGCCGTACCAGCTGCTTCTCGATGAGACCGCGGAGCGCATCCGGAATGCGCTGCGACACGAGCTCGGGCGCCGCGCGCAGCCGCCAGACCCCGTCGTCGAAGGTCGCGGCGCCCTCGGCCCAGAGCTCGTCCACGACGTTCACCATGAACAGCGGATTGCCGCCCGTCCGCTCGTGGACCGCGCGCCCGAGGACCGACGCCTCGCCCTCGCCGACGAACGGCTCGACGTACGCGACGACCTCGTCCTCGCCGAGCAGCGCGAGCGGCACCTCGACGCCGAGGCGCTTGGCCGCGAGCTCGCGCGTCACGTCGTGGAGCGGGTGGTCGCGGAGCGCGGGATCGGTCGAGCGATACGTCGCGGCGAGCATGAGGCGCGCATCCTCGCGCCGTTGCGCGAGCCGCGCGACGAGCTCGATCGTGGAGGCGTCGCTCCAGTGCAGGTCTTCGAGGACGAGCACCAACGGATGCGCGGCCGAAAGGACCTCGATCGCCTCCGCGAGCTCGCGCAGCAGGCGCTCCTGGGTCGCACCGTGGAGCGTCCGCTGGAGCGCGGCCCGCTCCTCCTCCGACGTGAGGCTCGGCTGCTGCGCGAGCCACGACGGCGCGCAGCGCCGGAGAATCGCCTTCACCTCGCCGCCGTCCGGGCCGTCACAGAGTTGGCGGAGCGCGTCGTGGATCGGGAGGTACGGCTCGCCCTCGCCGTAGCGCTCCTGGCACTGCCCGCGCGCGACCCGCGCGCGGGGCCCGACGCCCGCGACGAAGCGATCGACGACGGTCGTCTTGCCGATCCCGGCCTCGCCGGTCACGAAGACGAGCTGCCGGCGGCCGTCGCACGCGCGGTCGAGGAGCTCGTGCAACGTCGCGATCTCGGCGCGGCGCCCGACGGACGCCGGCCGCGGCCGCGCGTGACGATCGGGTGCCGCCGCCGGCGCGCCGTCGACGAAGCGATAGCCGCGCCGCCCGACGGTCTCGACGTAGTGCGCACCGAGGACCTCGCGGAGCGAGTGCATCGCGACCTTGACGACGCCGGGATCGACGTGGACCCCGTCCCAGACCGACGCGAGCAGCTCGGCGCGCGACACGAGCACGCCGGGACGGGCCGCGAGATGGCACAGCAACGCGAGCGGCCGCGGCCGGATGTCGACCTCGCGCTCCCCGCGCAGCAGCCGCCCGCCGGTGAGATCGAGGCGGAACGGTCCGAAAACGACGTCCTCCGCCATCGCTACGTCCAGCCGTGCAGGCCGCTAACCGTCCGGACCCGCGATGTTAACCATTCGCGCATTCTCGCTAACCGTCGCCCTTCTTATGCTCTCGCGCACGCTCAGGAAACGCGCCCATCAGGAAATCCCAGGAGGTCCATTGATCCGCCGCCGGTCGTCCGCCGTCCCCGTCTCCCGCACGAAATGCACCCGCTGCGAGCAGTCGAACCCCGCCGGCCACCGCTTCTGCGGCGGCTGCGGCACGCCGCTCGTCCGCCGTTGTCCCGCGTGCGAAGCGCCTCTCGAGCCGGCCGCGCGGTTCTGCGGCGCGTGCGGCGCGTCGCTCGTTCCCGGCGAGGCGCCGATCCCGTCCGAGGAGGGCGAGCGCCGGCAGATGACGGTGCTCTTCGCGGATCTCGTCGGCTCGACCGCGCTCTCGGGCCGGCTCGATCCCGAGGACTACCACGAGGTCGTGCGCACGCATCAGCACCGCGCCGAGGCGATCGTGACCGGGCACGGCGGCCACGTCGCCGCGTACCTCGGCGACGGGATCCTCGCGTACTTCGGATGGCCGAAGACCTGGGACGACGCGGCCGAGCGCGCCGTGCGCGCGGCCCTCGACCTCGTCGACGACGCCGCGAAGATCGAAGCCGGCGGCGACCCGCTCGCGGTCCGCGTCGGGTTGCACACGGGACCGGTCGTCTTGCGAACGCTCGGCGGCGCCGCCGGCCGCACGGAGGCGGTCGCGCTCGGCGAGGTGCCGAACGTCGCCTCGCGCGTGCAGAGCGCGGCCGATCCCGGCACCGTGCTCGTGAGCGCCGACACGCTCCGCCTCGTCGCCGGCCTCTTCGTCGTCGAGGAACGCGGTCCGCAAGCGCTCCGCGGGGTGCGGAACGCCATGCCGCTCTACCGCATCGTGCGGCCGAGCGGCGTCCGCAGCCGCCTCGGCGTCACGGCGGGTCGCCTCACGCGATTCGTCGGCCGCGACGTCGAGATCGCGACCCTCGTCGAGCGCTGGGAGCGCGCGCGGGACGGCGAGGGCCAGAACGTGCTCGTCGTCGGCGAGGCCGGCGTCGGCAAGTCGCGCCTCGCGTACCAGCTCCGCGAGCGGCTCGCGGCCGTACCGCACACGTGGCTCGAGTGCAGCGCGACGCCGTACACGCAGGGCACCCCGTTCCATCCCCTGATCGATCTCGCGCGCCAGGCCCTCGCGTTCGGACCCGGCGACGGCGCCGACGCGAAGCTGCAACGCCTGGAGCGCGGGCTCGGGAAGCTCGCGTCGCCCGAGGCCGTCGCGCTCGTCGCGGAGTTTCTCGGCCTGCCCGCACCGACCGCGCTCGCGATGAGCCCGGACGAGCAGCGCCGGAAGACGATCGACCTGATGGCGCGCTGGAACCTGGCGCACAGCGCTATCCAGCCGATCGTCGTCGTCGTCGAGGATCTGCACTGGTGCGACGCCTCGTCGCTCGAGGTGCTGGGGCGGCTCGTCACGCAGAGCGCCACTGCGAACGTGTTGCTGCTGCTGACGGCGCGGCCGGAGTTCCTGCCGCCCTGGCCGGCGCGCGAGAACACGACGACGCTCCGTCTCGCGCGGCTCACCAAGCGGCAGGCGCGCGAGATGGTGACGGGGATCGTCGGGACGCCGCTCGCGGCCGAGACCGCCGACGCGCTCGTCGCACGCGCCGACGGCGTGCCGCTCTTCCTCGAGGAGCTCACGAAATCGGTGCTGGGACCGGGCGCGGTGCGCGACGCCGCCGCGATCCCGTCGACCCTCGCCGACTCGCTGATGGCGCGGCTCGACCGGCTCGCGACCGGCAAGGACGTCGCGCAGCGCGCCGCGGTGCTCGGCCGCGAGCTCACGTACGAGCTCCTCGCCGCGACCGCCGGCATGAGCGACGCGGCGCTTCGGCGTGGGCTCGCGCGCCTCGTGAAGGCGGAGATTCTCTTCGTCCGGGGCGAGCCGCCCGACGCGACGTACACATTCAAGCACGCGCTCGTGCAGGAGGCCGCCTACGAATCGCTCCTGAAGCGCGCCCGCCAGAGCATGCACGGCCGCGTCGTCGACGTCCTGCTCGACCGGTTTCCGGAACGCGCCGCCGCCGAGCCCGAGCTCGTCGCGCGCCACGCCGAGGCCGCGGGCCGGGTCGCCGAGGCCGTCGATTGCTACGAGCGCGCCGGCGAACGCGCGCAGTCGCGCTCGGCGCATGCCGAGGCGATCCGCCACTTCCAGCACGCGATCGCGATCCTCCTGACCCGGCCCGCGAGCCGCGAACGCGACGCCCGCGAAGCGGCGCTCCAAGTGACGCTCGCCGAGTCGCGCACGGTCGCCCTCGGCTACACCAGCCCCGAGGTCGAGGCGGCGCACGAGCGGACCCGCGCCCTCTGTGAAGCCGTCGGCGACGAGCTCGGGCTCGGGCACGCGCTCAGCCGTCTCGGCGTCTTCGCGCACAACTCCGGCGACACCGAGCGCGCCTGCCTCCTCGGCGCCCAGGCACTCGCGATCGGCGAGCGCATCGCGGATCCCGGTCTCCTCCTGAAGGCGCACTGCGACCTCGGGCTCACGGAGGTCTATCGCGGGAAGTTCGCGTCGTCGCTCGCGCACCTCGAGACCGCGCTCGGTTTGGCCCAACCGGACGTCGCACGCGCGAACCTCTTCGCGTCGGGGAACCCCGGCGTCCGGGCGCTCTCCGCGAGCGCCTGGGACCTCTTCGTCCTCGGCCATCCCGACCGCGCGTTGACGCGCGCCCGCGAGGGCGTGATTCGCGCCCGCGAGCTCGACCATCCCTTCAGCGTCGCGCACGCGCTCTTCTTCGAGACCGTCGTGCACGCGCTCCGCCAGGACGGCGCGCGCCAGCGCGAGCGCGCCGAGGAGACGATCGCGCTCAGCGAGGCGCAGGGCTTCCCGTTCTGGCTCGGCGTCGGGCAGGCGTTCCACGCGGCCGCGCGCGTGCAGGCGGGCGAGACGTCGGCCATCGCCGATCTCCAGGCCGGTCTCGCGCTCATGGCGACCGCCGGGAGCCGCGGCGGCGCACCCGCCTTGATGGTCCTCCTCGGCAAGTCCTATCGGGCGGCCGGCCAGCTCGACGAGGCGCGCGCGACGATCGCGAACGGTCTCGCCGTCGCGGCACGGTCGGCGCAGACCTTCTTCGACCCCGAGCTGCTGCGGGTGGAGGCCGAGCTGCTGCTCGCCGTCGGCGACGACGACGGCGCGGCCGCCTCGTACCAGCAGGCCCTCGACGTCGCGCGCGCCCAGGAGTCGCGGTCGTTCGAGCTCCGCGTCTCGATCGGGCTCGCCCGCTTCATGGATCGGCGCGGCGACCGAGCCGGCGCCCGGGCGCTCCTCGCCCCGATCCACGCGTGGTTTCGGGAAGGCTTCGACACCCGCGACCTGCTCGACGCGCGGGCGCTCCTCGACGAGCTCGGCTGACGCGCCGGCGGCGGGCGCCTTCGCCTATCGCATCTCGCGGAGCCGCCCGAGGGCGCCCCAGAAGAACAGCGGCAGCATGATGTGGACGGCGATCATCGGCGGCCAGCCGAAGACGTACATCAGGTTGTTGAGCGTGACGTCGCCGCCGAACGGGCCGCCGCCGAACGCGAGGCCACGCACCCCCGCCATCGGACCGAACGCCGACGGCAGGAAGAAAAGCCAACCGGTCACGATCGACGACCACATGAGGACGCGCGACTGCCGGCGCGAGAGCCGGAGGTGCCCGCCGACGGCGCCGATGGCGATGAGCAGCAGGCCCTGCGTCAGGCCCTCCATGTGCGCCATGCGCCAGCCGCGCTCGTCGCCCGGGATGTCGACCGGCACGTTCCCCGGAATGGGCCACAGCACCATCGCCTTCAGGAGGAAGAAGAAGAACACCCAGCCGACGAGGATGCTCCCGATGAGGAGGCCCGCGCCGTTCACGATCAGCACCTGACGGTCGCGGTCGTTCATACGAGCGCCGCCGGCATGAGGTGGATGCGGTGCGTGTCGAGGCGCGTGAGCCCGGGCTCGCCGCGCTCGTAGAGCGCCACCCACTCGCGGATCCAGAGCGGATCGGCGACGCGCGCGGGGTCGTGCCACGGGACCAGGCTCTCGAGCAGTCGCGGGAAGCATGCCGCCGCGATCCGCGCCATCAGGAGCTTCATCGCGATGCGCGTCCGGAGGCGATTCCAGAGCCCGTCGGCGCGGAGCAGCAGGACGTACGCCTGCCGGGTACGCCGCAGGGTGTGCCACATCGCGTACGCGAGCCCGCCGAGGCGTTGTGACCAGCTCCCGACGACCGCCTGGTAGACGTCGAACGCCGCCCGCTTGTGCTCGACCTCCTCCACGAAGTGCCAGAGGACGAGCGAGCTCACGCTCGGGTCGGCGTCGGCAAAGAAGAAGCGGCGATGCCGCACCAGCATGTGGCCGATCGCGAGCGCCATCGTCTCGAACCCCGCCGCGTACGCGAGCCGGAACGCGAGCGGCCGGGTGCGGAGCCCTTCGTAGTCGGCTTCGAGCGTGGCTTCATAGGCGCGCAGCGCCTCGTAGCCGCGCGCGAGCAGGAGGTCATTGAAGCGCCGGTGCTGCTTGTAGTGGTGCGCCTCCTGGCCGAGATACGCCTTCGCCTCCTCGCGGAGCGCCGGATCCTCGATCCGCGGGATCGCCTCGCGGACGGCATCGATGAGGAAGGGCTCGAGGTACGGCATGAGCAGCGAGCTGGCGTTCACGACCTGGCTCCACTCGGGCCGTCGGGCATTCCAGTGCGGCGCAAGGTCGTCCGGGTACGCGAACTGGACCTTGCGCACGCGCAGGGGGGCGCGTGCGCTCATCGCGGGGGACCATACGACGACACCGCACGCGCGGTCCACACGACGCGCCCATCCTAGTCGTTGCCGTGGCGGGCCGCCCACTGCTCCATCGCCTGGAGCACGGGCTCGAGGCTCCGGCCCTTGGGCGTGAGCGCGTACTCCACCCGCGGCGGGTTCTCGCCGTGGTCGTGGCGCGTCACGAGGCCGGCGCGGTCCATCTCCTTGAGGGTCTTCGACAGGGTCCGGTGGGTCACCGGCCCGAGCCGGCGCTGGAGCTCGTTGAAGCGCATGGGACCGTCGAGCAGCCAGAAGATCGTCATCGGCCGCCACTTGCTCGCGAGAAAATCGAGCGTGATCTCGGCGGGACAGCCTCGCGTGCGTGCCATGGGCGGTATCCTCGGGGACCGTACTTGTGACGGGTTTTCGCGGACACATATTGGCGGTCGCAACGAATGCAAAGCCACTCGAAGGGACCGATCATGAAAAAGCTCGAGACGATTCTCCGCAGTGAAGGCGGCCACTGGGTGGGCGACGGATTCCCCGTGCGCTCGCTGTTCGGGTACCACGACGACACGAAGGCGATCAGCCCGTTCCTCCTCTTCGACTACGCGGGCCCCTACACCTTCGCGCCGAACGCGGGGCCGCCCCGCGGCGTCGGCCAGCATCCGCATCGCGGGTTCGAGACCGTCACCATCGTCTACGACGGCGAGGTCACGCATCGCGATTCCGCCGGCGGCGGCGGCACGATCGGCACGGGTGACGTGCAATGGATGACGGCCGCCGGCGGCATCATCCACGAGGAGCGGCATTCGGCGGGCTTCTCGAAGACGGGCGGGCCGTTCCGGATGGTGCAGCTCTGGGTCAACCTGCCCGCGAAGGCCAAGATGACTCCTGCCACGTACCAGGCGATCACGCGCGCCGAGATTCCGTCGGTCGTGCTCGACGGCGGGTCGGCGCGGGTCATCGCGGGTGAGCTCGCGGGTACTCGTGGGCCGGCGCGGACGT
>DAIQBH010000246.1:0-8415 GCA_036781285.1 Thermodesulfobacteriota bacterium | reverse complement strand
CGCTGCCTCCACGACGACTCGAAGCGCGGCGGCCACCTGGCGGGAATCGGCGCCGACGTCTGGTCGCTGCGGGACGCGGCGGGCGTGACCGCCTTCTGCATTTCAGGCGGCTGCACGCAGGAAGCCTCGTGGCCGCCGGCGGACCAAACGCTCTGCACCGTCGGCAACTCGGCCCCGTGCCAGGCGGGCAACAAGACCGGCACCTCGATGGCGACGCCCGAGGTCGCGGCGCTCGCGGCGTATCTCTGGGCGCTCGCGCCGGCGCTCTCGGTCGCCGAGTTGCGGGCGCTGCTCGTCGCGACCGCCACCGCGACCGGCAACGACGGCGGCGCCGACCTTTGCGATGCCGCGGCGCCGAAGCCGGTGATCGACGCCTACGGCGCCGTGCTGGCGCTCGACGACACGGTGCCGCCGTCGCCCGCGACTGCTCCGATGCGGCACGCCATCCTCGACGCCGACGACGACGGCGTCTTCGACGGCGGCGACCTCGGCCTCTTCCTCGAGCGCTACTTCGACGGCTTCACGGACGCCGCGACGCACGGTCCGCCCGTGAACCCGGCGAGCCGCGAGTACGGTCGATTCGATCTCAACGGCGACGGCTTCACGGGCGGCCCGGGCACCCGGCCCTTCGATCTCGACCGCGTCGGCTCACCGCCGCTCGCGCCGCCGCTCCTCGCGCGGGTGTTCCAGGAGCTTTCCGACGGCGGCGGCGTCTTCTTCGAGCAGGACGGCCTCACCGACCTCGAGATCCTCTGCTACTACGCGCACTCCGCGCTCTATCAGGGCTCCGACGACGAGCGGGACGCGCTCGTCGATCCGGCATGGTGCAATCCCGTCGCCGTGGACGCAGGATTCGTCGGCTTCGAGGAGGATGATCTCGCGGCCGGTGAGCCGGCGACGTTGCGTGTGACGGTCACCCATCGCGACGCCACCGGCGCGACCCGGCCGCTCGCCGGCGTGCGCGTCGAGGTCGACGTCGACGGCGGCTCGGGCGGCGGCAGCGCGACGACGGACGAGACGGGCCGGGTCGAGCGCACCGTCACGCCGGGCTCGGGCAGCGAGGAAGTGTCCGTCGTCATCCGCGTGCGTCCCGCGCCCGGCGGCATCGTGCTCGCGGAGGACGAGGTGAGTGTCGGGGTCGACGAGGAGGACGATGCGCACGACGAATGCGCGGATTTCCGGCCCGACGGCGTGTATCTCTTCTCCCGCAGCTCGATCGCGTACGGGAACAGTGTCGCGTACTACTTCCCGGCCGGGTCGCAGAGCTCGACCCTCATCCATCTCGACGAGGACCAGGATCGCCTGCGCGACCGCGACGATCTGCCGGGGGCAGCCTCCGACGACTACTTCGGCTCCTGGCAGGGCGCCGCGTCGGGCGGCCGCTCCGGCACGCGGGGCGGCGTCTCGTCCTCGGGCTCGTATATGGTGGGCCACACTTCCGAGATGCAGGGACAGAGCGTGGTGATTCCGTATCCCGACGGGGACGGCGACTATGCCGGCTTCCTCTTCCAGGGCTTCAGCTTCCAGGCCGCCGCGACCACGACGATCACGCATTCGAACAGCGGGATGCTGCGCGCCCAGACCTCGGCGGTCGCAAACGGCGCGACCTGCGTCGACTTCTCGGTGGTCGGCGCCCCGGCCGGCTACGCCTTCGCAGGGGAAATCGGTGCCGGCGCGTACATCGAGCTCTCCGGCTCGCCGTGCGCCGAGGAGCACGCGGAGGTCTACGCGTACTACATCAACGAGCCCGCGCCGTATCCGCCCGGGACGGTCGAGGACGAGCTTCCGCGTGGCGGTCTCCTCCAGCCCGGCTTCTACCAGCTCTGCGTGACCTTGAGCGCCTATTCCCGCGTCAGCACCAACCAGCCGGCAAACTCGCAACCCGACAACCCCGGCAACAAGCAGCGCGAGCTGGCCGTCCAGTTCACCGTGCAGTAGTGCATCCTGGATGCGCACGGCCGCCACCCGGGTCGACCGGAACCACGGGTTGACCCTGATCGGACCGTCTGGCTAGAGCGAAGACCATCGCCCCGCGGCACCCACTCGACGACGGCTGGAGGGTGGACCGATGACGCTTCGTTCCGCGCTGCTCATTGCTACGACGGTTGCGGTGCAGGCCCTCGGGCCCGCCGCCGCGCTCGCGGTCGGTGACGGGACAACGGGTGTCATCGTTCGCCTCGCGGATCCACCGGTCGTCCATTACCGGGGTGGGATCGGTGGGCTCGCGGCGACGAGCGTCGAGCCGGCGCGCGGACGACGCCTCGACGCGCGCTCCCGCGCGGTCACCGCGTACCGCGCGTTTCTCTCCAACCGGCAGGACGCCTTCGTCGCAGCCGCCACGCTCGTGACGCCGGGGGTCCAGGTCCTGCATCGCTACCAGCTCGCGCTGAACGGCGTGGCCCTGCGCGTGCCGGAGGCCGCCGTCGACGGCATCCGATCGCTTCCCGGAGTCGTCGCGGTGTACCCCGACGAGCGCTTCCGGCCGACGACCGAACGCAGTCCGGCCTTCATCGGAGCCACGGCCGCGTGGAAGGCGCTCGGCGGGCAGGCTGTCGCCGGTGAGGGCATCGTCGTCGGCGTGCTCGACAGCGGCATCTGGCCCGAGCACCCGTCGTTCTCGGACCCGGATCCGGACGGCAAGCCCTATCCGCCGCGGCCGGGTGTGCGCGCCTGCGAGTTCGGCAGCGGCGCCAATCCCGGGCCGCCCTTCACCTGCAACAACAAGCTGATCGGCGCCTACCGCTTCATGGCCGCGTTCGACGCCTGCGTCGGTGCCGGCCAGTGCGAGCTTCCCGCCGGTGCATTCACCTCGGCGCGCGACGACGACGGACACGGGACGCACACGGCGAGCACCGCCGCGGGTAACGGCAAGGTGCCCGCGACGATCGTCGGCATTGCGCGCGGCAAGGTGTCGGGCATTGCTCCCCGCGCCCACGTCATCGCCTACAAGGTGTGCCAGGCGGAATGCTTCCAGAGTGACTCGGCGGCTGCGGTGGACCAGGCGATCGCCGACGGCGTCGACGTGATCAACTTCTCGATCGGCGGCGGCACCGCGCCCTACTCGGACCCGGTGGAGATCGCGTTCCTCGGTGCGTACTCGGAAGGAATCTTCGTCGCCGCGTCGGCCGGCAACGACGGACTCGCCGAGACCGTGAACCACCGCGGCCCATGGGTGACGACGGTCGCCGCGAGCACGCAGAAGCGCCAGTTCGCGAGCAAGCTCACGCTCGCGGGCAGCAGCGGCAAGAAGCTCAAGCTGAACGGCGGGACGATCAGCGCCGGCGTCGTTCCAGCGCGTTCCGTGCTCGACGCCGCCGCGGTCGGGGATCCGTTCTGCGAGAACGCGACACCGGACGGCACGTTCACGAACATGGTCGCGATCTGCAATCGCGGCGTCGGCAATCGGCTCCGCAAGAGCTTCAACGTGGCCCAACGCGGCGCCGCCGGGATGATCCTCTACGACGCGTTCTTCGCCCGGATCTTCACCGACAACCACGGTATCCCGACGTTGTACGTGCCGAAGGACGCGGGTACGGCGCTGCGCGCGTTCCTCGCTCAGCATCCCGCGGCCACGGCGACCTTCCAGGCCGGGAAGGCAAAGGGCGCCAAGGGTGACGTCATGGCCGACTTCAGCTCGCGCGGGGGGCCGCGGCAGCTGCTCGGTGTCAGCAAGCCCGACGTCACCGCGCCCGGGGTGCAGATCCTCGCCGGCACCACGCCCGACACGGCGACGATCACCGACGCCGACGACCAGCTTTTCCAGGCGATCCAGGGTACGTCGATGTCGAGCCCGCACGTCGCGGGCGCGGCCGCGCTCGTGCGCGCGATCCATCCGAGCTTCACGCCCGGGCAGATCCAGTCGACGCTGATGACCCTCGCGTCGCCGAAGGTCTTCGACGACGACGGGACGACGCCCTTCGATCCCTTCGATGCGGGATCCGGTCGCGTCTCCTTGAAGCAGATCGCCTCGGTGCCGATCACGTTCGAGGCCGGCTGGATCGACTTCGCGTTCGCCCCGTTTTCGGGAATCGACCTTTCGCACCTCAACACCCCGAGCTTGTATCTACCCAACGTCGCGTCGACCGCCGTGGTGCAACGCACGGCGCGCAACGTGCGTGCGAAGCCGACGACCCTCAAGCTCAAGGTCGAGGCGCCGGCCGATCTCGTGGTGACCGTGCCGGCATCGATCACCATGCCCGCCGGGGGCGACGCCACGTTCACGGTCGCCGTCGACGCGTCGGCCGTCCCCGAGCGCGAGGTACGCCACGCTGCCATCGTCTTCAGCGGCGGCGGTCCGAAGCTGCGCTTCCCCATCACCGTACGGAAGATCAGCACCACGACGACCCTCTACGGCGGCCTCGGAGGCGGCTCGACCGCCCTGCCGGGCGGTGTCGTCACGCTCGACCAGGCCGTCGGCGGCGGGACGGTGCTCGGCGACGCCGTCACGCCGGGCTGGCTCACGGGGCTCGACTTCTGGGCCGGCATCCTCGTCGGTTCGACGAACGAGGGCGGACCGAGCCGCCTCCTGGGGATCGATCCCGCGACGGGGGGAGCCCTCGGAAGCGTGGTGCTCCAGGACGACCCGTTTTTCCCCTCGCCGGTCTCCATCGGGGATCTCGCCGTGCAGCCCGGGACCGGCGTGATCTACGGCATCCGCTGGAACGGCGACCGCTTCGGCGCCCCCGGTTGGCTGTACACGATCGACCCGTTCTCGGGACTGGTCTTCGAGGTCGGCGACACCGGGAGCTGCAGCGAGGGCGGCCTCGCGTTCGCGCCCGACGGAACGCTCTACTTCGCGGGCTACACCGATTGCACGTTCAGCCGGGTCGCACTCCGCGTGCTGGATCCGGCGACGGCCGCGACCATTTCGAGTACGCCGCTAAGCCTCGTGTACGACGGGCTCGCCGTCCGACCGACCGACGGGACACTTTTCGCCTCCAGGGGCGATGCGCTCTACGAGATCGACCCGGCCACGGGCGTGGAGGTCTTCTGGGGCCGTTCGGAGACCGGCGTCGTCGCCGATCTCGCGTTCCGCTGAACCGCGCTCCCATCGGCGTGCATTTCGATGGAGATATCCAAGATTGGAGATCTACGCGTACGACCTCTCGACCCTGCAGTTCACCGTGCCGTGACGTCCGGACGGGCAGCCGTCGCTCGGGGCCACGTGACGGACCGCTCCGGATCGGAAGCGATCCGCAACCCACTCGAGAGCGAGGGTGCTGCATCCGGCGTCACGACGCGCACCAGCAGCGCGTCGAGCGACAGCGGCCCGGGCCCCGCGATGCCGAGCCAGACCAGCAGCGCGATGTAGAGGAACTCGACGAGCCCGAAGAGATCGCCGAGGCCGGCCACGTTCTTCCACTGCGCGGTCGCGATCGCGACGACCATCACGACGACCAGCGGCACGCTCGCGAGCCGCGTGCAGAGGCCGGCGAGGATCAGCGCTCCGCAGAGGAGCTCCGTGCCCGATGCGAAGGGTGCCTGGAGCTCCGGATATGGAATCCCGAGCTCGGCGAAGAACTGCACGATCTGGTCGAGGTCGTGCAGCTTTCCCCAACCGGTCCAGAGAAAGACCCAGCCGACCGTGAACCGCGCGAGCGTCGGCGGGAGCCAGGCGAGGGAATCGGCGATCTCGAGCACGAGGCGGCGGAGCGCGAAGAGGCGGGTGACGATCGAGTCCATGGGACGTCCTTTCGTTGCGTTCAGGCGCGGAGGCGCGCTGGTTCGACCGGCGCCACGGCCCGGTCGATCGGGAATTGGTCGCGCGCGACCGTCTCGCCGCGCGCCGTGAGTTTCACGAGATCCTTCGAGAAGAGCAGGTCGAGCGTCCAGTCGAGGGCGACGCGGAGCTTCTTCTCGAAGCGCGGCAGCTTCGCGAGGTAGATGGTCCGCCAGAGCCACCACGCGAGGAAGCCGGAGAACCGGATGCCGAAGATCTCCGCGACGCCGGTGCGGCGGCCGAGCGAGGCGAGCTGCCCGATCGTGCGGAAAGCGAACGGCGTCTTCGGCTTGCCGCGAAGCGCGGCGACGACGTTTCGGGCGACGACCTTGCCCTGGCGGATGGCGTGCTGCGCCGTCGGCGGATGGAACGATCCCGTGGCGCCGTCGGGGACGAGGGCGCAGTCGCCGAGCGCCCAGACGCCCGGCCAGCCGGGAACCTCGAGATGGGAGTCGACCAGGATGCGGCCGCGCTCCTTTCCGCACGGCAGCGCCCCGAGGAGCGGATTCGGGGTCGTGCCGGCCGTCCAGAGGATCGTGCGCGCGTCGAGCGTCGCGCCGTCCGTGAGCGTCACCGTGTCGTCGCCGACCGCGGCGACCTTCGTCGCCGTGCGGATCTCGACGCCGCGCGCTTCGAGCTTCCGCTGCGCGTAGCGGCCGAGCGATTCGGAGAGCTCCGGCAGGATCACGGCGCCGGGGTGCACGAGGACCATGCGCACCATGTCGGGCGAGAGATTCGGGTAGTAGCGCAGGGCCTCGTGGACGAAGTCGTTGATGCCCGCGATCGTCTCGACCCCGGCGAACCCACCGCCCGCGACGACGCAGGTGAGGAGGCGCCGGCGGATCTCGGCGCAGCACTCGGTGTCGGCCTCTTCGAGCAGCGCGATCAGCCGATTGCGGAGGGCGATCGCATCGCCGAGCGACTTCATGGTGAGCGCGCGCTCTGCGAGGCCCGGCAGGCCGAAGAAGTTGGTGATCGATCCGAGCGCGATCACGAGGTGGTCGTAGGGCAGGGCGTGCGTGTGCGCGTCGGTCCCGTGCGCGACCACGACGGCGCGCCGCTCGAGGTCGATGTCCACCACGTCGCCGTCGAAGAAACCGACCTTCCGCACGAGCTTCCGGACCGGATTCACGATGTGGGTGACGTCGAGATCGCTCGCGGCGACCTCGTGGAGCATCGGCGTGAAGAGGAAGAAGTTGTCGCGGTTCACGATCGTGACCTCGACGCTCGGGTCGCGCTTCAGGAGTCGTTCGAGCTCGACGGCCGCGTAGACGCCGGCGAATCCGCCGCCGACGACGAGCACTCGCTTGGGATCGGTGTCAGCCACGGTCGTGAGATGCCGCGGCGGCGTGGCGGTCGCGGTCGTGATCGTCCGGCGTGGGCTCGGGCGCGCCGAGGCGGGCCTGGACGAGCAGCGTGTGGAGCGCCTGTCGGGCTCGGTGCAGCCGGCTCTTCACGGCGCTCGTCGAGAGGCCGAGGGCCTCCGCGGTTTCCTCGGCCGAGAGCTCTTCGATGTCGCGCAGCAGTACGACCGTTCGGTACGACTCGGGCAGGCGGTCGACGCAGCGGCGCACCGTCGCGCGCAGCTCGCGGCGCTCGAACGCGTCGCTCGGGAGATCCGGCGGCTCGACCTCGGCGGCGAAATGGCCGGTTTCGTCGAAGGTCGGGAGCAGGTCGTCGATCGATTCCTCGGGCTTCCGCTTCTTCGTCCGGAGCCGCATGAGCGCCGCGTTCACGACGATGCGGTGGAGCCACGTGGAAAGCTTCGCGTGCCCCGCGAAACCGTCGAGGCTCTTGAAAGCCGAGACGAACGCCTCCTGCACGGCGTCGCGAGCGTCCTCGTCGTTCCGGAGCATGCGGCGGGCGACCGCGAGCATGCGGCCGGCGAACCGCCGGCTCATCTCCTCGAAGGCGTCGTCCTCGCCGCGCCGGAGGCGGACGACGAGCATGGCGTCGGGGTCGCCCTCCGCAGCGGGAGCGAGATCGTCGCCCGGCGACGGCGCCGCGGTACGGAGGATCTCGTTCACGAGCGGTGAGGCGCCGATCACGACGGCGCCGCGTCCGACGAGTGCCGTCAGGAGCGACGCCCCGTCGGCGTCGACGAAGCTCACGCCGGAGAGATCGAGAAGGAGGGGCCCGCGGAGGCCGGCACGGCATGCCCGGTCCAGCGCCTCGGTCGTCTTCGAGAGGATGCGGCCGTCCACGCGGAGCCGCGTGACGCCGTCGCCCTCGTCCGCCAGAGAGGTGATCTTGATCATGCCGTGCGAGAGAGCAACGCCCGTACCGCCGGCTCGCGGGACGGTGATCCACGGCCAAGTCGCCGTCTCGTCGGCGAAAGCGTCGCGGCGCGGAGGTTCGCGGCCGGCGCGGCCCCCGCGACATTTCGCGGATCCACGAACGACGCGCGGCGGGTCGCGGAATGTCGTGGCCGGCGCGAGCCGCGATGCGGAACCCTTGTCGGGGTCCGCAGCATCGTAGCGGCGTGACGAGCGCCATGGAGGATCGCCGATGACCTGCCGCGAGCTGACGGACTTTCTCGACGAGTACGTCGCGGGTGACCTCCCGGCCGAGGTGCGCGGCCGTTTCGAGGCCCACCTCGCCGAGTGTCGTGACTGCCTGGTCTACCTCCGCGGGTACCGGGGGACGGTCGATCTCCTCCACGAGACCGGCCGCGACCTCACGGATGAAGCGCCGGC
>DAIQBH010000245.1:0-8555 GCA_036781285.1 Thermodesulfobacteriota bacterium | reverse complement strand
GGGGGCTCGTCCCCGCGCTGCCACGCCGCGCGTCCACCGCGCGCGGCTAGCGGGGGCGCCTTGCGTGGCCGGGAGACCGTCTTTATGACGAGAGCGACCATGCACGCCCGCGAGCTCACGCTCGATCTCGACCCGTGGTCGCTCTTTCGCACACTCGCCAGCAAGGAGCGGCCCTTCTTCATCGACGCCGGTCAGCCCTGGGGTGAAGATTGGATTTCGTCTATGGGTTTCCGTCCGCGGATGCAATTCCGCGTGACGGCCAGCGAGCCCGCGGAGTCTCCGCTCACGACGCTCGAGCACGTGCTCGCCGACGTGCGGCCCGATGCACGCGCACGGCGGCAGCCGAGGCCAGTGCCGTTCGCGGGCGGCGTCGTCGCGGCGGTCGCGTACGAAACCCGTCACGCGATCGAGCAAGGCACGCGGGTCGCGGGCGAAGCTCCGACGGCGCCGCGTGTCGCCGGTGCGCTCTATGACGCAGCACTCTCGTACGATCACCGCGCGCGCCGCTGGTGGCTCGCGAGCTGGCACCTCGACGCGACGGCACTCGACGCCTTCGCCGAAGAGGTCCGCGACGCCGCCGCCGACGCCGCGCGCGGCGCCAGCCCCGGCGCGGGCCGTGCGCGGTCGATGCGCGGCATCGCAGCGCGCCGACACGCCACGCTCCCCATGCAGACGTCGCCGATCACGACCAACCTCGACGCCGCCGCGTACGCCGAGCGCGTCGCGCGCATCCACGCGTACATCGCGGCGGGCGACGTCTATCAGGTGAACCTGACGCAGCGGTTCGAGACCCGCCTGCCCGCGCCACCGATCGACATCTACGGGCGCCTGCGCGCGGCCGAGGCGACGCCGTTCGGCGCGTACCTCGATCTCGGTGCGGAGCGCGTGCTGTCGCGTTCGCCGGAGCTCTTCCTCCGCCGCCGCGGCGACCGGATCGTCACCTGCCCCATCAAGGGAACCCGCCCGCGCGGCGCCACCCCGGCCTCCGACGCCGCGCTCGCGGCCGAGCTCGTACTCGACCCGAAGGAGCGCGCCGAGCACGTCATGATCGTCGACCTCGAGCGCAACGACCTCGGGCGCGTGTGCGTCACCGGCAGCGTCACGGTGGACGATCTCGCCGCGTGCGTCTCTTTCGACACCGTCCAGCACCTGGTCTCGACGGTGCGCGGCGCGCTCCGGCCCGGCGTCGGGATCGGCGAGCTCCTCCGCGCCACGTTCCCGAGCGGCTCGATCACCGGCGCGCCGAAGATCCGCGCCATGGACGTCATCGCCGAGCTGGAAGCGACGCCGCGCGGTTTCTACACGGGCGCGATCGGCTGGATCGACGCCGGCGGCGACTGCGACCTGAACGTCGCGATCCGCACCGCCGTCGCCGAGGGCGATCGGCTCGTCTACGCGGCCGGCGGCGGGATCGTCGCGGACTCGCGTGTCGACCGCGAGCGCGACGAGCTGCACCTGAAGGCGACGGCGTTCTTCCGTGCCCTCGGAGTCGAGGACCCGCGCGCCGGCGACCGGACGCACGCGCGCACCGCGGCAGGACACGCGCCGCGATGAAACACCGCGACCTCGTCCTGCTCTTGAACGACCGGCTCGTGCCGGCGCGCCACGCCACCATCTCCGCGCTCGACCGCGGTTTCGTGTACGGCGACGGCCTCTTCGAGACGGTGCGCACCTACGCCGGGAAACCGTTCGGCCTCCCGCAGCACCTGCGCCGGCTCGCACGCTCGGCACGGGTGTTCCGCATCCCGTTCGAGGCGTCACCCGATCACTGGCTGCCGCGGATCCGGCGCTGTCTCCGCGCCAACGATCTTCTCGCGACCGACGCCGCCGTGCGCCTCACGGTGTCGCGTGGCGCCGGCCCGTTCGGCATCGTGCCGCCCGCCGAGCTCCATCCGACCATCATGATGCTCGCGACGCCGGTCGATCCGCGCCTTCCGACCGCGCAGGCGCGCGGCGTCTCCATCTGCTTCTTCCCGTTCCGCCTCGTCGCCGGCACGTTGCCGAGCCACAAGACGTTGCACTATCTCCCCGCGGTTCTCGGCAAGATGATCGCGAAGCGGCGCGGCGCCTGGGAGGCCGTCTATCTCGGCGCCGACGACACGGTGCTCGAGGGAACGACGAGCAACGTCTTCGCGGTCGAGCGGGGGCGCCTCGTCACCCCCCCGCTTCACGGCATCCTTCCAGGCGTCACGCGCCACGTGCTCACGACGCTCGCCAAGCGCGCCGGGGTGCCGCTCGTCGAGCGGCCTCTCACGTGCCGCCAGTTGCTCGCCGCCGACGAGGTGCTGCTCACCGCGTCGACGATCGAGGTGCTGCCGGTCGTGCGCGTCGAACGCACGCGCATCGGGGACGGCACGCCGGGGCCGGTGACGCGGACGCTCCAGGAACACTATCGCCGCCACGTCGCGCGTACGCTCGGCAGCGACGGGTCCCGACCCACGAGATCCGGGCATCGCTGAGCGGCTCGGCGGCGGGAAGTCAGATCATCATGAGGTACGGCGCCGCCATCATCCCGAGGGTCACCAAGACCGTGAGCACCGAGAACATCACCTTGCCGAACTTCGTACCGCCGGCCTGCATGTTGTCCCACCGCGACGGCGGCTCGGGCGGTCCGACGAAATCGAGCGGCGGCACGTCGTCCTGACTCGCGCGATATTCGTCGGCCGTCTTCGGCGGATCGTCGGTGAGCAGGTGGGAGTCGTCACCCCAGGGATCGGACTCGAGCTCGCGGCGCCAGCGCGCTTCGTCCTTCGCGTTGTCGCCCGTGATCTCGGGCTCCAGCGTCTTCCAGTCGTCGTCCTGCTGACGCATCGTCGGGCCGCACGCGACCGCCAGCACGCACGCGAGCATTCCGACCAGCACGACGAACCGAAACCGCATGCCTCCTCCACCCGGGGGACGCGACGCTCGCACGCGCGATGCCGTGACGACGCTGCTTTCACCGGCCCCGACGGCGCAGCTATAGTCGCTCGTCGGCGGGGGCACAACGGAGTGCGAGGAGGCCGCATGCGAGTCTGGGTCGAGGACGTGCACCGTCACGTCGACGAAGAAGTCACCTTGCGCGGCTGGCTCTACGCGCGACGGTCGAGTGGAAAGCTCCACTTCCTCCAGCTGCGCGACGGCACGGGCACGATCCAGTGCGTGACCTTCGTGAAGGACGTCGCCCCCGACGTGTTCGAGCGCGCCGGGCACGTCCCGCAGGAGTCGTCGCTCGAGGTGACCGGCACGGTGCGCGCCGACGCGCGCTCGCCCCTCGGCTTCGAGCTCGCGGTGAAGGACGTGCGCGTGCTCCAGGAGGCGCGCGACTACCCCATCACGCCGAAGGAGCACGGCCCGGCGTTCCTCTTGGACCATCGGCACCTCTGGCTGCGCTCGTCACGCCAGCACGCGATCATGCGCGTGCGGGCGAGCGTGGTCCGGGCGTGCCGGGACTACTTCGACTCGCGCGGCTTCACCCTGATCGACGCGCCGATCTTCACGCCGGCCGCGTGCGAGGGCACGACCACGCTCTTCGAGGTCGGCTACTTCGACGACAAGGCCTACCTCACGCAGAGCGGCCAGCTCTACATGGAGGCCGGGGCGATGGCGTTCGGGAAGGTCTACTGCTTCGGGCCGACCTTCCGCGCCGAGAAGTCGAAGACGCGCCGCCACTTGACCGAGTTCTGGATGATCGAGCCCGAGGTCGCGTTCGCCGACCTCGACGACGACATGGACCTCGCGGAGGACTTCCTGGTGGAGGTCGTCGGCCGCGTGGTCGCCGAGCGCAAGGCCGAGCTCGCGCTCCTCGAGCGCGACACCGCACCGCTGGAGCGCGTGCAGAAGCCGTTCCCGCGCATCCGCTACGAAGAGGCGATCGCGATGCTCACCGCCGACGGCAAGCCCGTGACCTTCGGCGACGACTTCGGCGGCGACGAGGAGACCGTCCTTTCGCAGCGCTTCGACCGCCCGGTGCTCGTGCACCGGTATCCGGCGCAGGTGAAAGCCTTCTACATGAAGCAGGACCCCGCCGATGCGCGGCTCGCGCTCTGCGTCGACGTACTGGCTCCCGAGGGCTACGGCGAGATCATCGGCGGCGGTCAGCGCGAGGACGACATCGATGCGCTGACGGAGCGCATCCGGGCCCACGGCCTCCCAGAGGAAGCGTTCGGCTGGTACCTCGACCTCCGTCGTTACGGCTCGGTTCCGCACGCGGGGTTCGGCATGGGCATCGAGCGCATGGTGGCGTGGCTCTGCGGGCTGCATCACGTGCGCGAAACCATTCCCTTTCCGCGCATGCTCGAGCGGCTCACGCCATAGCATCGCGTAGGACCTCAAGGTTCCGGCTTGACACCTCGCGACGTTCCGATGGACGACCTGAAGCGCATGTCCGCAGTCCCCCCGCCCGTCGAAGTCGACGAGCTCGAACGCATCGAAGCCCCCGACGTCGAGACCTTTGAGCGCCGCTTCTTGCGCGCGAGCCGGCCCGTCGTGCTGACGGGCGTGACCGAAGGCTGGGTGCCGCCGCGCGAGTGGACGTTCGCACGCGTCGCCGAGCGCTACGGCGACGCGCGGGTGATCGCCGCCGTCCTCGAGGACGGCACGCTCGGCCGCGACACGGTCGACTTCCGGCGCATCCCGCTTCGCGAGTTCATCGGCTCGCTGGCGGCGCCGGGGACCGCGAGCCACTACGTGATGGCGCCGACGTGGAACCTGCCGCCGGCGTTCCAGGCCGACCATCGGCTGCCGGCGTACTGCGAGGGCGCGTGGCACCTGCGCGCGAAATTCTGGGTCGGCAAGAGCGGCACGGTGACGCCGATGCACCGCGACGTCCCGCACAACCTTAACGTGCACCTGACGGGGCGGAAGCGCTGGCTGCTCTATCCGCCCGGCGGCCGCGGCATGTACCCGCGCGGCATGTTCTCGGGCATGCCGAACTTCTCGTCGGTCGATCCGGAACGACCGGACTTCGACCGCCACCCGCGCTTCCGCGAGAAGCGCCCCGTCGGCGGCATCGTCGGCGACGGCGAGACGCTCTTCATCCCGCACGGGTGGTGGCACCACACGCGCTCGCTCGACGACGCGGTCGCGATCAACTTCTGGTGGGGCGGCCCGATCGTTTACCTCGCCGGGCTCGCGTCCACTGCGTTCAAGAAGCTGTCCCGCATCCGCAACGACGAATGGGGATGAGCGGCCCGCGCGCCCGCTAACCGACGCGGGCGAGTCGCTTCGGCTCGGGAGCGAGGATCTCGAGGATCGTCGCGATGACGCCACCCGAGCCGTCGGTCAGGGTGCGACGGCGACCGTAGAGGTGCGCGTCGTGGTCCAGAAGCCCCAGCGCGTCGGCGATGAACCGATCGCACGCCACGCGGAGCAGCGCATCGGGACGCGCGACGGCGTTCCCGAGCAGATGGCCGAAGGGCACCGTCTCGGCGAGAACGCCGGCGCGCACGGCGGGTGGGAGGCGGCCGAGGTCGATCACGAGCGCCCCGAGAACGGCGGGTACGCCGTCCGCGCGCACGAGGACCACGCACCGCGCATAGCGGTCGCCGCTCCTCCTTCGCTCGAGCACACGGAGCGCGAGCGGCTCGCCGACGTGCTCCTCGAGCCGTGGCGTCAAGGGCTCCGGCGCGCTCAGGAGATCCGCCAGACCCCGCGGCATCGCCGCACCGGCGATCGTGTGCGCCGCCGGGAGCGGGCGGCCGGCCGCGGCATAAAAGCCGGCGAGCGGCGCGAGGATCGATGCGTCGCGCTCGACCATGCGCGCTCGTTCTAGCCGACCCGGCGGCCATGGTCTATTTGACCGCGATGCCCCATGCGTTCGACGACGCGTTCGAGGCCGACCTCGCGACCATCCGCGCGGCGGGCCGCTGGCGCGAGCTCCGTCGCATCGAGGGGCCCGTCGACACCTGGGTCACGATCGACGGCGCGCGGGTGCTGGCGCTCTGCTCGAACAACTATCTCGGGCTCGCCAACCACCCGGCGCTCGCCGCGGCGGCCGCGCACGCCGCGGCGACGTACGGCGTCGGCGCCGGCGCGTCGCGCCTCATCTCGGGCTCGCTCGCGATCCATCGCGACCTCGAGGCCCGGCTCGCGCGCTTCAAGCACACCGGGGCGGCGGTGCTGTTCCCGACCGGCTACCACGCGAACGTCGGCGCCATCACGACGCTCGTCGGGCGCGGCGACGCCGTCTTCAGCGACCAGCTGAATCACGCGAGCATCATCGACGGCTGCCGACTCTCGGGCGCCGAGGTGCACGTCTACCCGCACGCGGACGCCGACGCGCTCGACGCGCTCCTCGCGCGCTCGGCGGGACGGCGCCGGCTCGTCGTCACCGACTCCGTCTTCAGCATGGACGGCGATCACGCTCCGCTCCACGCCATCTGCCGCGTCGCCGCGGCGCACGATGCGATGGTGATGGTCGACGAGGCGCACGCGACCGGCGTCGAGGGACCGACGGGCGCGGGGCTCGTCGAAGCGCTCGGCCTCGGTGACGCCGTCACGGTGCAGATGGGAACGCTCGGGAAGGCCCTCGGGGCCGCCGGCGCGTTCGTCGCAGGGAGCGCGGCGCTCATCGCGCTCCTGGTGAACCGGGCGCGGAGTCTCATCTACACGACGGCGCTTCCGCCACCCGTCGTCGCGGCGGTCGACGCGGCGCTCGACGTCGTCGAGCGCGAGCCCGAGCGGCGCGCCCGGCTCGCGACGATCTCCGCGTCGCTGCGCGCGCGCCTCGCCGACCTCGGTTTCGAGATCCCGCCAGGGTCGGGTCCGATCATCCCGGTCATCACCGGCAGCAGCGAACGCGCCCTCGCCTGGTCGCGCGGCCTGCTCGAGCGCGGCGTCTTCGTGCAGGCGATCCGTCCCCCGACCGTGCCCGACGGCACCGCGCGCTTGCGCGTCACGCTCATGGCGACCCATACCGACGAGGACCTCGCGCACGCCGTCGCCGCGTTCGCCGACCTCCACGACCGTCTCTAGAAGGAGAAGGACCGCATGACTGACGACGAACGCGCCGTCCTCGACGCCAACGCCGCCTTCTACCGCGCCTTCGCCGAGCGAGACGTCGACGCCATGGACGCGCTCTGGGCGCGCGGCGTGCCGGTCGCGTGCATCCATCCCGGCTGGCAGGTCCTGAACGGCCGCGAGGCGGTGATGGCGAGCTGGCGCGGCATCCTCGGCGGCGTCCCGCCCGCGATCCGCTGCTCGGACGAGATCGCGCGCGTCACGGGCACGGCCGCGTTCGTCGTCTGCACCGAAAGTCTCGAGGCGGGCGAGCTCGTCGCGACCAACGTCTTCGTCCACGAGGACGGCGAGTGGCGGCTCGCGCACCACCACGCCGGCCCGGTCGCGAGCGAGACCGAGGACGACGACGGCCCGCGCTCGGGCTTCCTCAACTAGTGTCCCGTTCCGGAAATTCGCTGCATAAGGCTGCGAGGGATTTTCGGCCCTGCCAAGGCGCGACGACGATGGAATATCGCGGGGATATTTCGAGGAGGAGCAACGCGGGCAGGGCCGAAAAGACCCGCAGAATTATGTGGCGAATTTCCGGAACAGGACACTAGTGTCATGGACACGCGGCAGTGGCCGAGCTGGGCGGTGGTGCTCGCGGTCGGCATCGGCCTCTTCCTCTATCTGCGCTCGCCGATCGATCTGCTGCCCGATCGCATGGGCATGTTGGGCTTCCTCGACGATCTCCTCGTCCTCGGCGGCGCCCTCTATTGGCTGCACGGACGACTGACCAAGCCGACCGCTGCGCCACGACCGGCGTCCGATCCGATCCCGACCGATCCCTACGAGCTCCTCGCAATCGGCCCCGACGCCACGGCCGACGAGATCACCCGCGCCTATCGCGAGCAGCTGAAGCGCTATCACCCCGATCGCGTCGCGGGACTCGGCGACGAGCTGCAACGCCTCGCTCACGAGCGCACGATCGCGATCCAGCGCGCGTATGAAGCACTGCGCGTCCGGTAAGCGACTCTACCGCTGCAAATCGGGCCGCTCGCGCAGGAAGTACTGGATCACCGGCCAGAGCAGCAGCGGAATGCAACCGCTCACGACCAGCGCCGCGAGCGGCTGCGCCTCGAACCAGCGCCCGAGCCACGCGAAGAGGAAGCTCATCGGCAAGCCGCCGATCACGAGCGCCGCGAGGAACACCCGGAAGCGCATGCGCGAGATCCCGGCGAGACAGCAGAGCGCCTCGGGCAGGATCGGCAGCCAGCGCGACAACGCGATCGCGAGCGGACCGCGGCGCTCGAAGAAGCGCGCGAGCCGGCGCAGGTCGTCGTCGCCGACGAGCCACGCCGCGAAGCGCGTGCCGAGCCAGCGGCTACCGCCATAGGCCGTGAGCCCCGCGAGCACCGAGCCCGCGCCGCCGATGAGCCCCCCGAGCCACGGGCCGTAGATCATGCCGAGCCCGGTGATCACCGCGGTCCCGGGCACGGGCAACACGAGGTCCGACACGATGAGCGCGATCGCGAGGAGCCACGCCCACCCGCCGTACGCTTCGAGGCGCCGTACGCCTTCGGCGCCGCCGAACCGCTCGTCGAGCGCGTCGCCGACCACGAGCATCGACGCCATCA
>DAIQBH010000244.1:3086-8583 GCA_036781285.1 Thermodesulfobacteriota bacterium | reverse complement strand
ACGCCTGCTCCTCGATCTCGGGCTGGGCGGCCGCGCGCGCGAGGCCCGTCGCGTCAACGCCGAGCGGGAACACGCCGAGTCGGACTTCGCGGCCGCGCCACGCGAGCCGGTCGACGTCGCTCGGAACCCCGAGGATGCGCAGGAGCGCGGTCGCGAAGTGCCGCATGTAGGCGGCGGTGTGGAAACCGACGAGATCCGCGCCGAGAAGACCTTGGAGGAGACGCTCGCGATGGGGGAGCGTCCGGAAGACCTCCGATGCCGGAAACGGGATGTGGAGGAAGAACCCGATCCGTGCCGTCGGCAGCCGCCGACGCACGAGCTCGGGCACGAGCAGCAGCTGGTAATCGTGAATCCAGACGACGTCGCCGTCGCGGTACTCGGCGACCACGGCGTCGGCGAAACGCTCATTCACGGCCTCGTAGCTGTCGAAGCCCTCGATCTCGAGCGGGAGGCGCTCGATCAAATAGTGGAAGAGGGGCCAGATGACCCCGTTCGCGTAGCCGTCGTAGTAGCGCCGGATCTCTGCCAGCGAGAGCGGGACGCCGATCAGGCGCCGCTCGGCGAGTAGACGGTCGAGCTCGGCCTGGTCGACGTCCTCGGTCGTGCCCGGCCACCCGATCCAGCGCGTATCGGCGCGGGCGTGCACACCGGCGAGCCCGGAGGCGAGGCCGCCCGGGCTCGCTTCCACCGTGAGTGCGCCGTCGGCGTCGGTGCCGATGGACACGGGCAGACGATTGGCGACCAGGATGACGCGCGACATGCCAGACTCGTTCGCCTCAGGCCCAGGCGCGGACGCGGCCTTCGCGGGCCTCCAGGAGCTCGCCGATCGTCATTGCCGCGTGGACGAGCCCGACGTGCGTGTACGCTTGCGGGAAGTTGCCGAGAAGGCGCCCGCTCGCGGGTTCGATGTCCTCGGAGAAAAGACCGCACGGACTCGCGTGCCCGGCGAGGCGCTCGAAGAGCACGACCGCGTCGTCGATGCGCCCCATGAGCGCCAGCGCCTCGGCCCACCAGAACGAACAGATCGTGAAGGCACTCGTCGTGTCGCCGAAGTCGTCGGGGTTGCGGTAGCGCTGCATGAAGCCGCCGGCCGTGAGGTGCGTGGCATAGTGGTCGACGGTCGCGACGAAGCGCGGGTCCTGGGCGTCGACGATGCCGATCGTGGCGAGCAACAGATTGGACGCGTCGGGATGCTCGCCGTCGAGCGCCTGGGTGAAGAAGCCGTGGCGCGCGCTGAAGTCGCGCGTCAGCACGACGTCCCGCGCGGCGGCGGCGATCCGCTCCCAGCGCTCGGCTTCGGCGTGGCGGCTCAACCGGCGCGCGATCTTCGCGCCGCGCTGGACGGCGGCCCAGCACATCGCGCGCGAGAACGTGTACGGCCGGAGCATGGTGCGGAACTCCCAGATGCCGGTGTCGTGCTGGGGTGCCAGCGTGATCGCGTCCTCCACGAGGCGCGCGATCAGCGGGAAGTAGCGCTGCGGATCGTCGTGGACGATCCGCGGGTCGCCGAGAAACGTATCGAGGCAGAGAATCAGCTCGCCCATGAGGTCGTTCTGGCGCTGCTCGCAGGCCGCGTTGCCGCGCCGGACCCACCCGTTGCCGCCGAAGCCCGCGAGGTGCGGCAGCATCTCCTCGGTGAGATCGCGCTCGCCCCCGATGCCGTACACCGGTTGCAGCGGATCGTCGCCGACGGTGTCGCGGAGGTAGCGGATGAACTGCTCGCCCTCGGCGAGATGGCTGAGGCGCCGGAGCGCTTCGACCACGAACGCCGCGTCGCGGAGCCAGCAATAGCGATAGTCCCACGTGCGCGGCGTGCCCATCGCTTCCGGGATGCTCGTGGTCGTCGCCGCGATGATGGCCCCCGTGTCGTGGTACGCGTGGAGCTTGAGACAGAGCGCCGAGCGCAGCACGTGCCCCGGCGCGAAGGTCGGAAGCGAGATGGTCTTCGCCCAGGCGCGCCAACCTGCGACCGTGAGCTCCCGCTCCGCGTCGAGCGATTCGTAGGTCGGGGTCTCGTCACGACGGCCCCAGCCGAAGGCGAAAAAGAGCGGCCGGTCGAGCGTGAACTCGGCTTTGTTGAGCACGTAGGGGAGCGGCAGGTTGGTCGTGAAGCCCAGGGGCGACGCGAGCCCGAGCACGTCGAGGCCGGTCGCGGTGACGCGGATCTCCGCCGGGACGCGGCCGTAGTCGGGCCGCGGATCGAAGTCGACGCGCAGGCGCGGCAACCCGCTCAACGGTCGCACGAGGCGGACGATCTCGATCGGCACCACCACGTCGAGACCGCGCGGCAACCGCGGCGCGAAGTCGATGATCTCCCAGGTCCCGTCGTCGGTTGCGAACACCGTCCGCACGACGTTGGTGTTCGGGAGGTAGGCGAGCGATCCCTCGATCTCGGCGTCGCGGGCGAGGATGCGGAGCGTACCGCCGTGCTCGCGATCGAGGAGGCGTCCGAACACCGAGCCCGAGTCGAAGCGCGGGAGGCACAGCCACTCGATCGCGCTCGTCGGCGAGACGAGCGCGAGCACCCGGCCGTTGCCGTAGACCGCGTGGTCGAGCCTGGGGAACGCGGCCGCCACGCCCATGGGCGTGGCGGTCCGCGTGGGGTCAGAAGTTGACGCGCTCACACTCGCTGACGATCAGCGTCGTGACGTCGGAGTTCGTCTCGTAGATCGTCAGATGGTCGCGGCTCGGCGAGTATTCGACGTCGAGGAAGGTGCCGTCGTCGAGCTCGGCGATCGTACAGGCCTCGTTGATCGTGTCGTACGTGAACGAGCCCGTGGCCGTGTTGTCGCCGGTGCCGTTCCCGAACAACTGGAACTCGAAGCCGCCCTCGCTGCCGCCGCAGTTCCAGTACGAGCCGGCGCTGCCCGCGCTCGGGCCGTTCAAGGCGCCGCCGTGCTCGCACGTTTCGGCTTCCGGGATGAAGAAGCTGAGCGGCAGCACGACGTCGTCTCCGATGAGCGTCCAGTCCGGCGAGGTGAAGCCGCCGACCGCGCGATCGGCGCCGAAGCACCGGTACTGGAGGTCGAGCTCGCCGATCGAGTCGTCGTAGCTGTGGCCCGTCTTCTCGCACCAGATGAAGGCAGGGTCGCCGCCATCCGTCCGAAAGACGTTCCCGCTCGCCGAGAAGTCGGCGACGTTCAGCGTGATCGCCCAGCGCTCCGCGCCGACGTCCTTGTTGACGAGGATGCGATCGCTGTCGGGCGTCCACTGGACGCCGGTCTGGGCCGCGAACGCGGGGGCAGCGCCCGTGCAGACGAGGGCGAGGGCAAGAGTGATCCAATGGTGTTTCCGCATGGTTACGTCTCCTCCGTGGGGCGCTGCCAAGGCGCCGTCCAGAGAAAAGTTGCAACTGGAGCGGTCGTATTCAAGTCGGCGCTCCGGAGGAGCTACTCGCAGCGGTGCGGCGCGCGTCGCGCGGTGCCTATCGTTCGCGCGTGACGCGGGATCGCTTGCGGTGCGGACAGGAAGGCGAAGCGGAGGCCGCTGCGTTTCTGCGGGCGCGCGGCTTCACGATTCTCGCGCGGAACGTGCGCTCGCACGCGGGCGAGATCGACCTCGTCGCGCTCGACGGCGAGGTGCTCGTGTTCTGCGAGATCCGCACGCGGCGATCGCGCGCGCAGGGGAGCGCCCTCGAGTCGGTGACGCCCGCGAAGCAGCGTCAGGTCGTGCGGGTCGCGGAGCATTTTCTCGCCCGCCACCCGCGCCTCGCGACCCGGGCGATCCGCTTCGACGTGGTCGCGATCGACCGCCGGGAGGACGCGGTCGAGATCACGTGGATCGCCGACGCGTTCGAGGCGTCGTGAGCGCCGCGACGTTGCGGCTCCGGGAGCCCGATGGTACGACGCGCCGGTGCTGGACATCCGCCTGATCCGCGACGAGCCCGACCGTGTGAAGCAGGGGCTCGCGACCGTCGGCGTCGCGCCCGAAGAGGTCGACGCGCTGCTGGCACTCGACGCCGAACGCCGTGCCGCGATCCACAAGCTCGAGACGCTGAAGGCGGAGCGCGGTCAGGCGTCGAAGAAGATCGGCGCCATCAAGGACAAGGCCGAGCGCGAGGCCGCGATCGCGGCGACCCGTGGCGTCGGGGACCAGATCGCCGCGGCCGAGCAGGTCGTGACGGAGGTCGAGGCCCGCTTCGAGGCCCGCATGCTCGAGATCCCGAACCTGCCGCACCCGGACGTGCCGGTCGGTCCGGACGAGCACGCGAACGTGGTCGTCCGCGAGGTCGGGACGCCGAAGGTTTTCGACTTCGCGCCGAAGCCACACTGGGAGATCGGCGAGCAGCTCGGGATCCTCGACTTCGAGCGTGGAGCCAAGGTGTCGGGCTCGCGCTTCTACGTGATGAAGGGGGCGGGGGCGCAGCTCCAGCGGGCGCTCATCAACTGGATGCTCGACCTGCACGTGCAGGAGCACGGGTACGGCGAGATCTATCCACCGGCCATGGTCCGCCGCGAGTGCCTGGTCGGCACCGGCAATCTCCCGAAGTTCGGCGACAACCTCTATCGCGACGCCGAGGAGGACATCTGGTTCGTGCCGACGGCCGAGGTGCCGGTCACGAACCTCTACCGCGACGAGATCCTCGAGCCCGGTACGCTGCCCGTGAAGCACGTCGCGTACACGCCGTGCTTCCGGCGCGAGAAGATGTCGGCCGGACGCGACGTCCGCGGCATCAAGCGCGGCCATCAATTCGACAAGGTCGAGATGGTGAAGTTCGTGGAGCCGTCGCAATCCGACGCCGAGCTGCTGACGCTGCTCGACGACGCCGAGGACGTCTGCCGGCGGCTCGGCATCCCGCACCGCGTGATCCAGATGTGCACCGGCGACCTCAGCTTCGTCGCCGCGATGAAGTACGACGTCGAGCTCTGGGCGCCCGGCTGCGGCGAGTGGCTCGAGGTGAGCTCGTGCTCGAACTTCCGCGACTTCCAGGCCCGCCGTGCCAACATCCGCTATCGTCCGGCGCCGCAGGCGAAGCCCGAAATCCTGCATACGCTGAACGGCTCGGGGTTGGCGCTGCCGCGCGTGGTGATCGGGGTGCTGGAGACGTATCAGCAGGCCGACGGGTCGGTGGTGATTCCCGAGGTGTTGCGCCCCTACATGCGCGGGGTCGACGTGATCCGCGCGGCTCGCTGAGCGACAGGCCGCGGGCCGCGGCTACGCGCGGGCGGGGCTTTTTTCGGCTTCGTCGTCGGCGGCGGGGGTCGTCGTCAGCATTTCGAGGGCGCGGGCGGCGATGCGGCGTTCGCTCGGGAAGGTCAGGCGGGTGAGCGCTTCCTCGGCGGGGAACCAGCGGGCGTCGTCGACCTCGTTGTCGTGGTCGGTGGTTTCGCCGTGGCGATACTCGAGCAGGTAGAAGTGGACGATCTTGTGTCGACGCGTGGAGCGCCCGCCATCGTTCACGCTGAACCAGATGTCGATCGCTTCCAGCGGGGCCAGGACCACGCCGACGAGGCCGGTTTCCTCGGCGACCTCACGGGCCGCGGTCGTCTCGAGGGCC
>DAIQBH010000244.1:0-3076 GCA_036781285.1 Thermodesulfobacteriota bacterium | reverse complement strand
GCCTCGCCTTTTTCCTGCTTCCCTTTCGGGAGTTGCCAGCGGGTGTTCCCCTTGGTGGCGATCAGTCCGAAGGCGATGCCTTCGGGGCCCCGGCGGTAGATGACGCCTCCCGCGGACACCTCGGACCGGATCTCGGGCCGGTGGCGGTGGGGGCGCTTCCGGGGCGGACGCGGCATTCGGGCATTGAACCACAGGAGCCTGTGTCGCACCACCATATCGAGCCCACGCACCGTCCGTTTCGGACGGCGCGCTCGAGGCCGCGAGCGCTTTTTGACTAGCGCTACCCGCGCCGCTAGCGCTCGCTCATGGCCTCCCGGGCAGGGCAGCATCGCCACGCCCAACACACCGTCCTGGTCGTCGACGACGTCGAGGAGACGCGTGAGGCCATCGTGACGTTGCTCCTCACGAAGGGCTTCGCCGCGGTCGGCGCGGCGTCGGGAATCGTGGCGCTCGAGCTCTTCGCGGCCGGGATGCGCCCGTGCGTGGTGCTGCTCGACGTCCGCATGCCGGAGATGAACGGATGGGAGCTCTGGGACCGCATGAAGGCCCAGGACGAGCTCGCGCGCATCGCGGTCGTGATCCTCACGGCCGAGCCGGCCGACCACGCCCGCGCCGAGGCAGCCGGAATCCGCGAGCTCCTACGGAAGCCCGTCGACGGCCGGGCGCTCGTGGCGGTCGTCGAGCGTCACTGCGACCGCCGCCACGTCTCCGACCGCCCCGTGCTCTGACGCGGGCGCTTCCTACCGCCGGCGAAACGACTCGAGCGCCATCGCGAGGTGGCGTCGATACGCGGCGTCGAAGTCGTCACCGGTCGCGAGCAGCGAGCCGAGCATCGGGCGGAAGAGCTGGAAGCCGAGCGTGGCGGTCAGGAGGAGCGCCGCGACCGCGCGCGGATCGACGTCGGTCGCGCCGAGCGCCTTCAGGTCGCGCTGGTAGCCGTCGAGCAAGCGGTCGACCATGGGGCGGTGGGTTGCGAAGACGTCGTCGGTCAGGAGCTCGGTCAAGATGCCCCACGCGATCAGCCGCACGTAGTGCGGATTCTTCTCGCCGGCCGCGAAGAGCAGATCGAGGAGCGGCTCGGGGCTGCGGTCGCCGTCCTCGCTCGCGTACATCTCGAGCACGCGCGCGAGCTGGCGCGCGAACGGCTGGCGCAGCGTCTCTTTGAGCAAGCCCGCCTTCCCGCCGAAGTAGCGGTGGATCAGGCCGAACGAGACGCCCGCGCGCTCGCCGAGCTCGGCGAGGCCGAAGCCGTCCGGCCCCTTCCTCGCCATGAGCTCGGTCGCGGCCGCGACGATCGCTGCGACCGTCGCCTCGCGGTCGCGCGGCTGCCCGCCGCGCCGGCGGCGCGGGGCGGCCGTCGTCCGCCGTGGCGTGGTCGCGCCGTTCGGACGGCGCGGCGTCGTTCCAGCGCGCGGCACGCGGCGACTCAGGCGAGGGTGACCCGCGCGTTCGAGATCACGACCTGATCGCGCTCCTTCGCTTTCGCCTGGACGACGATGTCGGTCGGCGACTCCTGCCACATCTCGGTGACGATGGTCTCGCCCGGCATCACGGGCCGCGCGAAGCGGACGCGGATCGAGCGGAAGCGCGTGGGATCGTCGTCGGCGTACGCCTGGAGCACCGCCCGCCCGACGTTCGCGAACGTGCAGAGCCCGTGGAGGATCGGCTTTTGGAAGCCGCCCATCGCGGCGAAGCCGGGGTCGGCGTGGAGCGGGTTCTTGTCCCCGGAGAGCCGATAGAGGAGGGCCTGGTGCGTGAGCGTCGGCGTCTCGACCGTCTTGTCGGGCGCGCGCTTCGGCGCTTCGTTGGTCGCGGCCGGGCCGGGCTCGCCGCCGAAACCGCCTTCACCGCGGAGGAAGATGCCAAACTCGTTCTTGAAGACCGGGACGCCGCCGTCGCGCTTGGTCACGGCTTCGATCACGACGAGGGCGCCTTTGCCCTTGTCGTAGATGCCGGTGATCTTGCCCTCGGTCACCGTCGTGGCGCTCGTCGGGATCGGCGTCTCGAGCACCTCGAGGTACTGCTCGCCGTGGAGCAGCATCATCGGGTTGAAGCTCAAGGCCGGCACGTTCATCAGGCCCATCAGCATCGGGAAGCTCGGCACGACGCCGAACGTCGGGAGCGCGCGGAGGCCATTCTCGAAGGTGTACTGGAGTACCTCCCGGCTCGTCTGGTCCTGGCCGATGCCCACGCCGGATCCGAGCGCGTAGAGCATCAGCGTGTCTTCGTTCCAGCGGTACTCGACGGCGGGAAGGGCGGCCCCGACGGCCTTGGCGAGATCGATGGGCATGCGACGTCTCCTTGCGAACAGCGAGATGAACGGTCGCCCGGAGATATGCAAGGTCTTGCAACAAGTAAAGTCCCGGCCTAGGCACAAGGGCGGGTCATCGAACCGCCAGCGTTCACACGGAGGGTCGCTCGCATGGATTTCGGATTCACGCCCGAGCAAGACGAGCTGCGGAGCCAGGCGCGCCGCTTCCTCGACGCCGAGCTGCCGCTCGATCGCATCCTCGCCTGGAGCGGCGATCCGGCGCGGATCGATCGCGGGCTCTGGAAGAAGATGGCCGAGCTCGGATGGGCGGGGCTCACCGTGCCGGAAGCGCACGGCGGGCTCGGGCTCGGCGCGGTCGATCTGATCGTGCTGCTCGAGGAGTTCGGAAGGAGCCTCTGCCCGTTGCCGTTGGCGTCGACCGACCTCGCGGTGGCGGCGCTGACCGCGCTCGGTGATCCGGCTCAACAGGCGGCGTGGCTTCCGAAGATCGTCGCCGGCGATGTCGTGGCGACCGTCGCTATCCTCGAGACGAGCGACGTCCCGACCGCCGACGGCATCGCGGCGCGCGCCGCCACGCGTGGCGCCGACGTGGCCCTCGGCGGCACGAAGCTCTTCGTGCCGGACGGCCAGCACGCCGACTTGCTGCTGATCGCGGCGCGCGAGGCCGACAGCATCAGTCTCTTCGCCGTGCCCGCCGACACGCCGGGCGTGACCGTGAATCCGCTCGTCGGCGTCGACGCGACCAAGCCCGCGGCGGAAGTGCGGCTCGCGGAAGTCGTCGTCCCGGCGAGCAGCCGGCTCGGT
>DAIQBH010000243.1:0-8670 GCA_036781285.1 Thermodesulfobacteriota bacterium | reverse complement strand
GTCGCGGTCACCCCATGGCGCGGGGGCACGGCGGACCTCGATACGGTCGCGGTCGACGAAGCCGACCTCGTGTTGGCGTACGGACGGGACGATACGCTCGACCGCCTCGCCCTCCGTCAGCCGCGGCGCTTCGTGCGCTACGGCGAGCGCCTGAGCGTCGCGCTCGTGGGCCGGTCGGCTCGCACGCCGGCCACGGCGGCGGCGCTCGCGCGACAGGTCGCGCTATTCGACCAGCAGGGATGCCTCTCGCCGCAGGTCGCGTGCGTCGAGGAGACGAGCCAGGCCGAAACGGATCGATTCGCGGCCCTCGTTGCCGACGAGCTCGCCGAGCTCGAGCAACGGTTGCCGCGTGCGACGCCCACGCTTGCCGAATCGGCGGCGACGTGGCGATTCCTCGAGCGGGAACGGTGGCGCGCGCAGGAAGGTGATCCGGTCACCGTCCACGGCGGCCATGCGGGCGCGGGCAGCGTCGTCTGCGTACGCGGCGGCGCCTGGCCCATGAGTCCGACCTTTCGGCATCTGATCCTGCTCCCGGTCTCGACCCTCCGCGCCGCGGCGGCCACGCTTCAGCGCGTCGCCGGCATGGTCGAGGCCGTCGGCTACGCCGGACCAGCGACGGAGCTCGGCGACGCCGCCGAGGTCGCGGCCGCCGTCGGCGCGCATCGGCTGTGTCCGCTCGAACGGATGCAGGCGCCGCCGTTCGCGTGGCGCCAGAGCGGTCACGCGCGGCTCGGCAGCATCCTCGGGCACGTCGGCGGCGACGCTCCGCCGACGTTCGCGTGAGCGATCGCCGCGACGCGGCCGCGCTCGCTCGCGAGTTCCGGCTGCACGTCGCGCAGACCTCGACCGCACCGCTCGGCCTCGCGGTCGCATCCGCGCGCGGCGCGTGGATCACCGATACGAAGGACCGGCGCTATCTCGATCTCCTCGCGGGCATGGGCGTCGTGAACCTCGGACACGGCAACCGTGCCGTCATCCGGGCGTGCATGGCACAGCTTCGCCGTCACCTGCACGTCATGGTGTACGGGGAGTACGTCTTCGAGACGCAGGTCCGGCTCGCGACGCGCCTCGCGGCCCTCGCCGGGCCGCCCTTCGACAGCTGCTACTTCACGAACAGCGGCGCAGAGGCAATCGAGGGTGCGCTCAAGACGGCCAGGAAATACACGGGCCGAAGCGGCCTCGTGGGCTTCGCGCTCGGCTTTCACGGGGACACCTTCGGAGCACTGTCGGTCGGCGGCAACCCGGTCTATCGCGACCCGTTCCTGCCGTTGCTCCCGAATGCCACGATCCTCCCCTGGCAGGACGAAGCCGCTCTGCGAGCGATCGACCGCCGCACCGCCGCGGTCGTGATCGAGCCGGTCCAGGCGGAGGGCGGCGTGCGCGTCGCGGATCCAGCGTTTCTGCGTGTCTTGCACGCACGCTGCCGCGAGGTCGGCGCGCTGCTCGTCTTCGACGAGGTCGTGACGGGCCTCGGCCGGACCGGCACGCTCTTCGGCTTTCAGCAGAGCGGCATCCGTCCCGACATCCTCGTGCTCGCGAAGGCACTCGGCGGCGGGCTTCCGCTCGGCGCGTTCCTCGCCTCGCGGAAGATCCTGGCGACGCTCACCCGCGATCCGCCGCTCGCGCACGTCACGACGTTCGGTGGCCATCCCCTCTCGTGTGCCGCCGCCCTCGCGGCGCTCGAGGAAACCGTCACCCGCGACATCCCGAAGCGCGCGGCGCAGAGCGGCGAGCTGTTGCTCCGCGGGCTGCAATCGCTCGCCGCACGTCATCGCGTCGTGCGCGCCGTCCGCGGCGCCGGCATGCTCCTGGCCCTCGAGCTCGCGACACCCAACGCCACGCGAAGGTTCGCGGCCGGCTGCCTCGAGCGCGGCATCATCGTCAACTGGACCCTCCACCGCGACACCGTGATCCGCCTCGCCCCGCCGCTCACCCTGACCCGCGCCGAAATCACCCTCGCCCTCGCCACGATGGACGAGGTGCTGCGTACGCTCTGAATCCGAAGGTGATCGAGAATCGTCGCTGACGGGTCGCGTGGTGGGTCGCTTTTCCGCTCGCGGGTCTGGAGGTGCCGCCCCTTAGAGCCCGTCGCAGCCACCATGTCCTGCGGTCGATCGCGAGCTGCTGCTCGCTCCAAAGCGACCCACCACGCGCCCGACGAGAGGTCGGCATTCGAAGCGATGGCATGCATCGCGGCTGCACATGGTGGGACGACGCGAAGGCGAGTCGCTTCGGCCGCGGGGGTGGGAGTCGGTGAGGAGCGAGGACAGCTCCCGGTCGACCGCAGGACATGGTGGCTCCGGCGGGCTCTAGGGGCTGGGCTCCAGCGACCCGAGCGACGAGGCGAGCTCCCCACCCCCGCGAGCCGACGCCACCGTCCGCGCGACCCGTGATCAGCAGCCCCGAGCGCTACTTGCTCGCCTCCCCGCCGATCTTCGCGAACAGGTACGCCTGAATGAACTTGTCGAGGTCCCCGTCGAGCACCGCATCGGTGTTGCCGACTTCGCACGACGTCCGGTGGTCTTTCACCATCCGGTACGGATGCAGCACGTACGAGCGAATCTGGCTCCCGAAGCCGATCTCCTTCTTCGTCTTGCTGAAGACGTCGAGCTTCTCTTTCTGCTTCTCCATCTCCAGGTCGTAGAGCTTGGCCCGCAGGATCTTCATGGCCATCGCTTTGTTCTTGTGCTGCGAGCGCTCGTTCTGGCAGGCGACCACGAGGCCGGTCGGCATGTGGGTGAGGCGCACCGCGGAGTCCGTCTTGTTGACGTGCTGGCCGCCGGCACCGCTCGACCGGTAGGTGTCGACCCGAAGGTCCGCCTCGTTGATCTCGACCTCGATGTCGTCCTCGATCTCGGGATAGACGAAGACCGACGCGAACGACGTCTGCCGGCGCGCGTTGGCGTCGAACGGCGAGATGCGCACCAGGCGATGCACGCCGCCTTCGGCGTGCAGGTAGCCGTAGGCATATTCGCCCGCGATCGTGATGGTGGCGCTCTTGATGCCGGCGCCCTCGCCCTCCTGCTGCTCGAGGATCTCGACCTTGTATCCCTTGCGCTCGCACCAGCGGAGGTACATGCGGAAGAGCATCTCGGCCCAATCCTGGGCCTCGAGACCCCCGGCGCCCGGGTGGATGCTCAGGATCGCGTTGCCGGCGTCGTGCTCGCCGCCGAGCATCTGACGCATCTCGAGATCGCCGATGCCCTGGTCGACCGCGTCGGCCTTGGCGATGCCTTCGGTGAGCGCGTCGGGATCGCCTTCGACGGCGAGCTCGAGAAAGACGTTCGCGTCGTCGAGCTCGCCGCGCTGCCGCTTCCAGCCCTCGAGCGCGGACGTCAGGTGCGAGCGCTCGCGCTGGACCTTCTGCGCGCGCTCGTGGTCGTTCCAGAAGTCGGGCTGGCCTACCTGCTCGTCGAGCGCCCGGATGCGCGCTTCGGTGCCCGGGACGTCAAAGATGCCCCCGAAGGGTCTCGAGACGACGCTCCAACCCCGCCAACCGCTCCTTCAGCTCGTTCGTCGTGATCTGTGGCGCCGTGCTCATGCCGCGTGTCTCCCCTCCGTCGATGCGTTCCGCGAGCGCCCGATCACGACCACCGCCACGACCGCCACCAGCACCAGGCAACCGTAAACGAAAACGTCGCCGAACCGCGCGTAGAACGTCGGGATGCCGGTCCAGCTGATGGTATCGACGCGCCAGTCGGACTCGAAGAGGCCGGTGCGCCACCGGATCGTCCCGTCGGCGTCGACCATAGCAGAGAATCCCGTATTGGCCACGCGGACGAGCGGCACGCGGTTCTCGATCGCTCGCAGCGTCGCCATCGCGAGGTGCTGGTACGGCGCCGACGTTCGGCCGAACCAGGCGTCGTTCGTGATGTTCACGAGGAAGTCGGCACCACCAGCGACGAACCGCCGCGTGAGCCCAGGAAAGATGCCCTCGTAGCAGATGAGCGTTCCGAAGTTGCCGCGATTCGTGTGGAAGACGACCGGCTCGTGCCCCGCCTTGAAGTCGCCCACCCCTTCCACCACCTTGTCGACGAAGAAGAAGAGCGATTTGAGCGGGACGTACTCGCCGAACGGCACGAGCTCCATCTTGTCGTAGGCTTGGGGCGCGTTCCCGTCGGGATCGACTAGGTACACGCGGTTGTGGAGGCGAAGCCGCCTGCCCTCCTCGAAGCTGAACGCGGGACTCCCGACCACGAGCCAGACATGCAGGCGCTTCGCGAGGCCGAGAATGCGGTCGCGCAGCTCGCCCTCTTCCTGGAAGAAGAACGGGGCCGCGGTCTCGGGCCACACGACCAGCTCCGCGCCGTCGGCGACGGCGTCTCGCGTGAGCTTCTCGTAGTGGTCGATCGTGCCTTCCTGATACGCCGGGTCCCACTTCACGTCCTGCGCGACGTTGCCTTGGATGAAGCCGACCCGGATCGAGCCCTTCGCCGGGTGCGTGGCGATCTCACCGACACGCCAGTAGCCGAACCCGACGAGTGCCAGCAGCAGCGCCGTCACGGCGAGCATGCCGCGCGTGCTCGGCGGCTCCCCGGCGAGGCCGCGGCGGACGGCGCCGTAGACGAGCACGTTCACGAGCACGATCAGGGCGGAAAGCCCGTAGACGCCGGTCCACTCGACGAATTGCACGAGGTACGTCGCCTCGTACTGCGAGTATCCGAGGCTCACCCAGGGAAAGCCGCCGAGGATGTAGGTGCGCACGTACTCGACGGCGACCCAGAGCGGCGGCGCCACGATCGCGAGGCCGACGCCTGCTCTTCGCGCCCGCTCGCATCCGGCCGTGAAGATGCCGAAGCCGAGCGCCAGGAACGCGCACAGCAGCACGAGCGGCCCGACGCTCACCAGCGGCGAGAGGTTCGTGTACGTGCCGATCGTGAGCACGAGCCAATAGAGCGTCGCCAGGAAGAAGACGAACCCCGCGATCCACCCCACGCGAAACGCGCGCCCGGTTCCACGCCCGAACGCCGCGAAGAACACCGGCACGAGCGCGATCCACGCAACAGGGCCCCAATCGATCATCGGAAAAGCGACGGCGAGGAGCGCGCCGCCGACGGCGCCGAGGCCGAGCGCCGGGCGCGGATCGTCGAGGGCCGCGTCGACGTCGAACGCCGGCGGTTCCGCGTTCGCGGGTCGGCCGTTGACCCTCACGATTTCGCTCGCGCGCCGCGCCGGGTCGCGATCGCGCCGCGTGCGGGCGAGCGCGCGGCGGGTGGAGGCGAAAGCTCGCCGATGGCGCTCCGCACCGCCCGCGCCTTGCGCGCCATGCGGCGCTCCTCGGCCGGCGAAATCTCGTGGTCGTAGCCGAGGACATGGAGGATGCCGTGGATCACGAGATCGTCCAGGCATGCCGCGAGCGGGCGCCGCTGTTCGTTCGCCGCCGCGGCGGCCGTGTCGATCGAGATCACGACGTCCCCCAGACTCGCGGCATCGGCGGGCACCGGCGGATCGTACAGGGGAAACGCGAGCACGTCGGTCGGGCGGTCCTTGCCGCGATACCGACGGTTGAGCGCCCGCATCGCGGGATCGTCCACGAGGGTCAGGCTGAGCTCCGACCGGTGGACCGCGAGCGCCCGCAGCACCTGGCGCGCCCGCGTTGCGAGATACCGGCTCCAGACGGCGCCGTGCGGCGCCCGACAGGTGAACGCGACGGGCATCGTGCCGGACGAATGCGAGTCAGGCGTCGTTCCGCCCGGCTGCGGCCTCGGCGCGCTCGTAGGCGGTGATGATGTCCTGCACCAGACGGTGGCGGACGACGTCGCGCTCACTGAAGCGGACGAACTTGATCCCGCCGATGTCGCGCAGCACGTGCTGCGCCTCCTTCAGCCCCGAGATCTTGCCTGCGGGCAGATCGGTCTGCGTGACGTCGCCGGTGATGATCGCCTTCGACCCGTATCCGAGTCGCGTGAGGAACATCTTCATCTGCTCGGGCGTCGTGTTCTGCGCCTCGTCGAGGATCACGAACGAGTCGTTCAGGGTGCGGCCGCGCATGAACGCGAGCGGCGCGACCTCGATCGTGCCGCGGTCGAGCATCTTCCGGGCGCGGTCGAAGTCGACCATGTCGTGGAGCGCATCGTAGAGCGGGCGGAGGTAGGGGTTCACCTTTTCCGCGAGGTCGCCCGGCAAGAACCCGAGCTTCTCTCCCGCCTCGACCGCCGGGCGCGTGAGGATGATGCGCGTGAACTCCTGCTTCAGCACCGCGGCGACGCCCATCGCCATCGCGAGATACGTCTTGCCCGTGCCGGCGGGCCCGATCGCGAACACGATGTCGTGGTTGCGGATGGAGTCGATGTACGACTTCTGCATCACGCTCTTCGGCGTGATCACCCGTTTCTGCGCCGCGATGTAGATCGTGTCGAGGAAGATGTCGCGGACGTTCGCGTTGTGATCGCTCGCGAGGATGCGAAGCGCATAGTCGACGTCGCTCGCGTAGACGGGGAAGCCGCGCTCGAGCACGCTGTAGAGCTGGGTCAGCACTTTTCCCGCGAGCTCGCGCTCGACCTGGTCGCCGCTGATCGAGACCGCCTTCCCGGCGACGCCGATCCGGACGCCGAGCGACTTCTCGATCGCCTTCACGTGCTCGTCCTGGCGGCCGAGCAGATCATGGAACAGGCGGTGGTCCTGGAACTCGAGGGCGACGACGTCGGGGCCGGTCGCCAGCGCCGCGCGCCGCTCGGGCGCCTGACCGCCGTCGGATGGCGGCACTGCCTGCACGCGCGCGGGCGGACGCTCGTGCTTCATGCGATCAGCTCGTGGACCTTGGCGAGCGCGTCGTCGAGCTTGCTCGCGTCCTTGCCGCCGGCCTGCGCGAAGTCGGGCCGCCCGCCACCGTTGCCCCCGACGATGGGAGCGATTTGTTTGATGATGTTGCCGGCGTGAAAGCGCTTGGTGAGGTCCTTCGTGACGGCCGCGATGAGGCTCACCTTCGTACCGTCGCTGGCACCGAGAGCGACGACGCCCGAGCCGAGCCTGTCCTTGAGCTGGTCCGCGAGCTCGCGGAGTGCCTTGTCGTCGAGCCCGTCCACGCGGGTCGCGAGCACTTTCACGCCGTCGCGCTCGCGCGTCTGCGCGAGGAGGTCGCCGCTCTGCGACTTCGCCTGATCGCGCTGCATCTTTTCGATGCGGCGTTCCAGCTCGCGGCTCTGCGCGAGCAGCCGCTCGAGCCGCTCGACCGCCTCTTCCTCCGACGCCTTCAGCGTCGAGCCGATCTGCCGCAGGCGCTCTTCGCGCTCCTGCACCCAGTCGAGCGCGCCGCCGCCGGTCATCGCTTCGATGCGCCGAACGCCCGCGGCGACGCCGCCTTCGGTGCGGAACTTGAAGAGGCCGATGTCGCCGGTCCGCGCCACGTGGGTGCCGCCGCAGAGCTCGACCGAGAACGGACCCATCGTCAGCACGCGCACGCGGTCGCCGTACTTGTCGCCGAAGAACGCGAGGGCGCCGTTCCTGATCGCATCGTCGTACCCCATCTCCTCGACGACGCATTCGACGTTGGCGCGGATGCGGGCGTTGATCTCGTCCTCCATCGCGCCGAGCTCCTCCATGCTGATGGGGCCGGTGTGATTGAAGTCGAACCGCAAACGATCGGGCGCGACCAGCGAGCCGGCCTGGCGGACGTGCGTCCCGAGGCGCTCGCGCAGCACGCCGTGCATGAGGTGGGTCGCCGAGTGATTCAGGCGAATCTGCTCGCGGCGCTTCTCGTCGACCACGAGGCGAACGGCATCGCCCGGGGCGAGCCCGCCCTCGAGCACGCGCACGCGGTGCACGACCAGATCGGGACCGTGGCGCAGCGCTTCGAGCACCTCGATACGGTCGCCGCGCTCGGTCGTGATGAAGCCGACGTCGCCCATCTGGCCGCCGGACTCGCCGTAGAAAGGCGTCTCCTCGGTGACGATCTCGCCTTCCTCGCCGGCGCGGATGCCGCCGGGCCGTTCGCCGTCGGCGGTCGCGACGCCGGTGACGGTCGACTCCCATTCGTAGATGCGGTCGCCGACGAAACGCGAACGACGATCGCCGGAGCCGGCGCTCTGGGGGACGAACTTCTTGTGCTCGCGGCCGCGTGCCCGCTGCTCGTCCATCGCCTTGCTGAAGCCGGCGGCGTCGACCGAATGACCACGGCCGCGGACGATGTCCTCGGTGAGGTCGAGCGGGAAACCGAAGGTGTCGTACAGCTTGAAGGCGACGTCGCCCGGCAGGACGCCGGCAGTCGCGGGGAGCTTCGCGATCTCCGTCTCGAGGAGCCCGAGCCCTTTGTCGAGCGTTTCCGCGAAGCGGCTCTCCTCGCTCTTGACGACCTCGGAGATGAACGCCTGCCGCTCGCGGAGCTCCGGGTACGCGTCGCCGAGGATCTGCGCCACGGCCGGGACGAGATCGGTCAGGAACGGGCCATCCAGGCCGAGCATCTTGCCGTGTCGCGCGGCACGACGGAGCACGCGGCGCAGCACGTAGCCGCGACCCTCGTTCGACGGCAGCACGTGGTCGGCGATCATGACGCTCACCGCGCGCGCATGATCGGCGATCACCCGGAACGAGACGTCGGACTCCTCGTCACCACCACCGTAGCGGCGCTTGGCGAGCCCCTCGGTCGCGTCGATGATGCCGCGGAAGAGATCGGTGTCGTAATTGCTGAGCACGTTCTGGAGCACGGCGACGATGCGCTCGAGGCCCATGCCG
>DAIQBH010000242.1:0-8687 GCA_036781285.1 Thermodesulfobacteriota bacterium | reverse complement strand
GCTCGTGCACGAGACCGACGGCACCGTGCATGCGCTCGACTATCGCGAGACGGCACCCGCCATGGCTCACCGCGACCTGTATCGCCACGGCGAGCAGGTCTTCGCGGAGCTCTCCAAGCGAGGCGGGCTCGCGGTCGCCGTGCCCGGCGAGGTCGCGGGCCTCGAGCACGCCCGCGAGCGCTTCGCGCGCCTGCCCCGCGAGACGCTCATGGCGCCGGCGATCGCGCTCGCGCGCGACGGCTTCCCGATCGGCCCGCACCTCGCGAAGGAGATCGGCAACAACCTGACGGCGCTCCGCGCCGCACCGGCGCTGGCGGCGCTCTTCCTCGACGCGGCCGGAAATCCGCGGCCCGAAGGGAGTCTCCTCACGATGCCGGCGCTCGCCGCCACGCTCGAGCGCATCGCGGCCGAGGGCGCCGACGGCTTCTACCGCGGCGCGGTCGCGGCCGAGCTCGGCTTCGCGGTTCGCGACGCCGGGGGCCTTCTCTCGACGGCGGATCTCGCGAGCTACCGACCCCACTGGCGGTACCCGCTGCGCGGCTCGTATCGCGGGCTCGAGATCTTCACGATGCCGCCGCCGAGCTCCGGTGGCGTCGTCCTGGAGATCCTGAACGTCCTCTCCGGCGACGACCTCGCGGAGCTCGGCGCACGGAGCCCTGCCTACCTGCACCTCCTCGCCGAGGCGATGCGGCACGGCTTCGCCGACCGCGCGCGCTGGTACGGGGACCCCGAGTTCACGCCGGTCCCGATCGACACCCTCACCTCGGCCGGCTACGCCAAGACGCTCCGCGCGCGCATCCGCGACGACGCGACGTCGCCGGACGACCAGTACGGCTCGAAACCGGACGCGGGCACGACTCACCTCTCGGTGATCGACGGCGAGGGCATGGCGGTCGGTTGCACGACCACCATCAACACCGCGTTCGGCGCGATGCTGATGGGCGGCACGACCGGCGTGCTCCTCAACAACGAGATGGACGACTTCGCGATCGCGCCGGGCGTCCCGAACAGCTTCGGGCTCATCGGCGGCGAGGCGAACGCCATCGCGCCCGGAAAACGCCCGCTCAGCTCGATGAGCCCGGTGATCGTTCGGGCCGACGGCAAGCCGCGGCTGGTCGCGGGCGGCTCGGGCGGCCCACTCATCGTCTCGGCGACGCTACAGACCGTGATCGGCATTCTCGACTTCGACCTCGATCCCGCCGCGGCGTTGGCGGCGCCCCGCATCCATCACCAGTGGGCTCCCGCGGCGCTCGTCACCGAGACGGAGCTCGATCCCGAGACGGCGGCCGCGCTCACCGCGCGCGGCCACACGATCCGCCGCCTGCCCTTCGCCGGCGCCGTGTCGGTCGTCACCGCGAAAGACGGCGCGCTCGTCGCGGCGTCCGATCAGCGCAAGCAGGGAGGCGCCGCGGCCCGCTGATGCGGTCCGCCGTCGCCATCGTCGTCGCGACCCGCGATCGCGCGCCCCAGCTTCGGCGGCTGCTCGCGAGCTGTCGCGCTCTCGACGGACGCGAGCGACTCACGCCCGACATCGTCGTCGCCGACGACGGCTCGACCGACGACACCGCGCGGGTCGTCGCGGAGGCGGGCGCGGCGGACCCGGCCGTCCGCCGTCTCACGCTCCCCAGCGGCGGCAAGAGTCGCGCCCTGAACGCCGCGATCCGCACCACGACGGCGCCGGTCGTGGCGTTCGTCGACGACGACGTCGAGCTCGATCCGCGCTGGCTGATCGCCGTCGAGGCGTACGTCGGCCGGCACGACGTCGGCGCCGCGCAGGGCACGATCCGCCTGCCGCCGGCCGCGGCCGCGGATCCCGCGATCGTCGCCGCGCTCGCGCGCTGGCACACGATCCCCCAATGCGACTACGGTCCGGCCGTGACCGACGCACCGTCACTGATCGGAGCCAACATGCTGGTCGCGCGCCGCGCGTTCGAGCGCGTCGGGCTCTTCGACGAGCGGCTCGGCCCCGGTGCCGCAGGCGCCTCCGAGGACACCGAGCTCGCGATGCGGCTCCGCGCCGCCGGCGAGCGCATCGGCTACGTCGCGGACGCGATCGCCTACCACGCGGTCGAGCCCGAGCGGCTTTCGGCGCGCTACTTCCGGGAGCTCCACGAGTCGCGCGGCCGAAGCCGCATCTACTACAAGCAGCGCGAACCGCGCGCGCCCTGGCTCCTCGCGCTGCGCCTGCTGCCGGACCTGGCGCTGTCCGGGCTCGGTGCCGTGATGGGCAGAATCCGCGGCGGCGAGGCCGAACGCCGCGCGCTCGCGCGCTGGTATCACTACCGTGCGCTGCTCGCCGCGGGTCGCGCCCCGCGTCTCCCGGGCGGCGTCCCGCGGCTCGACGAGGCGTGAACGTGGCGGCGCCCCGTGTGTCCGTGGTCATCCCGGTGCGCGACCATCCGGAGTACCTCGCGGAGAGCCTCGCGAGCGTCTTCCGCCAAGACTACGAGCGCGTCGAGATCATCGTCGTCGACGACGGTTCGACGGAGGATCTGTCCCCGGCACTGACACCGTGGGGCGACCGTATTCGCGTGGAGCGACAAGCGCCGACGGGCGTCGCCGCGGCCCGCAACCGCGGCGTCGCCGTCGCCACGGCCCCCGTCATCGCGTTCCACGACGCGGACGATCTGATGGAGCCCATTCGCATCAGCGCGCTCATGGCGCGCCTCGAATCCGACCCGAGCCTCGAAGTGGTCTTCGGCAACGGGATCTGCATCGATTCCGTCGGCACGCCGCTCGGGCCGGTCATTCCGCCCCGGCAAGCACGACGGCTGGTGCGACGCGGCCTTCCGCTCGACGAGCTCATGCGCCGGAGCGTCGTGTACCTCCAGGCGAGCCTCATCCGCCGCCGGGTCGTGAACGAGCTCGGAGGATTCCCACCGCTCGCGGCTGGGTCCGATTGGTGGTTCTTCCTGCGGTGCGCGCTGCGGGCACCGATCGCGTACGTCGACGCGCCGCTTTTCCGCTATCGCCAGCACGGCGCGAGCATCACGGCCGGCCGAATCCGGTCGGCCGAAGGTGCGGTACGCGTGCTGCGGGAGCTCGCGACCGTCGAGCCCCGGCTCGTCGAGCACGTCGGTCGCAAACGATGGGCGCGCGCGCTCGCGCGCCGCGTCGCGCGGCTCGCGAGCCAGGAAGCCCGCGCGGGGAACGTCGCGGCGGCCCGCCGACATTGGGGCGAGGCGGCGCGGCTCGCCCCGACCACGCTGAAGTATCGCTGGCGTTGGCTGCGAAGCAGCCTCGGATCGATGCGAAGCAGCCTCGGGCCGATGCGAACCAGCCCCGGGTCGACGCCAACCAGCCCCGGATCGACGCCAACCAGCCCCGGGTCGACGCGGAACGACCCCGGATGAGCGCGGAGCAGCCTCGGATGAGCCCGACGCCGGCCGTCGACCCACGGCCCGGCATCGGCAACGCCATCGCTCGCGCCTTGCTCGGCGGCATCGTCGTCGCGCTCATCGTCACGGTGTTCGACGAAATCCTCCTGACCCTTCCGGGTGCGACACTCGAGCTCCACTACAAGAAACTCTGGCGTCTACTCCCCCTGGTCTGGCTCGCGAGCCTGCTGCTGCCCGCGGCGCGCGCGACGTTGCGCCCGCGCTACCATCCCAGCGATCTGCCGCTCGGGATCTTCGTCGTCATCGCCGCCGTCTCCATCGTCGCGGGCGGCGGGCATTGGGGAGACTTCCGGAATCTGCTCGCCGGCGTCGGCGTGGGATCGATGGCGCGGAGCCTCGTCACGACACCGAGCCGCCGCCGACTGCTCGTGCACGCCATGGGGATGATGATCCTCGCCATCCTGGCCCACGAGCTCTGGATCCATCCGACGCTGCTGCCTCCGCGCGAGATGGGCCGCTACGACCTCGTCACGGCGAATCCCAACGTCCTGGGCTTCCTCTTCGCGATGCTGCTGCCGCTGCTCCTCGCCGAGGGTCTGGCCTGCGCCGGCCCGGTCCGCGCGCTCGTCGGCATCTACGCGGTCGCGGCGCTCGCGGGCACGTTCCTGACCTTCTCGCGCGTCGCCGCGCTCGGAGCGGCCGCGGGCACGGCGGTCGTCGTCATGCGATCGTTGCCGCCCCGCACGGCGCTCGTCGTTTTCGCGACCGTCGCTCTCGCGTTCTTCGCGCTGCAACGGCCAGATCGATGGTCGGCACTCCGAACCGACGGCGACACCAAGCGCGTGCGCATTCTCGCGACGTCCCTCTCGCTCGCGGTAGAATCACCGATGCTGGGCGTCGGATTCGGAATCAACAATCTGGAAAAGGTGTTTCCCGATCGGTACGAGCAGCGTCACGGAGAGCGGGTCTTCCGCTTCCACTCGATGAATCAGCTTCTCGACGTCCTGGTGGGCACGGGAACGATCGGAGCGGTTTTCTTTCTCTGGTGGGTCGGACGGGTCGCGGGCCGCGCCCTCGCGTGGCTGCGCACCACCACGACTCCGTCGGCACGCACCCGCGCCGCGGGGGCCGCCGCGGCCTGCGTCGCGATCGCCGTCATGAGCCTCGGCGAGTCGCCGCTCTACCACGGCAAGATCGTGCCGATCCTTTTCCTCGTGCTGGCGATCGTCGAGCTCGGACCCGCCCCCGGTAGAAGCTCCGCGAGCGGGGGTTCTCACTCCACGAGCGCGACGCCGCTGCCTGCGACACCGGCCCGCCGACCCGCATAGACCGTCGGGGCCCCGGCGCTCACGAAGGTGGCGCTGGTCTGCCCGCCCGCGCGCTTCGCCGTGCACTCGAAGCGCGCCGGCTCGCGTGTCGGGTCGCCCGTCATGGCACAGTGTCCGGACGCGGCCTCCGCGACGTTGGTCGGCTCGCCGTCCTTGCCCCGCGTGACGGTCGAGATCTGGTCGACCTCGAGCCGATAGGTGCGGAGATCCGGCTGCGCCGACGCGTGGCCGAGGAACGTGGTGACGACCGATCCGCGGTCGGACGGCGACGTGAACGCGAACGCGACCCGGCCGTCGCCGAAGTCGACGTTGACGAGCTCGTTCCGACATCCGGCCGTCTGATCGCGACCCGCGAGGACGAGACGCTCGCACGCGCCGCCGATGACGGCGAAGTAGCGATAGGGCGCCGGCTCACTCGGAGACGCCACGCCGAACGCGGGCGCCGCGTAGAGGAGCGCCGTCAGCGCGAAGAGGCCCGCGCGCGCGCGCATCACACACCCCCCGCCGGATCACCGCCGTGCGCCTGCGGCACGACCGGCTTGATCGCATCCGGCGGCGGCGCCGTCGGGAGCCCCTCGGGCGGCAACAACGGAGGCAGCGAACCCGGCGATTTGGCTGGGCTCGGGGTCGCGACGGCGGCAGGCGGCGTCACGTCCAGCGCTTCCGCGCGCGAGAGCGCGTGAGCAGCCTGCGCGCCCACGAGCAACACGCCGCCGCCGAAAACAGCGGTGCCGATGTGCCACAATTGCCTCGAAGTCGGCATATGACGACGAGGCAGCAAGGGGCATGCCGCGCGTAAATGCGCATCTGCCGAGGGATACGGGTGGAGCCTCGGCAGATTGTAGACTTCGCTATTCGACGAAGATCGTCTCTTCTCGGCGCGCCCCGACGGAGATCATCGTGAAGGGCGTCGCGGAGAGCTCTTCGAGCCGGTCGATGTAGCGCCGTGCGTTCGTGGGCAGGTCTTCCAAACGACGGGCGTTCGAGAGCGGCTCCGTCCACCCGGGCAGCTCCTCGTACTCGGGTACCGCGGCCGAGAGGAGACGCACGCTCGCCGGCACGCGCTCGTAGCGCTCGCCGTCCGCGCGGTACGCGGTGCAGATCCGGAGCGGATCGAGCCCGGTCAGCACGTCGAGCTTGGTGAGCGCGATGCCGGTGAGCCCGTTCAAGCGCGCGGCTTGTCGGACGAGCACGGCGTCGAACCAGCCGCAGCGGCGCGGCCGGCCCGTCGTCGCGCCGAACTCGTCGCCGGTCTCGCGGAGCCGGGCGCCGATGTCGCCGAGCTCCTCGGTCGGAAACGGGCCGTTGCCGACGCGCGTCGTGTAGGCCTTGCAGATGCCGACGACGTTGCGGACCACGCCGGCACCGATGCCAGATCCAGCCGCGACGGCGCCCGCGACGCAATTCGACGACGTCACGTACGGGTACGTGCCGTGATCGACGTCGAGCATCGTGCCCTGCGCGCCCTCGAAGAGCACGCGCCGCCCCGCCTGGATCTCGTTGTAGAGATAGAGCGCGGTGTCGGTGACGTAGGGACGGATCGCGTCGGCGTGCCGCCGGAACGCATCGTGGATCGTCCCGAAGTCGAGCCCCTGCTCCTTCAGGATCGCGTTCAAGTAGAGGTTCTTCTCCTCGATGTTGCGGCGGAGCTTTTCCTCGAAGACGGGCTCGTCGAGGAGATCGACGATGCGGATGCCGGTGCGCGCGATCTTGTCCTCGTAGGCCGGACCGATGCCGCGGCCGGTGGTGCCGATCTCACCCTTTCCGCGCAGGCGCTCGCGCGCGAGATCGATCGCCTTGTGGTACGGCAGGATCAGGTGCGCCTCGTCGCTGATCTTGAGGTGCGCGTCGTCGGTGAGATACCCGCGTTTCCGGAGCGCGGTCAGCTCCTCGACCAGCACCGCGGCGTCGACGACGACGCCGTTGCCGATGACGCAGATCTTGCCGGGATTCAACACGCCCGACGGGATCAGGTGCAGCACGGTGCGCTCGTTGCCGACGACGAGCGTGTGCCCCGCGTTGTTGCCGCCCTGGAAGCGCACGACGATGTCGGCCTCGTGCGCCAGGATGTCGACGAACTTTCCTTTGCCTTCGTCGCCCCATTGGACGCCGACGACCACCGTGGTGGACATACCGGGCCTCAGAGCTGCAACAGCTGCGCCGACACGATGTCGGGCGAGCCCCGAAGCTCGGCGAGCACGCTCTCGGGTACCGCTTCGTCGACGTGCACGAAGGAGATCGCCATGCCGCCCGCCTTTTCGCGGCCGAGCTCGAGCCCGGCGATGTTGATGCCGTGCTGCCCGAGCATCGTGCCGACGCGGCCGACGACGCCCGGGACGTCGCGGTTGTTGAGCATCAGGACGTACCCCTCGGGGACCGCTTCCATGTAGAAGTCGTCGATCCGCACGAGGCGGAGGATGTTGGCGCCGAAGACCGCCCCCTCGACGACTTGCGTACCCGAGCTCCGGGTCACGCGCACCTTGATCGAGTTCACGAAATTCGTCGGCTGATTGGCGCGCGCCTCCTTCACGACGATGCCGCGCTCCTTCGCGAGCGCGGGCGCGTTCACGTAGTTCACGTCGTCGATGAAGCGCGACAGGAGCCCGCGCAGCACGGCGATCGTGACCGGGCGAACGTCGAGATCGGCGACGGTCCCCGCGTACTCGACGGCGATCTCCGTCGGCGGATCGACGGAGAGCTGGGCGAGGAAGCTGCCGAGCTTTTCGCCGAGCAGAAGGTGCGGGCGGAGGAGCTGGAGCATCTCGGCGCTGACGGACGGCATGTTGACCGCGGCCTGCACCTCGCCCCGTACCAGAAAATTGGTGATTTGCTCGGCGATCGCGATCGCGACGTTGATCTGCGCCTCGCTGGTCGCCGCACCGAGGTGCGGCGTCACGACGACCTGAGGCAGGGCGAGCAACGGATGGTCCTTCGGCGGCGGTTCCTCGGCGAAGACGTCGAGGGCGGCTCCCGCGACCTTGCCGCTCGTGATGGCATCGTAGAGTGCCGCTTCGTCGACGATGCCACCGCGCGCCGCATTCACGATCCGCACACCCTTCTTCATCTTGGCGAAGGCCGCAGCGCCGATCAGGCCCTTGGTCTCGGGCGTCATCGGCACGTGCACCGAGATGAAGTCGGCGCGCGCGTAGAGGTCGTCGAGCGATACGAGCTCCACGCCGAGCTTGGCGGCCGCCTCGGCGGTGACGAAGGGGTCGTAGCCGATCACCCGCATGCGGAGGCCCTGGGCGCGCTCGGCGACGATTGCACCGATGTTGCCGAGACCGACGACGCCGAGCGTCTTGTTGCAGACCTCGGTGCCGGTGAACTTCGTACGTTCCCACTTGCCGTTCCGCAGCGACGCGTCGGCCTGGGAAATGTGCCGTGCGCACGCGAGCAGCAGCGTGATCGCGTGCTCGGCGGTCGTGACGTTGTTGCCGCCGGGCGTATTCATCACGACGATGCCGCGTGCGGTCGCCGCCGGGACGTCGATGTTGTCGACGCCGATGCCGGCGCGGCCGATGACGCGGAGCTTGCCGGAGTTCTTGAGCGTGTCGGCGGTCACTTTGCTGCCGCTCCGGATCACGAGCGCGTCGTACTCCCCGATGACGCGCGCCAGCTCGTCCGGCTTCATGCCGGGCTTCAGGTCGAGCTCGATCTCGGGGTTCGCGGTGAAGACGTCGACACCCTGCTGGTCGAGCGGGTCGGTCGCGAGGACTCGATAGGTCATGGCGTCCGCTCCCTTCAGGCCGCCGGCGCGGCCGGCATGCCGTCCATCAGGATCTTCTGCGCCGCGCCGACGCCCTTGCCGAAGTCGACGGGCTTTCCGAACGCGGCGATGCCCATCTCGAGCGCCGCCATCGCGGTGATGATGTCGAACGTCCCGATGTACCCGAGGTGGGCGACACGGCAGATCTTGCCCTTCAGCTGATCCTGCCCGCCGGCGAACGTGATGCCGACCTTGTCGCGCAGGTAGCCGACGATCTTTCCGGGCACGCCGTCGGGCAGATAGATGCCGGTCGTC
>DAIQBH010000241.1:3955-8760 GCA_036781285.1 Thermodesulfobacteriota bacterium | reverse complement strand
CACCTTCGCCGAGGAGCTGCGCGCCCACCCGGCGGGCGCCGAGCGCCACGCCGTCCTGGAGCTCGTCGGACGTGCCGTTCGAGACCTGCACGACCGCGGCGTCCAGCATCGCGATCTCAACGCCAACAACATCCTCGTCACTCGTGACGGGAGCGAGGCGCGGGTGCATTTCATCGACTTCGATCGCGCCGAGGTGCTGCACGCGGTGTCGTCACGCGTGCGCGAGCGCGAGCTGCGCCGCCTCGAGCGCTCCCTCGACAAGCTCGGACGCGCCGGCATGCCGCGCGACCCCGAGGACGGCGCTCGCTTGCGGCGCGGCTATGGCGGCGACGCGCCATGACGACCGGCGCCTCGCTCGGTCCGCGCGCGACTCGCATCGTCTGCCTCGTCATCGCCGGGGTGCTCCTCGCCTCCGCGATCCGCAACATCAAGGAAGACGGCGACTTCCGCGGCTACATGGAGGTCGGCGAGCTCGTGCTCCAGGGCGCCGACATCTACGCCGAGTCGCGCCCGGACGTGAACACCTGGCCGCCGCTCTACGCGGTCGTCTGCATTCCGTTCGCGCTCCTCGCGCGCGTCAACGTGTACCTCGCCCGCGCAGTCTGGCTCGGGCTCAACTTCGCCTGCATCGCGGCGCTCTTCCGGCTCGCCGTGGCGCTGGTCCACCGGCGGCCGCTCACCCTGCACGGGACAGGCGGCTCGGTCGCGCTCGCGTCGGTCGCGGTGCTCGGCCCCCTGGTGCTGAGCGCGCGCTTCCTCCTCGGCAACCTCGACCGCCTCCAGATCAACATGGTGATCCTCGCCGCCTGTCTCCTCGGCAGCCTGTGGATCGTGCGGGGCCGGCAAGCGGCAGGCGGGGCCCTCATCGGCTTCGCCGCCGCGGTCAAGGTCCTGCCGATCTTCTTCCTGCCGTACTTCGCATGGAAGCGCTGGTGGCCGGCGTTCGGCGCCGCGCTCGCGACCGGCGCCGTCGCTTCGTGCGCGCCGATCCTCGTGTATGGACCTGGGCGCTTCGTCGAATACGTGCGTCACTGGGTGGCACTCTCGGCGGGAAGCTGGCCGGTCCGCAAGGGCAACCAGAGCGTGTACGCGATGGTCGACCGCCTCTACACACACGACGCGATCGTATGGGACGCGAGCCAGAAGCGCCTCACGGCGTCCAATGATCCCGTGGTCGCACTGATCGTGTACGGGCTCCTCGCGGTCGTCGTGGCGGTGTTCGTGATCGCGGCTCGCCGCGGCGGACGGTCGCGTGCGAGCGCCGCAACGACGATCGAGCTCGCCATCGTCCTCTGCGTGACGGTCCTCTTCGCGCCGCTCGCCTGGAAGCACTACTTCGTGTTTCTCCTCCTCGGGCAGTTCGTCCTCTGGCACGCCGCGTTCGGCGGCGGCTACGCGCTGTCCGACGTCGCGCGCCGCCGCTTCGCCTGGGCCCTCGCCCTCTCGTACGCGCTCACCACCCTCACCGTACGTGGCCTCGTCGGGAAGACGCTCGCCCAGACGTTCGAAACGATGTCCAACGTCACCCTCGGCGCGCTGGTCGTGCTCGCGTCCTTGCTCTGGCTCCGCGCGCTGGTCGGCGCTGCCGAGGAGCGCGCAGAGGCGTCGTCCGTGGCGGAGACGTGAGCGTGCGCGTCGACGCGCAGCGCGTTTTGATCGTCCTCCTCGGCGCGATCGGTGACGTCGTCCGCGCGCTGCCGCTCGCGAATCGCGTCCGCGCGGCGTACCCGGCCGCGCACCTCGCGTGGGCGGTCGAGCCGCGCGCGGCGCCGATCCTCGAGGCGCATCCGGCGCTCGACGAGCGTCTCGTCGTCGAGCGCCGCGGCGGCACGCGTGCCTTCCTCGCATTCCTTCGCCGCGTGCGCACCGAGCGGTTCGATCTCGTGCTCGACCTGCAACGCCACGCGAAGAGCGGGCTCGTGAGCGCCGCCTCGCGCGCCCCGGTGCGGGTCGGCTTCCACCGCACGAACGCGAAGGAGCTCAACTGGCTCTGGAACACCCACACGATCCCCCGCGTGGATGCGCGTGGATGGAAGCTCGACCAGTACCAGCGCTTCGGCGACTTCCTCGAGCTGCCGGACGTTCCTCCGCGCTTCGACGTGACCCTCACCGACGCCGAGCGCCGCCGTGTCGACGAGCTCCTCGCCCCGACCGAACGACCGTTCGCGGCGCTGTTCCTCGGGTCCACGTGGGAGAGTCGCCTCTGGTTCGCCCAGCGCTATGCGGCGCTCGTCGACGCCCTCGACGCGGCGGGCCTCGACGCGGTGCTCGTGGGCGGTACCGACGTCGGGCCGATCGCCGCGGCGACGGTCGCCGCGAGCGCCCGGCCGCCGCGCGACCTCACCGCGCGCACGACGCTACGTGAGAGCTACGGCATTCTCGCCCGCGCCCGCGTCGCCGTCGGACCGGACTCGGGGCCGATGCATCTCGCGGCCGCGGCCGGGACACCCGTCGTCTCGCTCTGGGGCGCGACCACCCCGGCGCGCTCGGCACCGTTCGGCTCGCAGGACCTCGTACTCGTCGGGCGCGCCCCCTGCGTCCCGTGCTACCTTCGCCGCTGTCCGATCGGGCGCCAGTGCATGCGCGACATCACGGTCGCGCGCGTGATGGCGCAGATCGACCGCGTGCTCGCGGGGACACGATGAGCGGCGCCCCGACCTTCCCGCCGACGCCGTGGCACGTGGCCGGCCGCTGGCGCGTCTGGACGCGCGACCCGGAGGAGATCTCTCCGTCCGCGTGGCTCGCTGCCGTGGAGGCATTGATTGCGCGGGGCGGCTCGTTGCACCGCTCGAAGCATGCCGATACGTACCGCTGGACGCGGCCGGAAGGAGAGATCTACGTCAAGGTCTATCGTCGCTACCGCCGCTGGACGGCGTTCGAGGATTGGTTTCGTCCCTCGAAGGCGGCGAACGTGGGGCGCGTGAGCGCCGCGCTCGCGGCGAGAGGCTTTCTGGTGCCGGAGGTGCTCGCGGTCGGCGAGGAACGCGGGCGCGCCGCGGCACGGAGGAGTTGGTGCGCCTCGGCCGCGCTCGAGGGCGAGCCGATCGCCGACCGGCTCACGGGCCTCGCGGCGCCGGGTCCATCGGCGGCGGTCGCGCGCGAGCACGCGACGACGATGCTGCGCGCCAAGCGCGGCGTCCTCGACGCCCTCGGACGGGAAGTCGCCCGGCTCCACGCCGCGGGGGTCGTCGCCGGCGACCTCGTGCCCGCGAACGTGTGGATCGCGCTGCTCGACGCGGAGCTCCAGATCGCCTTCCTCGACCACGATCGGACGCGCGTGGGTACTCGTCCCGCTGCCTGGCGCACGAGCCGCCGAAACCTCGTGCAGCTGAACCGCATCGTCGTCCCCGGCGTCGTCGCCACCGATCGGTTGCGCGTCTGGCGCGCCTACGCCGCAGCGCGCGGGTGGAGCAGGCCGGACGCGCGGCGCCGGTTGCCATGGCTCATCACGAAGACGCTCGCGCGCCGGCGCGCCGAGCACGGCGTCACGATCCCGCGCGGCGCCGGCTTTCGCACCGTGATGCGCGCCGACGGCCCGTATGCGCGCGGCCGCACGGAGGTATCCTCGTGAGCGGCGGACGGCCCAACGTCCTCTTCCTCCTCGTCGACTGCATGCGCGCCGACGCGCTCGGCGGCCGCGGCGTGCCGACACCGAACCTCGACGCGCTCGTCGCACGCGGCGTGCGGTGCACGCAGGCGATCGCCTCGGCGTCGTCGACCACGCCGTGCGTCGCCACGATGCTCACCGGGCTCTATTCGCCACGGCATGGCGTGCGTTCGATCGGGGCGCACCGGCTGCATCCCGACGTGACCACGCTCGCAACCGAGCTGAAGCACGCCGGGTATCACACGGTTGCCGAGGTCACGGGCCCGCTCGGGACCGAGAGCGGGCTCGATCGCGGGTTCGCCGAGTACCGCGTGCGGCCGGCGTCGGTATACGTCAGCGACGAATGGGGCCGCGAGCTCGTGGACCGGATCGCGCGGCGGGCCCTGCCGTCTCCGTGGTTTCTGTTCCTGCATCTCTGGGAGCTCCATGCCCCGCGAAAGATCCTCCCCGAGCACCGCGCGCGCCGCTTCGGAAAGACCCGCTACGATCGCGCGCTCGCGAGCCTCGACGCCACACTGGCGCCGCTCCTCGCGGCGCTCCCCCCCGACACGATCGTCGTCCTGCACGGCGACCACGGCGAGCGGCTCGTCGGCAGCACGCTCGCGTATCGGTGGTATCGCCTCCGCCGTGATCTCCTCGGAGCCGAGCGTACGCAAAAGCTCGAAGGCCACGAAACCGACGTCTACGAGGACCTCATCCGCGTCACGCTCGCCCTGATTGCCCCCGGCCGACTGCCGGCGGGTGGCAGCGTGCACCAGCTCGTGCGCCAGGTGGATCTCACGCCGACCATCCTCGATCTGCTCGCGCTGCCCATTCCGCATGGACTGGACGGGACGAGCCTCGTCCCCGCGCTTCGTGACGGGAGGGCGCTCGATCTGGAAGCGTTCCTCGAGGCTTTCGGCCGCGTCCGCGGCACCGCGCGCGATCATCGTCGCGGCTGGCGGAGCGAGCGCTGGAAGTACGTCGAAGCGCCGAACGCCCCGGACATCCCGCCGGAGCTCTTCGATCTCGCAGCCGATCCGCAGGAACGTCGCAACATCGCAGCGGAGGAGCCCATCCAAGTCGAGGCCCTGCGCGCACGGGTTGCTGCCGTCGAAGCGACGGCCGTCGGGGAGGGCGCCGCGCTCAGCGCCGAGGAGGAAGCCGCGGTCGAGGCGCGGCTGCGCGACCTCGGCTACATCGAATGACCACCGCCCAG
>DAIQBH010000241.1:0-3945 GCA_036781285.1 Thermodesulfobacteriota bacterium | reverse complement strand
GCCCAGGGATGAAAATCGCCCTCGTCCACAAGCGCTACCGCCTCGGCGGCGCGGAGTGGGATTGCCACGAGCTCTCGCACCAGCTCGCCGCGCGCGGCCACGAGGTCCACCTCGTCGTCGGCGAGTGTCGCGTCGACCCGCCGCCGACGATGACGGTGCACCGCGTACCGGTCGTGCGCGCCGGGAAGGTCGCGAAGCTCGCGTCGTTCGCCGCCTTCGCGCCGCGGGTCTGGAAGCGCATCGGCGCCGACGTCGTGATCGGCTTCGGCCGCACGGTCGGATGGGACCTCTTCCGCGCGAGCGGCGGCGTCCACAAGCGTTACCTCGAGCGGGTCGCGCGCGAGCGCGGCCGCCTGAAGGACGTGCGTCAGCGTCTGTCGCCGTACCATCGCCTCATGCTCGCGATCGAGCGCCGGCAGTACGCCGCCGACGCTCACGGCATGGTGCTCGCGGTCTCCGACCTTTCCCGTCAGGAGATCCTCGACACGTACCCCGCGATGCCGCCGGCGCGCGTCGCGGTGCTGCATTACGGCGTCGACATCGAGCGCTTCCATCCCGCCCGCCGGGCCGCCGATGGCACCGCGCTTCGTGCCGAGCTCGGCCTCGCGCCGTCCCAGCCGGTCGTGCTGCTCGTCGGCACGGGCTTTCGCCGGAAAGGCGTCGATACGCTCGTGGAGATCTGGCGTCGCGAGCCGCCCGCGGGCGCGGCGCTGGTCGTCGTCGGCAACGATCAGTACCTGGCGCAGCGCCAACGGACCGCGCGCGAGCTTCCCGGCCCTGTGATCTTCACCGGGCCGCGGCGCGACGTCGAGCGCTGCTACGCCGCCGCCGACCTCTTCGCACTGCCCTCGCTCCACGAGGGGTGCCCCGTCGCGATCCTCGAAGCCCTGGCATCGGGATTGCCGGTCGTGACGTCGCGCGCGACGGGCGCGCCCGAGATCCTGATGGGTCCGCTCGCCGACCTGCTCGTCGACGATCCGCGCGACGCCGACACCGTCGCGGCGCGGCTCAGGATCGGCCTCGACCCGGTGCGCCGGCCTACGTTGGTCGCCGCCGCACGCGCCGCGGGCTGCGCCAATGCACTCGACGTCGCCGTCGATCGCCTCGAAGCGTGGTGCCGCTGGGCCGCCACCGCACGCGAGCGTGACGTTGCCTGACGCCGCGTACGAGGTCCGGCACGGCACCGTCGCGCCGGAGCTGCGCGCCGTCGAGGCCGTGCTGGCGGCGCCGTCGACCCGTGTCCTGAAGGAGAGCGCACGCGTCACGGTGGCCGTCGCGGCCCAGGACGGAGGGCGCATCGTCCTGAAGCGCTTCCGCGAGCGCACGCTCGCGCGCGTGCTGGAAGCCGTCGCGCTCGGCTCGTCGGCGCATCGCGTCTGGCACGCCGCCATGCTGATGCGCGACGCCGGCTTCGCCGTGCCCGAACCCGTCGCGGCGCTCGAGCAGCGGCGCTTCGGGATCGCGCTTCGGAGCTGCGCTGTCACGCAATTCGTCGACGGCCCGCCGCTCGACGAACTGTGGCGTTCGCGGAGTGGTGCCGCGCGGCGATCGCTCACCCTCGCATTCGCCGACTACCTCCGCCGGCTCCACGCGGCGGGGTTGTATCCGCAGGATCTGCGAGCCGCGAACGTGCTCGTGACGGCCGAGAACCCACCCGCGTTCGCGCTCGTCGACCTCGATCGGGTTCGCCGTTACGGGCGTCTCTCGTGGCGGCGGCGGCGGAAGAACGTCGTGCAGGTGCACCGCTCGGTCGGCCGCGGCGCGCCCGGCCGCGAGAGCCTGCGCTTCCTCCGCCGCTACCTCGGCGATCCGCCGGCCGCCGAGCTCCGCCGCGTCGCCGCGGAGATCGCGGCGATGGGACGCCGCAAAGACGCCGAGTACGCGCGCCGGCGCGGCCTCGCGACCCCGCGACCCGATGCGAGGCGCGCATGAGTCGCGCCAAGGTCAGCTGCACCATCATCTGCTACGACGAGGAGACGAACATCCGGGCCGCCCTCGAGAGCGTGAAGTGGTGCGACGAGATCGTCGTCGTCGACTCGTTCTCGAACGACCGCACGGTGGAGATCTGTCGCGAGTACACCGACCAGATCCATCAACGCCCCTGGCCGGGCTTCGTCGAGCAGAAGGCGTTCGCGCTCACGCAAGCGCACCACCCCTGGGTCTTGAACCTCGATGCCGACGAGCGCGTGTCGCCGGCTCTGCGGCGCGAGATCCAAGCCGTGCTCGAGGATCCGCAGGCCGACGGCTACTACATCCCGCGCCTCGTCTACTACCTCGGGCGCTGGTGGTGGCGCGGCGGCTGGTATCCCGACTATCGCTTGCGGCTCTTCCGGCGCGAGCGGGTCGTCTGGGGCGGCGTCGACCCGCACGAGAAGGTGATCCTGCACGGCCGGAGCGCGCGGCTGCACGGTCCGATGCTGCACTACACGTACCGCGACATCGCCGACCACCTGCGGACGATCAACGTCTTCACGGGAGTCGCCGCCCGCGAGCTCGCGCTCCGCGGACAGTCGGCGACGGTCGGCGACCTCGTGCTCCGGCCGCTGTGGCGGTTCGTCCGCTTCTACTGCATGCGGCGCGGTTTCATGGAGGGGATCGCGGGACTCTTCGTCGCGCAATCGGCCGCGTTCTACGTGTTCGCCAAGTACGCCAAGCTCTGGGAAGCGACGCGCGACCGCCGACTTCCGCCCGGGACGCCGCCGGCGTCATGACCCGGCCGCTCGCGATCCTGCACGTCGATCCCGAACGCGGCCTCGGCGGCGGGGAGCGTCAGGTGCTCGGGCTCCTCGCGCACCTGCATGCGGCCGGCCACCGCCAGACGCTGGCGGCCGATCCGCGCGGACGGCTCGCGCCGCGCGCGGCCGAGCTCGGCATCCGTGTCGTGCCGCTCGCGATCCGCAATCACCTCGACATCCCCGCCGCGCGCCGGCTCGCAGGTTTGCTGGCGCGGGAACCCTATGCCATCTTGCATTTCCACACGGCGCGCGCGCACGCGATGGCGGCGTTTCTCGGAAAGTCCTCCGGGGTATTGCGCGTCGTCACGCGCCGCATGGACTACCGCCTGCGCGGCGGTTGGTACACGCGGCGACTCTACAATCACGGGGTGCAGGCAGTGATCGCGATCTCGGAAGGGGTGCGTGCGATGCTCATCGAGAGCGGCGTCGAGCCGGCGCGCATCCATCTGGTCCCGAGCGGCGTGGAGCCCGCGTGGTTCGCGCCGCGACCGGGCGCGCGCGCCGCCGCCCGGGAGCGCCACGGCATCTCGGATGCGCAGTGGCTCGCCGTCGTGGTCGGCGCGCTCGAGGAACGGAAGGGCCACGCCGTCCTGCTCGACGCGCTCGCCTCACTGCGCGACCCGCGGCTCCGCGTGCTGTGCGCCGGAGACGGCAGCCTCCGCGACGCGTTGCCCGCACATGCCGCGGCGCTCGGGCTCGGTGACACCGTCCGGTTCCTGGGCGCGGTGGACGACGTCGCGGAGCTCCTGGCGGCGGCCGACGCGTTCCTGATGCCGTCCCATCACGAGGGCCTCGGCGTCGCCGCGCTCGAGGCGATGGCGGCGGGACTACCCGTCGTCGCGAGCCGCGTCGGCGGCCTCCCCGAGGCCGTCATCGACGGGGAGACCGGACTTCTCGTGCCCCCCGGCGAGGCAGCGGCACTCGCGCACGCGATCGCACGGCTCGTGGCAGATCCGGCGCAGGCGCGTGCCTTCGGCGCCGCCGGACGGGCCAGGGTGGAAGCGTGTTTCAGCATGACGGCCATGGCGGAGGGCACACTCGCCGTCTACCGCGCGGTGGTCGGCGATGGCGCCGTGCAGGGGAGGGGATCGTGAGCCAGGTGCGGGCGTTGAAGCGATTGGTCGGCCGGTTCCCGGGGACGCGCGTCCTCGTGATCGGCGACCTCATGCTCGATCAGTCCGTCTGGGGCGACGTCAGCCGGATCTCGCCC
>DAIQBH010000240.1:0-8760 GCA_036781285.1 Thermodesulfobacteriota bacterium | reverse complement strand
CAGCGCCCGCGCGACCGCGATCCGCTGTTGCTCGCCGCCGGAAAGCTCGGCGGGTCGATGCGATCGTCGCGCGGCCATGCCGACCGCGGTCAATGCCTCGCCCACGCGCGCGTCGACCTCGCGCCGGGGCACGTCGTCGAGCAGCAACGGCAGCGCGACGTTCTCCGCGGCGGTGAGCGTCGGCAGGAGGTTGTAGGCCTGGAACACGATGCCCACGTGGCGGCGTCGGAAGACCGTCGCCGCGTCGTCCGAGAGCGCCCCCAGCACTTGGCCCGCGCTGACCACGCGCCCCTCGTCCGGGACGTCGAGCCCACCGAGCAGATGGAGGAGCGTCGACTTGCCCGACCCGCTCGGACCCATGACGGCGACGAACTCACCGGAGCCGATCGTCAACGACACCCCGCGAAGCGCGGGGACGACGTGCGCGCCGTGGCGATGGCGGCGCACCAGGCCGACGGCTTCGACGGCGGCACCGCCCTGCTCGAAGCTTCGTCGTTCCAGCCTCGCGGCGCGCATGCGCGAGACGCGGTGCAAGCAGAAGGCCAGCACGAACGCGCACACGCGTCGCGTCGGATCGGCGTTTCCCGAGCTGCCTGCCGCCGTCGGTCGTCAGTCGTCGCTTTACGGCGTCAAGGCCATCGATCCGGATCGCCGTTGCAACAGCTCCGACCCGCCGCTACTTGGGCCGACACGCCGCACGTCGCGGCCGAACGCGACCCCAAGGAGCTCTCGCATGCTGAAGATCTACGGCGCCCTGCTCTCCCCCTTCGTGCGGAAGGTCCGCTGCGTGTTGAACGAGAAGAGCGTGCAGTATGAGCTGGTCGCGACCAATCCCTTCGAGAAGGGCGGCGACTTCCTGAAGCGGAGCCCGCTCGGGCGCATCCCCGCCCTGGAAGACGAGCAAGGCCGATCGCTCGCCGACAGCACCGTGATCGTCGAGTACCTGGAGGAGCGCTACCCGACGCCGCCGATGTTCCCGAAAGATCCGTACGATCGGGCGCGCGTCCGCTGGTTCGACGAGTACGCCGACGGCGGCATGGCGCCGAGCCTCACCGCCAAGGTCTTCTTCCAGCGCGTCATCAGCGCGAAGCTCATCAAGGGCGGCTGCGACGAAGCCGTGGTCCAGCAGGGATTGAAGGAGCTCCCGAACTTCCTCGGCTACCTCGAGGGCGAGCTCGGCGGCCACCAGTGGCTCGTCGCCGAGACCTTCACGCTCGCCGACGTCAGCGTCGCGTGTCAGCTCGTGAACCTCGGCCATGCCGGGGTCCACGTCGACGGCGCCAAGTACCCCGCCGTCGCGGCCTGGTACGCGCGGACGGTCGCGCGGCCGTCATTGAAGGCGCTGGTCGAGCAGGATCAGGGATTCCTGAGCAAGCTCGCGGGCTGAGCAGGAGGACACGCCCCGCCGGTCGGGGGCTGCTCGAACGCGCTGGACTGCATGCGCCAGCTATGACGTAGTCGCGTCGACCGCCAGCCTCGACGGCAACCTCAGGAGGGCCTGCCTATGCGCTTCGTCTCGCTCCTCATCCTCGGCGTCCTGGTCATCGCGACCCCCGTCCTCGCCAAAGACTTCTGCATCGACCGCGCGAGCACGGCATCCCTGAACCCGGACTTCATCCTCCGCAACTTCAAGGTGCCGAAGGCCGGCAAGTGCAGGCCGGTGCTCGGCGTGCTGAATTTTCCGACCGCCAGTGCGATCAGCGGCACGGCCTGCGGCGCTCCCGACGGTGCGAGCGTGAGCTTCGCGCTCACGGTGGGATTCATGCCGGGACCGCTCGGCGCCATGATCCCGTCCGTGGGGAGCAGCCTGCCCGTGAACGTCGCGCTCGCGACGGACACGCTGACGGGTCTCGCGTTCAGCTACGAGGGCGGCTCCGCGAGTGGCGGCGCGGCAACCGGCGCCGAGTGTAAGGGTCTCTTGCTGCCCTGACCCACGCCGCGCCAAAACACAGCACCTTTTCCGTAGACCTTTCCGCCAACGCGGAGATGCGCTCGAGCGCTGGAGCACACCGCCACGGTCAAGCGCGTTATCCAGCAACAAGGTCACGAGTCGAGGTCCCCTTCGAACATCTTCGCGATCTCGGCGTCGACCTCCGGGGTGAAGGCGGCGTCGATCTCTGCTTCATTGTACTTCCCCTTCGCGATGCCGAATTTACGCAGCCCGCGCCGCTGACGGCTCCTCCGCACTGGAACGAGTTTCGCGACCGGCTTGCCGTTCCGGAGGATCACGAGTTCCGTTTCGCTGGTCGCGGCATCGACGAACATCGACAGCCGCTGCTTCGCTCCGCTGATGTTCACCCGCATGGTTCAGGCGTAGCAATTCGCCCACTCACCGCAGAGGTCTATTTCTATCCCTCGTCCGCACGCGCTGCCGCGTGACAGACGCGCGCGATCGTGACATCACGCCGCGATCGTCTTCGCGAAAGGACCGTTCGACATGGATCGCGCTCGCAGTCTCGTCACGCTCGTCGGATGCGCCGTCACGGCGCTCGCCCTCTCGGGCTGCTTCATCTTCCCTGCCCCGACCCCGCCCGTGCCGCTCACGAAAGCGGAGGTGGGTGCGCTCGCGAAGTGCCAGAAGGCCATCACGAAGGCGGAGCTCGCCTACGTGAAGACGCGCCTCGCGACCCTCGCGGGGTGCCTCGACGGCATCCTCAAGGTCCGGCTGCCGTTCGAGAGCGCGCTCACGACGACCGAGGAATTCGACGCCGGCATCGCGAAGATGCGCACGAAGTGCACCAAGAGCTACGCCAAGGTCACGGCCGCCTCCACGAAGCTGGTCGACGCGATCCTGAAGGCGTGCACGCCGGTCGAGAGCCAGATCCTCGGGGCCTACGACGGGCTCCGCTTCCAGGCCGCGCAGGACGAGACCGGGGACCCGCCGGCGACGCTCGACGCGCTCGCCGCGAACATCTGCGCATTGACCACCGTGACGAGCGACGCGCAGCTCTGGCATGCCATGCCGCGCGAGCTCGAGCTCCTCGGCTACCTCGGGCCCGAGTTCACCGTCTTCTTCGACATGGCGAGCGGCTTCCCGAACGTGCCGCTCGATCCGCGCTGCCCGCCGATCACGGGCACGATGATGATGTTGCGGTAGCACTCCGCCCGGCGAACGAGGCAGCCGGTCGGGCTCCGCTGCAAGACGGGCCGCGCAACGATCGGCCGAGCCCACGGTGGTGCGTCCTCCTCACTTGACCAGGACACCCGGCCCGACCATCCTCGAACGACCTCGCCTTGCGCTCCCTCGCCGCCATCCTGAGTGCCGTCGTCGCCCTGTCGTACGCCAGCGTGCGTCCCGGCACCGCCGCGGCGCAGGGGCTCGACACGCGCACGGCAAAGGCGGTCGTCGGGTGCCAGAAGGCGATCGACAAGGCCGCGAAGACGTACGGCACGGCCGTCGTCGCCGGCCTCCAGAAGTGCATCGAGGGCGTCTTCAGCTGCGTGCAGCTGAAGACGAACGACCCGATCTGCGAGATCAAGGCGACGGCCGCCTGTGACAAGCAGTTCCTCAAGATCGAGCAGGCGGCGGTGAAGATGCGCGCGACCATCGGCAAGAAATGCAGCGCCGCCGACGTCCCGTACGCGACCCTGCGATTGCCGGAGGCGCTCGCGACCGATTCGCTCGCGCCCGCGTGCGTCCCGCTCGGCGTCGCCTCGCTGGACTCGCTCGAGAGCTACACCGAGTGCGTCTACCGCATGGCCCAATGCGGCGCGTCCGACATCGTGCGCGGCGCGGCACCGCGGGTCGAGGACATGCTTGCCCTCGCGGGACGCGGCTTCCCGAGCGTCTTCTGTCCGACGCCGGTGCCGACGACGACCGGCGTCCCGACGCCCACGCCGACCCGCACCCCGACGCCCATCGTCCCGACGCCGACCGTGACGGCCACCGTGAATCCCACGGCCACGGCGACCGCGACGCCGACGGCGCTGCCGACGGCGACGAGCGAGACGCCCACGCCGACCCAAACCCCGACCTCGACCGCCGCGACCCCGACCGCGACCCTCACGGCAACGGCGACGGCGACCGTGACGGCGACACCGACCGTCACGACCACATCGACCCCCGTCCTGACGTCGACACCGACGAGCACGCCGATTCCGACCGCCTCCGCGACGCCGAACGTCTTCAACTACGCGTTCGTGACGTCGACGACGCACGACGGTGCTCTCGGCGGCCTGGACGGCGCCGATGCCATCTGCGCCGCGCGGGCGAGCGCCGCGGGCTTGCCGGGCACCTACGTCGCATGGCTCTCGACGGCGTCGGTCGACGCGGTCGGCCGGCTCGGGAGCGCGCGCGGGTTCATCCGACCCGACGGTGCCCCGTTCGCCGACCAGCCTGCGGACATCGCGGTGAATCAGATCTTCAACACGCTCCACATCGATGAGACCGGCGCCGACGTCGGCAGCGTGTCCGTGTGGACGGGCACGCTGAAGAACGGCACCAACGACTCGAACACCTGCGCTGGGTGGACGGTGGACAGCGGAGCGAACGGCCGCATCGGCAGCAGCCGCGGCGGCCCGGCGATTTGGACCGAGCTAGTCTCGAGCCCGAGCTGCGGGCAGAGCAACCGGCTCTACTGTTTCGGCATCGACAATACGACGACCGAGCTGACGCCAACCGTCACCAGCGGCAAGCTCGCCTTCATCAGTAACGGAACGATCAATCCGTCCTCGAACCCCGGCGGGATCACCGCCGCCGACACACTGTGCACCAACGAAGCGGTGAGCCTGAACGGTTCCTACAAGGCTCTGCTCGCCAGCACGACCGCGAACGCGATCTCGCGCTTCACGCCGGGGAACGTCTACGTTCGGCGGGACGGCACGCTGATCGGCGACTACGACACGCTCGCGGCGGGCGGTGCGCTCGAAAGCGGCATCTGGCAGCGGCCGACCGGGGCGTACCTCGCGAGCTTCTCCGACGTCGTGTGGACCGGCGCCACGACACCGTCAGAGGTCGGCACGACTGCGTCGACGTGCGGAAACTTCGCATCGGGAGCGGGCAGCGGCACGTTCGGCAGGGGTCCTCTCGCCGACGCGACGTGGTGGAGCGCGTCGACCGGGTCGTGCGCGCAAGCCCACCACGTCTACTGCTTGCAGGAGTAGCCGCTAACAGAAGTCGAGCTTCGGCTCCTCGCCGAGGATCTTGCAGTGCAGGTACGCCTGCGCCGAATCCTCGACGATCTCGGCGCGGTTGTAGGCTTCGAGGAGGCTCGGGCCGGTCGCGGCGAGCCCGTGGTTCGCGAGCAGCACGATGCGGGTATCGGGAGCCTGCTTGTAGACGTCGACGATGAGGTCGCGGAGCTTGTCGGACCCGGCGTCGGCGTAGGGAACGATCTTGATCTCCTTGAGATGCGCGCGCGCCTGGCCGGTCATGTGCGGCGGGGTCCGGTTGAGGATGCCGAACGCCATCGTACACGTGGAGTGCGTGTGCACGACGCCGTTGACCTCGGGGCGCTGCGCGAGCACGCCCGCATGCCAGCGGTGCTCCTTCGAAGGCAGCCACGGACCGTCGCTGATCTGGCGGCCGTCGAGATCCATCTCGACGATGTTCTCGACCGCGGTGTCGCGGAAGGTGACGCCGGTCGCGGTGCAGAGGTAGCGACTCGTGTTGGGGATGCGGACGCTGATGTTGCCGCCCGAGCCGGCGGTCAGCCAGCGGTCGCTGGCACAGTGGCAGATGTCGACGAGGTGTTTCTTGAGATCTTCAGTGTTCATGCGCGTTCCGTGAGGGGCCGGTATGGGCGCGCCGGGAGCCCGGTGTAGAGCTGGCGCGGCCGATACGTACGTTGGGATGCGTCGGTCATCATTTCGTTCCACTGCGCCGCCCAGCCGACGAATCGCGGGATCGCGAACAGGACGGGGAACATTTCGGGGGGAAAGCCGATCGCGTGATAGATGATCGTCTCGTAGAAGTCGACCGTCGGATAGAGCGCGTTGTCTATGAAGTACGCGTCCTTCGCGGCGGCTTCCTCGAGCACGAGCGCGGTCTCGAAGATCTGCGGGCGGCCGGTGACGGCGAACACCTTGCCGGCGTGCTCGCGCAGGATGCGGGCTCGCGGGTCGTAGGTGCGGTACACGCGGTGCCCGAACCCGGGCGGCTCGAGCTTCGAGCGCCCCGCCTCGGCGACGTAGGCCGGCACGCCGTCGGGGCCACCGATCTTCTCGAGCATCGCGATCACGGCCTCGTACGCCTCGTCGTGGAAGCGCCCGAAGAGCGCGGCGGTGGCGGCCGCCGCGCCGCTGTAGGGATCGGTCTTGGCGCTCCCCACGCAGCGCATCGTGGTCGTCGAGCAGGCCTGCTCGTGGTCGGCGTGCAGCAGGAAGAGGACGTCGAGGGCGCGCTCGATCACGGGGTTCGGCTCGTAGCGGAGCTCGGTCATGCGGAACATCATGCTGAGAAAGTTGCCGACGTAGGAGAGGTCGAGGTCGGGATAGACGAACGGGAGCCCGCTCCGCTTCCGGTGCGCGAACGCGGCGAGCGTCGGCACCTGCCCGACCAATCGAACGATCTGCCGGCGGCGGTTCGCCGCGTCGTCGACCTCGGCGGCGTCCGGGTTGAAGGTCGACAGCGCCGCGACCGAGCTCACCAGCGTGCCCATCGGGTGCGCGTCGTAGCGGAAATGGTCGATGAAGCGCGCGACGTTCTCGTGGATGAGCGAGTGGCGGCCGAGCTCGCGCCGCCAAGCGTCGAGCTGCGCCGCATTCGGCAGCTCGCCTTCGAGAATGAGATACGCGACCTCGAGGTAGTTACTGTGCTCCGCGAGCTCCTCGATCGCGTAGCCGCGATGGCGGAGGGTGCCGTTCCGCCCGTCCAAGTAGGTGATCGCGCTCCGGCAGATCGCCGTATTGCGGAGAGCCGGATCGAACGACATCAGCTCGGCGTCGTCCGGCCCCTTGATCTGGCACAAATCGGTCGCGGTGATCGCGTTGTCCCGCACCGGAAGCGTGTACGTGCGACCGGTGCGGTTGTCGGTGATGGTCAGCGTGTCGCTCGGCATGGTGCCACTCCTCCCTACTCGGCGCGTCGAGCGAACAAGATGCGCCTCGACGCACCGTCCTGCAAACGACGGCGCCGCCCCCGCTCGAGAGCGGGGGCGGCGCCGTGCTGCCGTCGCGAAGGGAGAGCGTGCTTACCGGACGTGCTTCGGGTTGCCGCGGAAGCACTCGCCGCCGACGTTCAGCGTGACGAAGGTCGTGAGCGGATCTTCATCGGCACCGCCGATGGCCCACGCCCCCTTGGTCTTGATCGTGACCGTGAAGATCCCGCCCGAGTTGCGCTTCTCCCTCACCTGGGCGTCGGTGAGACCGAGCGTGCCCTTCGGCGCCTTGTACTTGAAGCCCGATCCCTTCGGCACGAGCAGATTGCCGGCGACGCCATCGGCGAAGATCAGGCCGTTGCTGTCGCTGGCCGTGACCGACACCGCTTCCTGCGCATACGAGCCGAGCAGCACCTCGGCGCGCAGCGAGAGGCGACCGGTCTTGTCGGTGAGCGTCGCCGACTTGAAGAGGACGTTCGTGACGCTCTCGCAGAGCGACGGCACGCCGGTCGGCACGTCGCCGCCGTCCGTCGGATCGCTGCCGCCGTCGATCTCGTCGCCGTCGCCGTAGCCGTCACCGTCGCGATCGATCGCGACGCGGAGGCCGGCGCCCGGCGGCACGCAGGTGAACGTGATCTCCTGCCCAGGCGTCGCCGCGTAGCCGCGCACGGTCGCGTCGGACTCGAACGCCGCGCCGGCACGGCTCGTCTGCCAGGTCGCGGCGCCCATGTAGAGCCAGCCCCGCTCCTCGCCACCGACGTGCCCGCGCGCCACGAGATCGCACTCGGCCACATCCGCGCGCTGCGCGAGCAGCGTGATGCGCGGATCGACGGTCGCGCCGTTCGTGCTCGTGCGGGTGATCTGCTGGCCGACGATCGGCGCGAGATTGCTGTCGAACGCCATCATGAAGGCATCCATCGCGCGGCGCAGCGGATCGCCGCCCGGTCCCACCGGCAGGCCGCCCGGATTGATGCCGTTCGGCGGCGTCTGGTTGAAGACCGTCGCGTTGTGGAACCGGAAGAGCGTGTCGACGCTGCCGTCGTGCAGGAAGCCGAAGCCGCGGATCTGGTCGCCCTGGTGGGCGTTGTCGCCCGGGTTGAAGAACGGCACGGCCGCCATGCCGAACATGCCGACCTTCTGGTACATGTTGCGGAGGTGCGGGACCTTCAGCACCTGCGTCTCGTTCTCGAACGAGGAGCGACCGTCGCCCCCGAAGAAGCCGGGGAACTCGACGCCGAAGCCCGCGTTGCCGTTCGGCTGGAGGACGTGACACCCGTTGCAGTCCTGGAACGTGTCGGAGACGGTGCCGTTGAAGAAGTTCTTCCCGGTGAGCTGCGCCGGCGTGAGCGAGTTGTCCAGGTTCCGGATCGGGTTCGGCGGGTACATCACCTGGAGGATGAAGTCGGTGAACGCCTGCATCTGGCTCTCGGAGAGGTTGGCGCTGCGGCCGAGGAGCCCATGGAACGCGCCGTTGAACTCCTTGAACGCCGCGTCCTCGTCGAACGCGCCGCTGTCCGGCTGCATGTTGCCGGCGTCGTTGCCGCCCGTGCGGTCGCCGCGCCAGTGCATCGGACCGTGGTTCGCCATGCCGCGCAGGCTCTGCGTCGTCATGGGGCCCTTCATCGGGTGGAAGTCCGGGTTGATGAACGGGCCGACCGAGAACGGACCCGGGTTGTTCAGGACGACGTCGTCGGGGTTGCCGAGGTCCCACGCGAGGCTGTCG
>DAIQBH010000239.1:0-8769 GCA_036781285.1 Thermodesulfobacteriota bacterium | reverse complement strand
CGTCCGCCCCGTGCACGAGCATGCCCCCGACCCCGCCGATGCCCCACGACGACGCGCTCGTCGCGCAGCCCGCCGACACCCTCGCGATCGCCGCATCGACGGCGTTGCCGCCTTGCGCGAGGATCGCGACGCCGATTTCCGCCGCGCGTGGGTGCTCCGCCGCGACGGCGCCGGCCCGGCCTTCCGCGCGCCCCGGTGTGGCCCCAGCGGGCCGCGCGCCGCCGAGCGTCGCCGCGACCGCACCGCGCTTGCCGCGCCGTCCTCCCTCGCTCCCCTTGGGTGCGACGCATCCCGCGACGACCAGCAGCACGACGAGCGCGACGGCCGACGCGCGCGAAGCCCGGGAGCGAGTCACGCGGCCTACCTACGAGGCAGGGTGAGCAAAAGCAACTTCGACCGCCCGCGTCTTTCATGGTACGTGCGCGCATGGCGCCGAGACGCGCGGCGGTGGTGTTCACCGAGAAGGAGTTCTACCTCGACGAGTTCCGGGGTCGGACGCTGATCTTCGCCGTGCACCATGCCGGCGCCGCGGATCGGTTGCGCGCGCTCGGCGAGGTCACGCGCGATCTGCTGATGAACGACACGCGGGTCCTCATCCTCCTCGCCGGGCCGACGGCGCGCGAGCGCGCCGCCCTCCGCGCGCTCGAGAAGCCGCTCGCCGGCTTGCCGTCGGCGCAGGTGTCGATGCCGTTTCCCCAACTCCGGCTCGTACCAGGGGACGGTGGCGGCCCCGTCGCGACCATCACGGCCGACGAGGTGGCGCGATCCGAAGTGCCCGACGGTCTCCTCGTTCGCGTGTGGGACATCATGCGGGCGACGCCGTTCTTCCTCGGCCTCTGCGACGCCGACACGCCGGAGCGGCTCGCGGCGTTCGCGGCTCGGCTCGGCGCGCGCCTCCGCGCCCACAAGCTCGTGATCGCCGATCCCGCCGGCGGCATCGCGCCGGCCGGCGCCGATCGCCCGCTCTCGTTCATGGACGAGGAGATGACGGCGCAGCTCCTCGCCGCGGGCGAAGCGGAGTCGACCGGACTCGGCACGCGCCGCGCGCTCCTCGACGCCGTCCGGATCGGCCTCCTCGACGGCATCAGCTCGATCAACCTCTGCACGCTCGACGGCATCGCGCGCGAGCTGTTCACGTACGAAGGGTCGGGGACGCTCTTCACGCGCGAGGACTACTGCAAGGTGGAGCGGCTCTCGCTCGACGACTTCCACGAGGTCGAGAAAGTACTCGAGCGTGGCCAGCGCGAGGGGTATCTCAAGGTGCGGACGCCGGCCGAGATCGCGCCGATCCTCTTTTCGGGGTACGGCGCGACGATCGGCCAACACCACCTCGCGGGGGTCTGCTCGCTCCAGACCGAGCGCTACGAGGCCGAGCGGGCCGGCGAGATCGTCGGGCTCTACACGATCACCCGGTTCAAGGGCGAAGGCGTCGGCGTGAAGCTCGTCGACTGCATGAAGGCGGTGGGACGCGAGCGCGGGCTCGCGTTTCTTTTCGCGTGTACGACGCAGGAGCGCGTCGGGCAGTTCTTCGAGCGGCAGGGGTTCCGTGAGATCGCTCAGGACGAGACGCCGGCGGCGAAGTGGACCGGATACGACGAGGCTCGGCGGCAGGGGGTCGTGTGTTATCGCTTCGACCTCGCGTAGCGGCTCGCGTGGGTCACTTCGAAACGGGCGGGGTGCCGGCGCGCGGAGTAGGGGAACGGCTCCGGGCGCCTGCGGCGGACTCGCGTGTGGCCACCGCGTCGCGTGCGCTCGGACTCGTGAGCTCGTTCCCCGGTGATGGGTGCATGGGGCTCGCCGGGCGATCGGGGTCTCGCGGGCGCACCTTCGTTTTACGCTCTTCGCCGAGACCCGCTTCCTCCGCCGTTCCCATACTCCGCGCTCCGTGACGTCGCGTTCGAAGTGACCCAGCGCGCGCGGTCCCCCAGAGCGCGGGCGCTCCCGTTGTTCCATGTCGGGGTCGCGTCGTATGGTCGGGGTATGACATGTCGGACGCTCGTCGGTTTGGGATTGGTCGTGGGCTTCGTCGGCGTCGTCGTCGAGGCGGCGGCGAACAATCAATGTCCGGCGAGCGAGCTCGGTGCCTGCGCCCGGATCCATCTCGAGATGATGCGGCCGCGGAGCGGGGCGCCGACGCAGTTGGTCGCCCTGCCGATGCGGGGCGACGCGAGGCGCGGCTGAGATGGGACTCTACTTGCGCGGCATGGCGGCGCTGCTCCTTCTCGGCGGGTTGCTGATCGCGGCCGTCGCGGCCAGCTGGGCGGTGTTCGACGAGCCGTTCTTCAAGGCGACCGAAGCACTGGCGCGCCATCCCGACCACGTCCTGTTCCAGGGCGAGTACTATGCGGCGCTCGTCCGCCATATCGCCTACATCCTGGTCGCGATCGTCGGGCTCCTCCTCGGGACGGTCGCGAGCGCGATGTTGTTCGGGCTGCATGCGGTGATGGCGCGGCTGGAGCGGGTCGAAGCCGCCGTCGCCGACCGCGCGCGCTGATGCGACGGTGCTCGTCGCCGAGCTCACCCGCGTCCTGGCACCTTTCGGCCTGAATCTGATCGGCACGACGACGCCGGCGGCGTACGACGCGCTCGTGCCGGCAAGCCATCGCCTCGGGTCCACGGCACACGGCGCGATCGTCGTCATCGGCAACGGCGGGGGCGCGTTCTGGTCGGCGTTTCGCGAGTATGCCGGCGCCGCCCCGGATACGGCGCACCCCCTCGACGTGTTCACCGCCGCGATCCTCGCCGCGCACGCGGCTCCGGTTGCCGAACGTCTCGGGCTGCATCCCGAGCTGCGATTCCCGTTCGAAGCGACCGCGCCGCCGCTCTCCTTCGTCCATCTCGCGGAGGCGGCGGGTCTCGGGCGGCGCGGGCTTCTCGGGGTGCTGCTGCATCCGGAGTTCGGTCCCTGGATGGCGCTCCGGGGCGCGCTCCTCGTCGACGAGGCGCCGGTTGCGGCGCGCCCGGCGGCGGGGTTCGAGCCCTGCGCGGCCTGCCGCGAACGCCCCTGCATGTCGGCGTGTCCCGGAGACGCGATCGCGGCCCCCGACGGGTGGAACGTTCCGCGCTGCATCGACTTCCGCGTCGCGGGCGGCGACGCGAACCCCTGCGTGGACCGCTGTCATGCCCGGGTCGCGTGCGTCTACGGGCGCGCGCACGTCTATCCGGCCGACGCGCTCGCCTATCACCAGCGACGGGCGTTCGCGGTGATGCGCCGCGCGCGGTAGCCCGTCGCCCGCTGGTTCATTCCGGCGGAATCGGCAGCGCGACGTAGATCGTCGTCCCCCGTCCGGAGGCGCTGCGCACGCGGAGCTCGCCGCCCATCATCTCGACGCGCTCGCGCATCGTCGTCAGGCCGAGGCCGGCGGGACGCGGCTGGCTCGGCTCGAAGCCGACGCCGTCGTCGGCGATCGTCAGGACGATGCGCCGGCGTCGCCGCGCGAGGTGCACCGTCACGCGCGTCGCGTTGGCGTGCCGCGCGACGTTCGTCAGCGCTTCCTGACCGATGCGGTAGAGGTGCAGCTCGTGCTCGGCCGTGAGCGTGCTCCCGAGCGGGACGGTCGCGAGCCGGAGCGCGAGCCCGTGGCGGAGCGCGAACGCTTGCGCATGCGTCCGGAGCGTCGACTCGAGCCCCTGGCCGAGCAGCTCGGCCGGGTGGGTGTGGTCGACGAGGCGCGCGACCGACTCGGTGATCTGGCGGACGGTCGCGTGGGTCGCGGCGAGCGTCGGCCGGAGCTCGTTCTCGATGGCGCCCGGCGTGCGTTCGAGGGCGCTCAGCAGCGCGTCGATCGTGCCGACGGCGCTCCCGACGTCGTCGTGGAGCTCGCGTGCCAGCCGGCGCCGCTCGGCGTCGAGCGCTTCCAGCATGCGCTGCCCGAACTGGCGTTGCGTCGCCTCCATTTGCGTCCGTTCGGTGATGTCGCGCGCGACGCCGAACACGTAGACCTCGTCGGCGATGTCCAGGCGCGCGAAGCTCACTTCGCTCGGGAAGAACGAGCCGTCCTTCTTGCGCGCCCGGACTTGCAGCACCATGCCGGGCCCGGGCGGCAGGTTCGCCATCGCCTGGCGGTAGAGCCCGAGCGGGAAATCGGGGTTCACGTCGCTGATCGTCATGCCGCGCAGCTCGTCCCAGGTCCACCCGCCGAGCTCGAGCGCGCGCTGGTTCACGTAGCGGAACCGACCGGCGGCGTCGGTCAGAAAGAAGGCCTCGCTCGACATGTCGGCCATCTGGCGGAACACGGCGAGATCCAGGGCGGGGGGAAACGCCGGCGCCGCGGGCGGCTGGCGTGGAGCGCTCACCTCGCAGCGCTTACCGTCGGCGCCGCGTCACGGTCAACACCGCCGGTCAGGCGTCGGGTGGGGCGGCGGCGATCGCCGCGAGCGGCACGACGACGCGGACTTCGGTGCCGCGGCGCGGCCGACTCGTGATCCTGAGGGTCGCGCCCATGATGGCCGCCCGCTCCCGCATCGTGGTGAGCCCGAGCCCGCGGGCGTCGGCCCCTGCGGACACGAACCCGATGCCGTCGTCGTGGATCGTGAGCAACATCGCTTGCGCCCGCCGGACGAGTCGGACGGTGACCTCGTGCGCGCGCGCGTGCCGCGCGACGTTGGTCAGCGCCTCCTGGACGATGCGGTACACGTGCAGCTCCTGCTCCCCGCCGAGCGCGTCGCCGAGCTCCGCCGTCGAGAGCCTGCACGCCAGACCATGCCGGCGCGCGAACTCGCGCACGTAGGCACGGAGCGTCCCCTCGAGTCCGAGCCCGAGCAGCTCGGCCGGGTGGTACTCGCGGCAGAGCCGCGCCACGGATTCGGTCATCTGCCCGATCGTCGTGAGCGTGGTCTGGAGGGCCGGCCGCATCGCCTCGGCGACGGCCCCCGGCGTCTGTGTCATCGAGTGCAGGAGCACCCCCACGGTCGCGACGGCCTGCCCGACGTCGTCGTGGAGCTCGCGGGCGACGCGCTGGCGCTCGGCCTCCAGGTTCTCGAGCATGCGACGCGCGAAGCTCCGTTGCGCGGCCTCCATCTGCTTCCGCTCGGTGATGTCGCGGACGACGCCGAAGAGATAGGCGTCCGAGCCCACGTCGACGCGCGCGAGGCTCACCTCGGTCGGGATGTACACGCCGTCACGGCGGAGCGTCCGCGCCTCGAAGGTCGGGATCGGGCCGTCCACCGCAGCCTCGATCATCGCGAAGAGCGCGTCGCGTGGAAACTCTGGATCGAGGTCGAAGAGCGTCATGCCAAGAACCGCCCCGCGCGCGTCGCCGCTGAGCGTGACGGCGCGCTCGTTGACGTAGCGCAGGTTGGCGCGCGCGTCCGTCAAGAAGAAAGCCTCGTTCGACATGTCGGCCATCCGGCGGAAGACGGCGAGATCGAGGGGGGCGGGAAGCGCCGGCAACGCCGCCGCGTGCGTGCTCACCGTGGGGTCCTGACGAGGGCGCGGAGCCGCGGGCGCCGCGACGGGCTTCCGACGCGCCCCATCGTGCGCGGTGCGACGTGCGGCTCCGTGCGCGGTACGACCGAGGGCGGCGCTTGTACCGGCATCGTCACGCGCACCTCGGTGCCGCGGTCCGGAATCGAGCGCACCGCGAGCTCGGCATGCATCAGCTCGGCGCGTTCGCGCATCGTCACGAGCCCGAGGCCGTCGCGTGGCTCCGGCGCGTCTGCCGCGAACCCGGTCCCGTCGTCCCGGACGACGAGCACGAGCCGGCGCCCGTGCAGCTTCAAACGGACGATCACGCGGTGCGCGCGCGCGTGGCGTGCGACGTTCGCCAGCGCCTCCTGGGCGATCCGGTAGAGGTGCAGCTCCTGCTCGTGGTCGAGCAACCCCGCCGTCGACGTCGTGATCAGCTCGAGAGCGAGACGGTGCCGTTGCGTGAACTGCACGACGTGGGATCGGAGCGTGTCCTCGAGGCCGAGGCCGAGCAGCTCGGCCGGATGGTACTCGCGGACGATGCGCGCGACCGACTCGGCCACCTGCCGGATGCTCGCCTGACTCTGGGCGAGGGCGGGCCGCATGTCCTCGGTGACGGATCCCGGCGTCTGCTCGAGGGCGTGCAGCAAGACGCCGACGGTCGCGAGCCCCTGGCCGACGTCGTCGTGGAGCTCGCGCGCGACGCGCTGGCGTTCGGCCTCGAGCGTGCGGAGCATGCGCTGGGTGAAGTGCTTCCGGGCCGCGTCGAGCTGTTTCCGCTCGCTGATGTCGCGGAGCACGCCGAACATGTAGTCGGCGCCCCCGATGTCGAGGTGCGCGACGCTGATCTCGATCGGCATGATCGAGCCGTCCTTCCGGCGGTTGATGGTCTCGAAGGGCGGGAGCGGTCCGCCGTGGCGCAGCTGGGCGACGAACTCGGCGAGCCGGTCGGGAGGAAAATCGGGGTTCAGGTCGGACACCGTCATGGCAAGGAGCTCGTCGCGCGAGTAGCCGTTGAACGTCGCGCCACGGTCGTTGACGTAGAGGAGGTGGCCCGTCGCGTCGCAGAGGTAGAAGGCGTCGTTCGACATGTCGGCCATCTGCCGGAAGACCGCGAGATCGAGCGCAGGGTGGATCGCGTCGGCGCGGGCAGGGCCGTGGACGCTGGAGGCCACGGTTCGACGCTACTGCCGTCCATTCGCGAGGGTCAAGGGTGCCGGCGACGGCTCACTTTTCGAGGAGGATGACCCAGTGGTCGATGCGTGCTTCCTCGGAGACGACGTGATGTCCTTCCGCCTCGGCGGCGCGTGGCAGGTCGCGGGCGCCGCGGGGATCGTCGAGGGTCAGCTCGAGGAGGTCGCCCGCCGCGAGGTCGGCGAGGACGACCTTGGCCTTGGCCCAGGAAAGGGGGCAGGGGACCCCGACGAGATCGAGACGATGCGGGACGGCCACGGCACCGATCCGTAGCAAAGTCGCCGCGATGCCGCGAATGCGCCGTCGGCGCGCCCGCGACTTGACACCTCGCGAGCCCGCCGGGATAGTCCCCCGATGACACAGAGCGCCATGGGCGCCGAGCCGTCCACGGCCGGAACCGCCACCCCCACCAAGCTGGAAATCCGTCCCGACGTCCGCAACATCGCGATCGTCGCCCACGTCGACCACGGCAAGACGACCCTCGTCGACGCCCTGCTGCACCAGAGCGGCATCTTCCGCGCGAACGAGGTCGTCGCCGAGCGCGTCATGGACTCGAACGACCTGGAGCGCGAGCGCGGCATCACGATTCTCGCGAAGAACACCGCGGTCACCTACCAGGGCACGACCATCAACATCGTCGACACGCCGGGTCACGCCGACTTCGGCGGCGAGGTCGAGCGAACGCTCCTCATGATCGACGGCATTCTGCTCGTCGTCGACGCGTCCGAAGGGCCGCTGCCGCAGACGCGCTTCGTGCTCAAGAAGGCGCTCGAACGCGGCCTGCCCGCCGTCCTCTGCATCAACAAGATCGACCGCAGCGACGCCCGCATCGCCGAGGTGCTGGACGAGGTCTACGACCTCTTCATCGACCTCGGCGCCGACGAGGATCAGCTCGACTTCCCGGTCGTCTACACGAACGCCCGCGCCGGCCGCGCCCACAGTTCGCCCGACGGCACCGAGGACAATCTCAAGATCCTCTTCGACACGATCATCGAACGGCTGCCGGGTCCGGCGTTCGATCCCGCCGCGACGACGCAGTTCCAGGTGAACAACCTCGACTACAACGACTACGTCGGCCGCATCGTCATCGGCCGGCTGGTCTCGGGCGAGATGGCGGTCGGCGGCCAGTACACGCTCTGCCGCGCCAACGGGAAGCAGCTCCCCTGCAAGATCACGCAGCTCTACGCCTGGCTCGGCCTCAATCGGAAAGAGATCACGAGCGCCAAGGCCGGCGACATCATCGCGATCGGCGGCATCGAGGAGATCGGCATCGGTGACACGATCGCCGACAAGGAGAACCCGATCGCGCTCCCGCCGATCCGCGTCGAGGAGCCGACGATCGCCATGATGTTCGGCGTGAACACGTCGCCCTGGGGCGGCCGCGAAGGCCAGCACGTGACGTCGCGGAAGATCCGCGAGCGCCTCTTCGCCGAGTCGCGGAAGAACGTGAGTTTGCGTATCGAGGAGACCGACTCGCCGGATACGCTGCGCGTCGCGGGTCGCGGTGAGCTCCAGCTCGCGGTCTTGATCGAGACCATGCGGCGCGAGGGGTACGAGCTCCAGGTCTCGAAGCCGACCATCATCACCCGCGAGGAGAACGGGCAGGTGATGGAGCCGATGGAGACGCTCTTCGTCGACGTCCCCGAGGACTACATCGGGATCGTCTCGCAGCTCCTGGCGGCGCGGAAGGGCGTCATGACCGGCATGGAGCACCACGATTCCGGGCGCGTGCGGCTCGAGTTCAGCGTGCCCTCGCGCGGCCTGATCGGCTTCCGGTCCTACTTCCTGACCTCGACGCGCGGCACGGGCATCGCCAACATGCTCTTCGCCGGTTACGCGCCGTGGGCGGGCCCGATCCGCGGCCGCACGAACGGCGCGCTCGTCGCCGACCGCGAGGGCGTCGCGACGCCGTATGCGATCTTCCACCTCCAGGAACGCGGCGTGATCTTCGTGAAGCCGGGCACCCCGGTCTACGAGGGCATGGTCGTCGGCGAGTATTCGCGCGACAACGACCTCGACGTGAACCTCACGAAGGAAAAGAAGCTCACCAACATGCGCGCGACCGGTCACGACGAGGCGACGATCATCACGCCGCCCCGCGAGATGGGGCTCGACGCCGCGCTCGAGTGGATCGCCGAGGACGAGCTCGTCGAGGTGACGCCGGATAC
>DAIQBH010000238.1:0-8854 GCA_036781285.1 Thermodesulfobacteriota bacterium | reverse complement strand
CCTAGTCCACGCGGGGCTCTCTCCCCTCGGGACCGGTCGTAGCCCCGCGCGCACCTCGCCGGCGGCGGTGCTGCCGAGTCAGCGTCCGGTGACGACGCGGAACACCGGGGCGCTCACCTGCTGCCCGTGGCACCGCGGGCACGCCGACGGTCGGCCGAGCCGCGTACGGTCGCGGAAGACGTAGCCGCATTCGCGACAGGACGCCGGTTCGACCTCGAGGCGCTGTCCGGTGCGGCGAAGCGACCGCGCCAGGTGCTCGAGGTGCGGCACGACGTCCTTCTCGCGCAGGTGGACGAGCGCGGAGAGCTCGTAGGCCGTATGCGGTTCCTCCGCGAGGATTCGACCGATCGCCTTTCGCGGGGTCTCGCCTGCGGGGCGCGGTATCGCGGGTGCTTTGTCCATCGCTCGATCGATCTTGGATGCGCGGTCCGCGGAGTCAACGCGTGGTCGGCGCGAGCGTCGGCCGCGGTTCCGGTATAGCGTGCCGCCGGCTCCGCCGGACCGGGGGAGCGATCATCGTGACGGAGACCATCTGATGGAAACGAACACCCCGATCATCGTCGGCGTGGGCCAGTTCATGGAGGCGCCCGACGGCCCGGGATATCGGGCGCTCGGGCCGGTCGACGTCGCGGCCGAGGCGGCGCGCGCCGCGCTCGAGGACGCCGCGTGCGGCGCGGACGATGACACCGCTCGCGCCGCGCTCGACGCCACCGGGGGAACGGCCGCGCTCGCGGCCGCGATCGACGTCGTCGCGACGACGCGCACCTTCGCCGATACGGTGGCGGTCCTGGCCCCACCGTTCGGCACGTCGAACAACTTTCCGCGCTCGATCGCGAAGCGCGTCGGCATCTCGCCGCGGCGTGCGATATGGGAGGATGCCGGCGGCAACACGCCGCAGGACCTCGTGAGCGAGATGTGCGAGCTCCTCCACGCCGGCGAAGCGATCGCGGTGCTCGTCGCCGGCGGGGAGGCGATCTCGACGGCGCGGCATCTGACGGCGCAGCAGCGGCACGCCGACTGGTCGGAGACGGTCGAAGGCTCGGTCGAGGATCGCCTCGGCGACGTCGCGAAGATGATCTCGGAAGCCGAGCTCCGGCATCGCATCTACACGGTGCCGCCGATGTACGCGCTCGCCGAGCACGCGCGGCGCGGGCGTCTGCGCCGCGGACGCGCCGAGTACACCGAGGCGATGGGACGGCTCTTCGCGCCGTTCACCGCGGTCGCGGCCGCGAATCCGTTCGCGAGCGCGCGGCGCGTGTGCTCGCCGGCGGAGCTCACGACCGTCACCGATCGCAACCGCATGATCGCCGATCCGTATCCACGGATGCTCGTGGCGCGCGATCAGGTGAACCAGGGAGCCGCGGTCGTGCTCACGACCGTCGGGGTCGCGCGCGAGCTCGGAATTCCCGAGAGTCGGTGGGTCTATCTCCGCGGCTACGCCAGGGCCGCCGATCGGCCGCTCCTCGATCGCGCCGACCTCGGCGCGTATCCGGCGGCCGAGCTCGCGGGCAAAGCCGCGCTCCGGGCGGCCGGCATCGGCAGCGCCGACGTCGCGTGTTTCGACCTCTACAGCTGCTTCCCGGTCGCCGTGTCGAGCGTCTGCGACGCGCTCGCGATAGCCGAGGACGATCCGCGCGGGCTCACGGTGACGGGCGGGCTCCCGTATTTCGGTGGGCCCGGCAACGACTACTCGCTCCACGCGGTCGCGAGCATGGTGGAGCGCCTGCGGGCGCGGCCGGGATCGTTCGGCTTCGTCGGGGCGAACGGCGGCATCCTCTCGAAGTACTCCGTCGGGGTCTATGCATCGGCGGCGGCGCCGTTCGTGCGCTGCGACAGCGGCGCCATCCAGGCCGAGCTCGACGCGCGCGCGGGGGTGCCGTTCACCGAGCAGCCGAGCGGGCGGGCGACCGTCGAGACATACACGATCGTGCACGGCAAGGACGGCCGGCCCGCGATCGGCGTCGTGGTCGCGCGGCTCGCGGACGGCGCGCGCTGCCTGGCGACGACCCGGAAGGGTGATGCGGAGACGGTCGCGCGGCTGCACGGCGACGCCGATCCGCTCGGGGCGACCGTCGAGACGAGCGCCGGCGGCGAGGGCCCGAACTCCTTCGTGTTCGCGGCGTAGGGGGGCGACGAAACCTCGCCGGACTATCGCGCGGCCGCGGCGCCGCTCGTCCGGCCGCTCCGCCGGAGCCGTGTCGCGAAGCGCGCGAGCTCGATGCCGTAGCGGCGTTCCATCGCGCCTGCTTGCTCGCGGATCCAACGCCAGCGCGGCTCGAAGGCGGGATCCCGGAACGCGAACACGACGTCGTCGTCGTCCTCTTCGGACGCGAGCACCAGAACGTCGTCGCCCCACGCACGCGCGAGGCGGGTGAGATGATCGGCGCGCTCCGCTGCGCTCCCGGCGACGTTCGCGACGAGCACGCCGTTCGGCCAGAGCGTGTCGTGGATGCGCGCGTAGAAGCCGGCATCCGCGAGCCCCGGCGCCCGTCCCGCCCGGTCGAAGGCGTCGAGTAGCACGACGTCGAATCGCGCGCGGGTCGCGGCCACCCACGCGCCGGCATCGGCCTCGACCACGGTGAACCGCGCGTCGTCCGGCGGCACGGCGAACTCGTCGCGGAGCGCGAGGACGTCGCAGTTGCTCTCGACCGCGACGATGCGGGACTCGGGCAGGTTGCGGTGGCAGTACTTCGCGAGCGAGCCGCCGCCGAGCCCGAGGATCAAGACCGCGCGCGGCGTCGTGTGGAAGAGCAGGAAGCTCATCATCATGCGCGTGTAGGTCATCTGGAGCGCGATCGGATCGTCGAGGCGCATGCGGCTCTGCACGTAGGTCCAACAGAAGTGGAGCGCTCGCGTGTGGCCGTCCTCCACGAGGAAAGGCCTCTCGTAGGTGCCGTCACGGAGACGCGCGGCGAGCGCGGTGCGGTCCGCATCGGCGGGCTCGAGCAGGCGCAGGATCGTGTGATCGGGCGCGAACGGGTTGGGGAGCTCGAGCATGGTCGCGGCCGCCGGACTCCCTCGCGTGTCATCGACGGCACGCGAACGCAAACGATCGGCGCGCTTCAGGCACGTAGTATTCCGGAGGTTCCGCGCCGGCGCTCGCGACGAAAGCGTTGGCAATCCGGGCGTGACAGGATCACTGTCGGTCGATGGCTCCGAAGGCATCCCAGCACCGCGGTCGCGCGCGTCCGCCGGCCGCGCCGCGATCGCCGCCGCGCGCTCCGCCGATCGCTCCTTCGCGCTGGTGGTCGCTCGCGCCGCTCCTGATCGCGGCGGCGATCGTCGCGGCCTACGCCGGCGCCTTCACGACGCCCTTTCTCTTCGACGACACCTCGATCCTCGAAACGCGCGAGCTGCGGACGCTTTCATGGCGGACGGTCAGCGGCTCGACGCGCCCCCTCGTGCAGCTGTCACTCGCGCTCAATTGGCTCGCGGGCGGGGCAAACCCCCTCGGCTACCATCTCTTCAACGTCGGCGTGCACGCTCTCGCGGCGCTCACGCTCTTCGGGCTCGTCGCGCGCACGCTCGAGCTCGGCCGCCTCGCGGGACGCTGGCGCGCGGCCGCGCGGCCCTTCGCCCTCGTCGTCGGCTTGCTCTTCGCGGTGCATCCGCTCCAGACCCAGAGCGTCACGTACGTGGTCCAGCGCGCCGAGTCGTTGATGGCGCTGTGCTACCTCTTCACGCTCTACGCGCTCGTGCGCGGCGCCGGGTCGTCCGACCCTGCGCGCTGGTATGCGGCCTCCGTCGCGGCATGCGCGCTCGGGATGGCGACGAAGCCCGTCATGGTGACGGCGCCCATCACGGCGCTCTGCTACGACGCCGTGTTCCTGGCCGGCTCGTGGACGAGCGCGTGGCGCCGCCGGCGCGCGCTGCACGTCGGCCTGATGGCGAGCTGGTTGCTCTTGGCGATGCTGCTCGCCGGGGACAACGAGTCGGCCGCGACGGCCGGGTTCACGACGCGCGAGATCACGCTCGGTGCTTATGCGCGGAGCCAACCGGAGATCGTCCTCCGATACCTGGAACTCGTGTTCTGGCCGCAAGGCCTGGTGCTCGATTACGCATGGCCGCCGGCCGCGGGGTTTCGCGGCGTCGTCGCGCCGACGGCCGTGCTCGCGCTCGCGGTCGCGCTCACGCTCTGGATGGTCCGCCGGAGCCGCGAGCTCGCCGCGCTCGTCGCGGCGTTCCTTCTCATCCTGGCGCCGAGCTCGAGCTTCATCCCGATCAAGGACCTCGCGTTCGAGCACCGCATGTACCTGCCGCTCGCGCCCGTGCTGATCCTCGTCGCCGCCGGCGCATGGACGGCGATCCAACGGCTCGGTCTTCCTCGATCGGGGGAGCGACGGGTGGTCGTGGCCGTCGCGAGCGCGGCGGTGATCGCCCTGGTCGCGCTCACGATCGACCGCAATCGCGACTATCGCAGCGCGTTGGCGATGTGGACCGACGTGGTCGCCAAACGGCCTCACAACGCGCGCGCCCACAGCAATCTCGGACTCGCCCTGATCAATGATCGGCAGATCGAGGAAGGGATCGCCTCCATACGCGCCTCGCTGCGCCTCGATCCCGACGCGGCCGAGGCGCACAACAACTGGGGCTTCGCGCTCGCCCGCCAGAAGCGGTTCGCGGAGTCGGAGCCGCACTACCGTGAGGCCATCCGTCTGAAGCCGCAGTACGCCGAGGCCCACAACAACCTCGGCGTCGCGCTCATGGAAGGCGGGCGTCTCGAGGAGGCAGCGCTCCAGTACCGCGAGGCGCTACGGCTCCGGCCCGAGTTCGTCGAAGCCTACAGCAACCTCGGGAACGTACGCGTCGGCCAGGGAAGAATCGCAGAGAGCATGCCCGAGTACCTGCGGGCGCTCGCGATCGACCCCACCCACGCCGAGGTCCAGTTCAACCTCGCGCTCGCCCTGGCGCGCCTCGGTCGTCGCGAGGACGCGCTGGTGCACGCTTCGGAAGCCCTACGCCTGCGACCGACGCTGGAGCCCCTCGTTCGCCAGGCGGGGTTGCTGCGGTAGCGCGGCGACACGCCGCGTTCACCAGGGCCGTTCCGTGCGGGGTCGCGGCGCTCGCGGCGATGGCGCGGAAGCATCACCGCCTCGACGTGCCGATCTCGGTCGCCGAGGCGCAACGCCGGGTCGCGGAGCTCTCGGGCCCGCGCCGCGCGCCGCTACCGGGCGACGTCCTACCGCTTCGTGCCGAAGAGCCCCGCCATCAGCTTCGGCACGTTCGCGCCGGCGCTCTCGTACTCCTGCGCGCCGGTGAGGTCGGCGATCTGCGCGAAGTTGTCGGCGATCTGCTCGACGCTCGGGATCGCGTCGATGCCGAGCGTGACGCCGGGGTTCTCGACCATCGCGGCGCGGGCGTAGTGGCCGCCGCCGGCGGTGAAGATTCCGCCGGTGAAGCCGTTCTGCTCGCTGCAGAGGTACGCGACCATCGCCGAGACGAACTCGGGCTTCAGCTTCTCCATCGTGGCTTCGTCCATGACGCTGCCCATGAGCCGGCTCTTCGCGATCGGCGCGATGGTGTTGGCGAGGATGTTGGCCTTCCGCCCCTCGAGCTTCACCGTGTTCATGAGGCCGACGATGCCGAGCTTCGCGGCCGAGTAGTTGGCCTGGCCGAAGTTGCCGTAGAGGCCGGCGGCGGACGTGGTGAAGACGATGCGCCCGTAGTTGTTCTGGCGCATGACGGGGAGGGCGGCGCGCGTCACGTAGTAGCTGCCGTTCAGGTGGACGGAGAGGACGCGCGTCCACTCCTCTTCCGTCATCTTGGCGATGCTCTTGTCGCGCAGGATGCCGGCGTTGTTGACGACGATGTCGACCTTGCCGAACGCGGCGACGGCGGCCGAGATCATCTTCTCGCCGCCCTCCCAGGTGTCGACGGAGTCGTAGTTGGCGATCGCCTCGCCGCCCATCTTCGCGATCTCGGCGACGACCTGGTCGGCCATCGTGGTGCCGCTGCCGGTGCCGTCGGTGTTGCCGCCGAGGTCGTTCACGACGACCTTGGCGCCGCGGGAGCCGAAGAGGAGGGCGTGCGAGCGGCCGAGACCGCCACCCGCGCCGGTCACCAGGGCGACGCGCCCGTCGAATCGAATCTCGCTCATGTGCGTTTCCTTTCGGTCGCGGTCAGACGTTGAAACGGAAATGCAGGACGTCGCCGTCCTGGACGACGTAGTCCTTGCCTTCCACGCGGAACACCCCCGCGGCGCGGCAGCCGGCTTCGCCCTTGTGGGCGACGTAGTCGGCGTACGACATGACCTCGGCGCGGATGAACCCGCGCTCGAAGTCGGTGTGGATGACCGAGGCGGCCTTGGGCGCCTTCCAGCCCCGCTCGATCGTCCAGGCGCGCACTTCCTTCGGGCCCGCGGTGAAGTAGCTGACGAGCCCGAGGACGGCGTAGCCTTCCCGGATCACCTGCTCGATGCCGCTCGCCGTGATGCCGTACGACTGGAGGAACTCGGCGCGCTCCGCGTCGTCGAGACCGACGAGCTCGGCCTCGACCTTGGCCGAGATCTTGATGACGTGCGCCTTCCGCGGCTCTGCCCAGGCGCGGAGCGCCGCGACGTGCGCGTTGTCCTTCGCGAGCGCGTCCTCGTCGACGTTGGCGCAGAAGATGACGGGCTTCGAGGTGATGAGGCCGAGCTCCTGGAACAGCACGGCGCCGGCCGCGCTCTCGCGCTCGGGGAAGGCGACGGCGGGGAGGCCCTTCTGGAGATGCTCGACGAGACGTTTCGCGCATTCGAGCTGGGCGATCGCGTCCTTGTCGCCCTTGGCCTTCTTCGTGAGCTTGTCCATCCGGCCTTCGACCATCTGGAGGTCGGCGAGGACGAGCTCGGTCTCGATCACCTCGACGTCGCGCACCGGGTTCACCGACCCGTCGACGTGCACGACGTCGGAGTCGTCGAAGCAGCGCGAGACGTGGACGATCGCCGCGGTCTCGCGGATGTGGGCGAGGAACTGGTTGCCGAGCCCTTCACCGGTCGACGCGCCCTTCACGAGCCCGGCGATGTCGACGAACTCGACGGTCGCGGCGACGATCCGCTCGGGGTCGACGAGCGCCGCGAGCTTCGCGAGCCGCTCGTCCGGGACCGGCACGACCGCCTTGTTCGGCTCGATCGTACAGAAGGGATAGTTCGCGGCCTCCGCGTTCTGCGCCTTGGTGAGGGCGTTGAAGAGCGTGGATTTACCGACGTTCGGAAGGCCGACGATGCCGATGGACAGTGCCATTTGATTTTTCGGCCACGTGCGCTTCGGCGCTTCGCGCCGAATGCTCCGATGGCCCTCCGAGCCCGGGGTGACCCGGGCTCCTCGCTGGGATCGGACTAGGTAACCCGGACGTCCGGGGTCGGCAAGCCGCGGCCGCCGAGCGCCACCCTCACGTGCCGCGCGTCCGGCAGCCACACGTTGACTCATGAGGGTGAGGCAAACATACTCATCACATGAGTAAGCGGCTCCAGGTCATCCTCGACGACGCCGAGTTGGCGGAAATCCAGCGCATCGCGCGCCGGCAGCGTCTCACGACCGCGGAGTGGGTACGGCAGGCGCTGCGTGCCGCGCGGCGGGGCGCGCCGCGCGGCGACGCCAAGAAGAAGCTCGAAGTCGTGCGGGCGGCCGCACGCCATGCGTTTCCGACCGCCGACATCGATCAGATGCTGCGCGAGATCGAGCGCGGGTACGGCTCGGACGCCTCGCGGTGATCCTGATCGATTCCAATCTTCCCATGTACCTCGTCGGTGCCGACCATCCGCACAAGGCGGACGCGCGACGGCTGCTCGAAACCGCGATCGCGTCGGGAGAACGCCTCGTGACGGACGTCGAGGTGCTCCAGGAGATCCTCCATCGGTACGTCGCCATCGACCGCCGTGAGGCGATCCAAGCCGCGTTCGATGCCGTGCTCGGCGTCGTCGACGAGGTGCTGGCCGTCACCCTCGTCGATGCGGAGCGCGCGAAAGCCATCGTGCTCGGGCACATGCAGATTTCGGCGCGCGACGCGCTCCATGCCGCCGTCATGGAGCGCGAAGGGATCGACCGGGTCATGAGCTTCGATCGCGGGTTCGACGCGCTGCCGGGCGTGACGCGCCTCGGTGCCTGAGGTCCGGGCGATGCGACATTCCGGCACGCGCGCGTTCAGCCCGACGATGATCGGGAAGCGCACCGCCAACTGAGGACCGGCTAGGGCGCCGTGTCGCAGACCCGGTGCACGAGCTCGAGGATGCGCTCGACGTCGACCGGCTTCCGGAGCACGTCGAGCACCCCCTTCGCCTGGGCCTCGCCGCGATCCTGATTCTCTCCCGAGATCATCGCGACCGGGATGCCGGCGGTGAACGGCTCGCGCCGCATCCAGGCGTAGAGGTCCCAGCCGCTCATGCCGGGCATGCGGATGTCGAGGAGCACGAGGCAGGGCTCGAGCCCGGCTTCGAGCTTCCGGAGCGCGCTGAAGGCCGACGGCGCCCGCTCGACTTGGATGCCTTGGATCTCGAGGAGGGTGCCGAGCGCATCCAGGATGTCCGGGTCGTCGTCGACGAGCAGGATGTGATGGCGATCGTGGCTGGCGGCGGTCGGCATGCGGCTCTCTCGCGGAGGTAGTGCGCCTGCGGGTCCTAGTCAAAACCGCGACCGCGAGCGAGCTCAGCGGGGCAGGTGCTCCGGCGGTCGCGACGTTTCGGTCCCGCCGCGCGAGTGCTAGAAGAGCCGCCACTTTTCCAATCCCGCCAGCCGAGTGAGGAGCCTTCCCTGATGATGCGACGCGACGTCTTCACCGAAGAGCACGAGCTCTTCCGCGACCAGTTCCGCAAGTTCGCCGCCAAGTAGATCGAGCCCAAGATCGCCACGTGCAAGCACGACGGCGTGACAGACCGGTA
>DAIQBH010000237.1:0-9030 GCA_036781285.1 Thermodesulfobacteriota bacterium | reverse complement strand
GCCGAGCGCGAGGAGCGTTTGATGTCGAACAGCATCCTCCTGACCGGCGACTTCGCGTTGAAGCGGGCGCTCGCAACCTACGATCCGGCGACGCTCGCGACCGTCGCGGTGAACTATCGCGAGCGGAGCGGCGTCGACCTCCTCTGGGTCCTCGACGAGCAGGGCCAGATGCTCGCCGACGCCGCGGGCCGCGAGCCGGCGGGGAGCAAGGCCGCCGACCGTCCCGCGATCGCGGCCGCACGCACGAGCGGAAAGCCGGCGGCCGCGATCGCCGCGGTCGGCGACGGCCTCGTGCAGCTCGTCGCGGTGCCCGTGCTCGGCCCCGAGATGATCGGGCTCCTCGTCCTCGGCACCGCGATCGACGACGCGACCGCACGCGACCTGGAGACGCGGACCGGATCGTCGGTCACCTTCCTCACGGCGGACCGGCTCTTCGCGTCGTCGTGGGATCCTGCAACGCGCGGCCGCCTGGTGCTGCCGGCGACCGGCGGCGGAGTGCCGTATCTCACCAGACTCCCGAGCGGGCGCCACCTCTCGCTGCTCGTTCCGGTCGCGGCGAGCCTCGCGTCGCCGCTCCACGCGCTCGTTCAGCGGTCCTGGGACGAGGCGCTGGCGCCGCTGCGCTCGCTCCGGCGCCGCATGACCTTGATCGGGTTCGGCGCGCTCCTCGTGGCGCTCGGGGTCGGCGTCGCGATCGCGCACGGCGTGACGGCGCCGATCGTGACCCTCGTGACGGCGACGCGCGAGGTACTGCGCGGGAATCTGGAGCACCGTGTCGCGGTCGCGCGTCACGACGAGATCGGCGCGCTCGCGACCTCGTTCAACGAGATGACCGGCGGGCTCGAGGAGCGCGCCCGCATCCGCGCCGTGATCGACAAGGTCGTCTCACCCGAGGTCGCGCACGAGCTGCTCGCGCGCGGGCTGGCGCTCGGCGGCGAGCTCCGCGAAGTGACGGTGTTGTTCGCGGACCTCCGCGACTCGACCGCGATCGGCGAGCGCCTGACCCCAACCGCGCTGCTCGAGCTGCTGAACGCGTTTCTCAGCCGAATGGCGCACGCGATCGAGCAGGAGCGCGGCATCGTCGACAAGTACGTGGGCGACGAGATCATGGCCGTCTTCGGGGCGCCGCTCGACTTGCCGGATCACGCCGAGCGCGCGGTCGCGGCGGCGATCGGCATGATGGACGCGCTCGCGGCGTTGAACGCCGAGCGCGCGCCGGCGGCGCCGCTCCGCATGGGGATCGGCATCGCGACCGGCACCGTCATCGCCGGCAACGTCGGCTCGGCGGAACGCATGAACTACACCGTGCTCGGCGACGTCGTGAACCTCGCGGCGCGGCTCCAGGGCCTGACCAAAGAGCACGACGTCGGAATGCTGATGAACGAGGCCACGCAGGCCGCCTTGCCCTCGCGCTTCGCGACGCGCAGCCTCGGCACCGTCACCGTCCGCGGCCGCGCCGCGCCGACCACGCTCTACACGCTCGCGGAGCCCTACCATGGAGTCGGCGCGCTCCGTACGAGCGACGGATGAGCATCATGGTGTTCCTGTGGAACGCGTCGCACCCGTGATCGTCCGCGACGCACGCGCCAGCGACCTGCCGGCGATCGTCGCGATCTACAACGCGGCGGTGCCGGGCCGCCTCGCGACCGCGGACACGGAGCCGGTCAGCGTCGAGAGCCGGACTCGGTGGCTCGAACAGCACGGGCCCGCGTCGCATCCGCTCTGGGTCGCGGAGGTCGAGGGGGCGATCGGCGGGTGGCTGAGCTTCTCGGCGTTCTACGGGCGGCCGGCGTATCGGGCGACGGCCGAGCTCAGCGTCTACGTCGCGCCGACCCACCAGCGCCGCGGCATCGCGCGACGCCTCGTCGCGGATGCGCTCGAGCGCGCGCCGGCGCTCGGGCTCGCGACGCTCCTCGGATTCGTGTTCGGCCACAACGCGCCGAGTCTCACGCTCTTCGAGAGATTCGGTTTCGCGCCCTGGGGCCACCTGCCGCGGGTCGCCGTCCTCGATGGCGTCGAACGCGATCTCGTGATTCTCGGCCGGCGGGTCGACGGGTCGCGCGCGGACACGTGATGCGCTTCACGGTCAACGTCGACGTGCCGGATCTCCCCCGCGCCATCGACTTCTACATCAGGGCGTTCGGCTTCACGCTCGCGCGGACGCTCTTCGGCGGTACCGTCGCCGAGCTCGCGGGGGGGCCGTGCCCCGTGTTCCTGCTCCAGAAGGACCCCGGCAGTCGAGCGGCCGACGCGCTCACCGTAAGCCGCGACTACGCCCCGCACTGGACGCCGGTGCATCTCGATCTCCTGGTCGACGCGCTCGACGGCGCGCTCGCACGCGCCGTCGATGCGGGTGCGACGCACGAGGGCTCGATCACGCATCACGTCTGGGGACGACACTCCCTCCTCCGCGATCCGTTCGGCAACGGCGTCTGCCTGATCGAGCCGTCCCCCGCGTTCTACGACGCCGTCACCGACCGGTGAGATCTCGCGCGACGGTCAGCTGTCGCCGTCGACGCTCCAGATCCCTGAGCCGCGCGCGCTGATGAAGAGGAAGACGAAGCAGTAGAGCGCGGCGAGCTCGCCGCCGTTCATCGACGGCAAGAGCGCCTTCATCCCGTGCGCCATCCAGTAGGCGCACGCCATGAGGCCGCTCATCACGAACGCCGTCGGGCGCGTGAAGAGCCCGATCATCACGAGGATGCCGCCGACGAGCTCGAGCGGGCCGGCGACCCAGATGACGAACGCCGGCACGTCCGGCGGCATCGGCTGGGGGAAGTTGAAGAGCTTCTGCATGCCGTGCCACAGGAACAGGAACCCCGTGACGATGCGCAGCAACGCATACGTTTCCGCCTCGCGGGCCTTCATGAACTCCATCGCTCCACCTCCGTTCGGCGTCGGCTAACCGACGCGCCGACGCGCCGCAAGTCCCGGGTTTTCCGAGCGGGAAGCTCGGTGGCACACCCCAGATCGCTCTGCTAGACCGGGCCCATGTCGCAGCGGATCGTCCTGCTCGAGCCTCCTTACGTGTTCTGGGACCGAGCGATGGACCGGATCCGTGAAGGCGAGGAGAGCGTCACAGGTTGGGGCGTGCTCGTGCTCGCGGCGGTCGCGCAGCGGAACGGGCACGAGGTCGCGATCGTCGACGCGAAGGGCGGCGGCATCACGCTCGAGGAGGCGACCGCGCGTGTGACGGCGCTCCGTCCCGACGTGCTCGGCATCTCGGCGACGACGATCTCGATTCACAACGGCGCGCGCATCGCCGCCGCGGTGAAGGAGAAGCTGCCGCACGTGACGACCGTCGTCGGCGGTCCGCACGTGAGCGCGGTGCCCGAGCCGACGCTCGCGCGGTTCCCGGAGTTCGACTACGGCGTTTCGGGCGAGGGCGAGATCGCGTTCTTCCAGTTGCTCGACGCGCTCGCCGCCGGTCGTCCGACCCGTGACATCCTCGGCGTCGTCGGCCGCGACGCCGACGGCAGCGTCCACGCGAGCTGTCGCGCGCCGTATCTCGACGACCTCGACAGCTTGCCGTTCCCGGCGTGGGATCTCCTCGGCGAGACGTTTCCGCACCGCTTCGGACCGTCGATCTTCAACTACCGCCGGACGCCCGTCGCGACGATCGTGAGCTCACGGGGCTGTCCGTTCTCGTGCACCTTCTGCGACCGCTCCACCTCGGGGAAGCTCGGCCGCTATCACAGCGTCGAGTACGTCATGGAGCTCTGCCACGTGCTCGCCGAGCGCGGCACCCGGCACGTGCTCTTCTACGACGACCTCTTCACGGTGAAGAAGAAGCGCGTCGTCGAGCTCTGCGAGGCGATGGCGCGGGCGAAGTTTCCCTTCACGTGGAGCTGCAACAGCCACCCGAACCTTCTCGACCTCGAGACGATGAAGCTCATGAAGCGGGCGGGCTGCTGGCAGATCGCGTACGGCGTCGAGTCGGGGTCGCAGCGCGTGCTGAACGTCGTGAAGCACGAGGTCAAGCTGCCGCGCCTCCGCGAGACCCTCCGCATGACGCGCGAGGCGGGGATCCGCGCCAAGGGCTACCTGATGATCGGCCATCCGACCGAGAATCTCGAGAGCCTGGAGGAAACCCGGAGCTTCCTCGAGGACGTCGATCTCGACATCGCGCAGGTGACGAAGTTCACGCCCTACCCCGGCACGCCCGCGTATCCGAACATCCAGCAGCACGGCGCCTTCACCGAGGACTGGGAGCGGATGAACGCGATGAACTTCATCTTCATCCCGAACGGCCTCAGCGAAGAGATCCTCGAGGACTATTTCCAGCGCTGCTACCGCGCGTTCTACTCGCGGCCGCGGGTGCTGTGGGGCCTCATGCGCGCCTTTGCGGCGCAGCCGAGCTACATCCCGCGCTTCCTCTCCTACGCACGCGGTTACGTCTCCGGCGCCCGCGCGCGCCGCAGTGAACGTCTCGCCGCTGCCTCCTCCACTTCCCCTCTGGCAGCCGCTCCGTGACCGTCGTCTCGCTCCTACGCGCCCTCCGCTTCGACGGCCTCTGGTGGCGGAAGTTCGCCTACCTCGGCAGCGTCTACGGGCCGGAATGGTGGAAGCGGTATTCGCCGCCGTGGATCGCGGCGATCATCTTCCTCTGCGTCGGACGCAATCGGCGCGGCGCGCTCGCGAACGTGCGGCGCGTCCTCGGACGGCGCGGGTGGTTCCGCGACCATCTGGCCGCGCTCGACGTCTTCATCAGCTTCGCGCACTGCGTGAACGAGACGCTCGAGTACTTCAGCGCGCGCGCGAAGCCGGTCCGCGTCGACGAGCCGAGCGACGACCCGATCAAGGCGGCGATCGGCCGCGGCCGCGGCGCCGTGCTGGTCACGTGCCATTTCGGGAACTGGGACGTCGGCGCCCGCACGCTCGCGCGCTTCGGCTGTCCCTTCAATCTCGTGATGGCCCGCGAAGCGAACGAGACGACCGCGGACTACGTCCGGCAGGCCCGCGAAGACGCCGGCGTCCGCGTGCTGCTCTCCGACCAGTCGGTCTACGGCTCGTTCAACATGCTGCGGGCGCTCAAGCGGAACGAGATCGTCGCCATGCAGCTCGACCGGCCGCTCGGCGGCGACGGCGCGCGCCTGATCGACTTCTTCGGCGCGCGGGCGTGGTTCCAGGCGGGGCCGCTCCGGCTCGCGCGCCTCACCGGCGCGCCGATCTTCCCCGTGTTCGCGCTGCGCGTCGGCGTCCGCCACTACCGCATCGTCCTCGGCACGGAGCGCACCGTCGGCCGGCACGCGAGCGTCGAGGACATGGATCGCATCCTCGGCAGCATCGTCGCCGAGTTCGAGCAGCTCGTTCGCCAGCATCCCGAGCAGTGGTTCCAGTTCGCGCCGTACTGGCCCGAAGACGCCACGTCGGACGCGGCGCTTCCCGCGGCAGCGGACAAGCAGGCCGCCGAGCCGACGCGGGCACGCGTCGGCTGACGACGCGCTCCGCAACGCGCTCCGACGGCTCGTGTTGGGGCGCGCCGCGCCGCGTTGCGTACCTTGCCGGGTCAAAACCGGCGTGGTAGCCGCGGCGACACTTTCTCCTCCAGGAGGACTGAGCTTTCATGCGAAAACTTCTGCTCGTGGCGGCAGCCTGCGCCGTCGTCACCGGATGCGCGCCGGCGACGGTCGACAAACAGAGCGTGCGAGCGACCGAGGGACAGCCCGAGTCGCTGCAAGTCGACGTGGTCCGGATTCCCTACGATCCGAGCTTGCCGACGTACGTCGTGACCGTCGCGCCCCTCGAGGTGGCCGTCGACGGATCGCCGACCGCGCCCCCGCCGCCTCCGGGTCGCCGCTACGGTTGGGGACCGTTCGGGTACGGCCTCCTGCCCGAAGGCCCGCAGGCCGAGGCGTACACGCCGCCGCCCGCGGGGATGTCGGATCGCGTCGGCTACGGCGTCTCCGCGCAGCTCGTGAGCGCCCTCGGCAACGCCGGCAACATCCAGATCATCGACTACGAGCACTACCTCGCGAACCGGTCGAAGCCGGGCTCGCTGGTGAAGAAGGGCGAGGTCGGGCCGCTCGTCATCAAGGGCAACATCACCGAGTTCAACGAGGTCGCCGAGGCGCAGGGCAGCGCACGCGGCGGCGGGCTCGGATGGGTCGGCGCCGGCGTCGCGATCGGTGGTGCCATCGCGGGGAGCCGCGAGGCCGCGATCGCCGGCTCGAGCCTGGCGCTCGCGAACCCGAGCTACAACAACACCCGGATGCGGCGGACGGGCTCGGTCGGCATGGATCTCCAGATCCTCGATCCGCGCAACGGCCGCATCGTCGGCACCGCCGTCTGCGCCGGCAAGTTCACGTCGGAGGCTGCGACGAGCGGCTTCTCGGTGTTCGGCATCGGCGGCGCCGACACCGCCTACGCGGCGAGCGCGCTCGGGCAGGCGCAACGCGCGGCGATGAACGACGCAACCCGGCAGATCGCGCAGCGCTTGTCGTCGATCCGCTAGTCCTCCGCAAAAGGAACGGCTCGCAACGAAACCGGCGGCCCAGCGCTTCCCACGCGCGGGCCGCCGCGCTTCGCTACCGCGCCGCGCCGACCGCGCTGGGAGCCCGAAGCGAACGCCGGATGGCCAAGATCACGTTCAACGGGATTTTCCAGGCGGTCTGACGCCGCACACTGCGAGGCAAGGTACCGCCGAAGTCGGCACGGAACATGTACTCGACGTCGGTCGTCGCCCCTTCGCGAATCGGCGCGAACTTCATTCTCACCCTGAACCCCTCGATGTGCACCGCGTCTTTGTCCGCCGGTGCCAGCGCTCCCGCATCCTCGGCTGCGAGCGTGATGACGCCCGAGGGCTCCCTCCACCAGCGATAGGCCGCCGTGTGTTCCCGGTCGGAGAGCGGCCATGGCAAGTCGTAGTGGAAGTACACCACGGCGCTCGACCGATCGCGCGCGATGATGCGGGTCGCATCGAGAAACGGGTATCTTCCGGGAAGCCACTCGAAGTCGCTCACGCGCTCGAAGATCGCATCGGCCGGTGCGTCGACCGTTCCGCGCGCATGCCCCCAATAGCCGTGCGTTTCCTCGGCGGACCACACGTGCACGCCATCGAAGACGTCGACGTATTGCCACGCGGCGGCGACCGCTGGTTCGTGCGCCGGCGGCCCATTCGTCACGAGCAGGATCGCGAGGGCCACCGCAAGCATGCGAGACGCTCGCCGGAACGTCCCCTGAGCTGCAAGTCTCGGCGCGTCATGCCAGCTGGAGCCGTGCGTCGGCGCCGTCGGACACCCACGGTACGCAGCCCGGCGCCGGACTTCTTGCGCGCCGAGGCCTGTCGTGGTTGGCACGGTCTCGGAGTCGTCCAGTAGACGAAACGATGTCGCTCCTGGGAGAACACCGTCGCACGCTCACGGCACTCGCGAGCATCGCCTGCATGTTGGCTGGATGCGTGGACGTCCATCTACGCCGTCAGCTGACACGCGGCGACCGGGCGCTGCTTGCGTCGCCCGCGATGCACCTCGTCCTCTGCGGGACCGGTTCGGCCATTCCCGATCAGTCGCGCGCCGGGCCCTGCTCGGCCCTCACCGCCGGAGGCCGTGTCATGTTGGTCGATGTCGGCCCTGGCGCGTGGAGGGGAGCGCACTTCGCTGGCCTGCCTCCCGCGGAGATCGACAGCGTGTTCCTCACGACGTTTCTCGTGGAGAACATCGCGGATCTCGGTGAGGTGCTGATCGGCAGCTGGATCGCGGGCCGCACTGGGCCGCTTCGTGTTTATGGACCGGTGGGCACGACCCAGGTGGTGCAGCGCATCGTCGACGCCTATCGGGTCGACGTGGCGATGCGGACGTCGCGGCACGATCCGCGAGTACTCGATGCTCGAGTTGCAGATGCTCTGGTGATCGAGTTCGACCTGGACGCCGAGAATGCCTCGGCCCTCGTGTACGAGCGCGGCGGACTCCGCGTCACGGCGTTCGGCCTCGACACGGTCGGCGACGTACCGGTCGTCGGCTACCGATTCGACCACAAAGGCCGCGCGGTCGTGATCGGAGGCCACGCCCGTCCAAGCGAGAAATTCGTGCGTTTCGCGACCGGCTCCGATGTGCTCGTGCACGAAGCAGCGCACCCGGCGATGATCCAACGCGGCATACAGGTCATGCGAGAGCTCGGGGACCATCGTCTCGCGAGCTTCTCGTCAGAGATGCTGCGCAGCCACGCGAGTCCGGTCGATGTGGCGCGGACGGCCCGCGCAGCCGGCGTCGGCCGTCTGGTGTTCACGCGCGTCTACCCTCCGCCCAACCATCCACTCATCCGCTGGGCGCTGCTCCGTGAAGTCCACTCCATCTTTCCCGCAGCAGTGCTCGGGGAGGACGGCATGCGATTCCGGCTCGACCCGAAAGACGTCCCGTGACGGTGCCGGGTGCGGACGCGGCGACACCCGCAGATACCCGCAGGCGACCGCGAGCCGACGGCCGACTCGAAGCCACGTGGGCGCCGCGTGCTCGGACACGGCCCCGGAGCCGTCTACTTCCGGTAGCCGGTTTCCGTCGGGTCGTAGTCGACCCACTCGACGTTGCCGCCGCCCTGGCCGAAGGCGCCGCCGCCGGTCAGCACGACGCGGCCGAGCCCCCGGTAGTGCCACTCTACGCGGCTCGCGTCGTCACCGAAGTACCAGGGGATGAACGCCTTCCCCGTCACGTACTGATGACGGTCGGTCGGCTCGCCGAGGATCTTCACGACCTCGCTCATGGTCATGCCCTTCGTGACCTTGGCGAGCTTGCTGTCCGCCGGCGGCGGCGTCGGCGCGTCGGCCGCTTTCTCTTCCCCCGCGGGTGCGGCGCCGGCGCTCTTGTCGGCTGGTCGCGCGGCGCGTTCCGCACAAGCGGCGAGCGCGAATGCGCAGGTCGCGAGCGCGACTCCTCGTGTGGTTCGTCTCATCTCGCATCCTCCACGGTGCTGCGAATGGTCGAGGACGACGCCAGCGCGAGCGCGCGTTGTCAAGGTGAGGGTCGCGTGGTAGCCGCTGGCTCGTGATCGAGGTCGCACGCGACCGGTCCGTGGGCGCGGCGGACCGACCTGCGC
>DAIQBH010000236.1:0-9132 GCA_036781285.1 Thermodesulfobacteriota bacterium | reverse complement strand
ACACCGAGGCGGTGCGCAATCTCGGCAAGGATCCGCGGTTTCCGATCGAGCTCGTCCGTCAACTCGAACGCCTGCCGGGGTTTCGGAACGTGCTCGTGCACGACTACGTGAGTCTCGACATGGCGAAGGTGGTCGAAGCGCTCGACGGCCTCGAGCCGATCGACGAGTTCCATGCGATCGTGAGCGAGCTTCCGGGCGTCTGAGTTGGTGGCTCGGCGCCACGACGCTGCGTCCAGCGGCCCCGCAGTTGGATAGAGTCTCTACGCGGCTCTTCTGCCCGGCGGGTCTACAGAATGCCCGCTATCGGACGTTCGGACCTGTCCGGCCGTTTGCCGCAGCGGATCACCTCGAGGCCGAACGACACGACGGCGAAGTTCACCGGGACGCTGAACTCCCCCGCGCCGGGAGCGTGCCCGCCGCTGCCGTGACGGGTTGCGTGGAGGGCGGGCGCGCCGCTCCCTATCGGGGGGTGGCGGTGAAGTCGACGTCTCGCCTGTCTGCGATGCCGAGCACGATCGCCGCGCCGGCCGGCTCGAGGCGGTACGCGCGCGCGTCGGGTTTGCCGATCCGGACGCGGAGTGCCGTTCCCGGCTCGAGGCCGTCGAACCAGTAGCGGCCCGCGACGTCGGTCACGACCTGGCGCGGCCGGCCCATGCCCTTGAGCTCGACGCGCACGCCGGCGAGCGGCGCGCCGCCCGGCAGCCGGATCGTGCCGCCGAGCGAACGCTGGCGCTCCGCGACCGTGATGGTGACCTCCTCGGCGACCGTGAGGGCGCCGTCCGCGGCCTCGAAGCGGACGGCGGAGTAGGTGCCGGCCTCGTTGGCGGACGGCATCCACCGGAAGGTGCGGGTCGGCGCGTCGAATACCGCGCCCGGCGGCAGGTTCGTCGCCGCGAACGTGGTCGTGGCCTCGGGGAAGCCGGCGGGAAGCGCGAGGGTGAAGGCGAGGACGGCGCGCTCGTCGACCGCGAGAGGACCGATGGCGCCGATGGCGTGCTCGGGGAGCGTCACGGCCGGCGTGCGCGCGAGCGTTCGCTGCGCGAACACGCCGAGCGGCTCCAGGCCGTCGGCGGAGGTCACGTAGGGCAGCACGACCTGCGTGCGGGTGGCGGCGACGGCACCGGAGTCGACGAGCGCCGTCTGCTCGGGGTGCACGAGGGAGCCCGGCAGCTCGTCCCCGAGGACCGTCCCGTCGGCCGCGATCCGTCTCGCGAAGATCTGGTAGCCGACCTGGTGCCAGCACCTGACGTCGCAGTCGCGCGGTGGCAGCACGACCGGCTCTGCGAGCCAGGCCGCTACCCAGTCGCCGCCGTCGTACGCCAGGCCGGCCGCGAGGCTCGGGCGCGCCGGACCCGCGGCAGTGTTCACCACGAAGCCGTTCGGATCGAGCGGCTCGCCGGCGGCGCTGACGCGCGCGCCGATCACCTCGTGCGGGCAGGCGAGGTCGGGGGCGCGCGCGGCGCCCCCGCATTCGCTCGAGCCGGCGAAGCGATCGGCGAGCAGGAGGTATTGGGCGCCGTCGCTCACGAGCCCGACGAAGCGGTGGGTGTCGGCCAGTACGCGAACCGGATCGCCCGCCGGACGATCGCCGACGAGCCGCAGTGCGTGCAGGTGGCGGCGGTAGGTGAAGGATGCCAGCGCCTCGAGCTCGCGCCAGGCGACGAGGCAGCTGCCGGCGACGCATGCGATGCGCGCCGGCTGCTGGTGGCTGTAGAAGTCGATGCCGCTGACGCGGGCCCAGACCTTGCGGCGCTTCGTGCGCGGGGCGCCGTCGGTGCCGACCCTGCGAACCGAGAAGATGTTCTTCTCGCCGCGCTCGTATTGCCTCACGGCCGGGGGCTTCGCCTCCGCGGTCCAGAGCACGGTGTAGGCCTCGCCGTCGAAGCCGACGTCGACCGCATACGCGCTGAAGGGGTTCTTGCGGAGGCGGGACTCGAGCACGATCGGAGCCGCCTCGAGGGGGTGGCCGTCGGGTCCGAAGCGGCGCGCCTTCACGTGGGCGGTCCAGAACCGACCGCCCGGGGGCGGGCGGTCGGCGTCGATCCAGACGACCAGGAAGTTCCGGCCGTCGAACCCGATCGCGGCGTTCAGGCTGTCGTCCCCCGAGGCGAGCGGATGGTACTCCGCGTCGGGCTCGACGACGGCGGTCGCGGTGATCGTCCCGGCGCCGTCGAGGCGCGCGCTGCGGATCTCGTCCGCGTTGCTGACGCCCACGACGTCGCCGCCCCAGACGACCAGCGTCCCGAGGCCGTCGCTCGCCGCGCGCAGCCGATGGGACAGACGGCGCCAGTTGGTGAAGGCCGGGTCGAGGTCGATCCGCGGGCCGAGGCGCTCGTCGCGATGCACCTGGAGGTACGCGGGGAGGTTGGCGCCGCCGTTGGTGGTCGCGGGGGCCGCGAGTGCCAACGAGTCCGCGTACGCCCCGGGGACGAGGCCCGTGGTGTCGAGGTCGAAGCTCACGCTCGCCGGTCCGGTGCCGGCGTTCATGCCGGGCGGGAGATGCAGCCAGGACGGGTGAGCGAGCGTCCACGCGATCGGGGCCTCGCTGGTGAAATCCCAACTGGCGCGGGCGCCGCCGGGGAGCACCTGGTCCGCGAACGCGTGCAGGTCGATCGCGCTGCTCCGGAAGAAGGCGAGGAGCGGCGGCGGGTCGAAGACGCGCGCGGCGTCGATGCGCCCGAACCCGAAGAAGGGGTTCCAAGGCTGGCCCTCGTAGCCGGGGTAGCCGGGCTGATCGGCGTTGAGCTCGACGTGCGAGCGCGTCTCGGCGAGCGTGAGGCCCGGTTCGGCGGAGAGCAGCACGGCGACGAGGCCCGCCACGTGCGGCGCCGCCATGCTCGTACCAGAGAGCCGCACGTAATCGGAGGCGACGACGGCGCCGAGCGGCGCCACGCCGCCGGGACGCAGCGAGAGGACGTCGAGACCCGGGGCCGCGACGTCGAGACCGTCCCCGTAGTTCGAGAAAAATGCGTTTACGTCGTCCGGGGCGGTCGCGCCGACCGCGATGACCTGCGGGTTCGACGCCGGGAAGAAGTCGCTCATGTCGCTGCCGTCGTTGCCGGCGGCGGCGATCACCAGCATGCCGAGCCCGGCCGCCGCCGCGATGGCGTCGTCGAGGACCGGGCTCGCGCCGCTGCCACCCCAGCTGGCGTTCAGCACGTCGGCGCCGTTCTCGGCCGCGTAGACGATGCCCTCGGCGAGCTCGGAGTCGAAGCCGCCGCCCCCGGCGTCGAGGCCGCGGATGGCCATCACCCGGGCGCCGAAGGCCATGCCGACCACGCCGCGGCCGTTGTCGCCGACCGCCGCGACCGTGCCCGCGACGTGCGTCCCGTGGCCGTTGAGGTCGGTGGGCGTGGCGTCGTCGTCGACGAAGTCCCAGCCTGCGACGTCGTCGACGAAGCCGTTGCCGTCGTCGTCGAGGCCGTTGCGGGCGACCTCGAGCGGGTTCGTCCACAGATTCGCGGCGAGGTCGGGGTGCGCGAGGTCGACCCCCGTGTCGCTGACGGCGACGACGATGCCGCTGCCGGTCGCGGTGTCCCAGGCGCTCGGCGCGTCGGTCAGGAGCATGCCCCAAAGGTCCGGGTACGATTGGCCCCACGTGCCACTGCTGGCGAGAAAGGGATCGTCGGTGAGCAGCGTCGCCTGGCGGTGGCGATCGGGCACGGCCCAGACGACGGCGGGGTCGCGCCCATAACGCGCCGCCGCGGCCTCGAGATCCGTCCCCGGAGGCAGCTCGAGCACGTAGATGCGCGAGAGATCCGGCACCGGGGCGTCGGCGCGGGCGCGGCGGGCACGGGCGGGGAAGCGGTCGCGCGCCCGCGCGAACGCGGCGCCCCAGGCGGCGCTCGGGCTTCCGCTCGCGCCGGAACCGAGTCGGACCAGCGGGCGGAGGGCGCGGACCCCGAGCTCCCGGTGCAGGCGGTCGAGCGCGTCGCTGCCCGTCCAGTCGGCGAGCGGGCGGCGGTGGCGCACCAGCTCGTCGACCGCGGTATCGAGCGTGGGACCGTACTTCACGAGCAGTTGCGCCGCGGGGGCGGAATCGGTCGACGCGGCCGCCGCGGGGACGACCGGCGCGAGCAGGCACGACGCCACCACCGTCAGGCCGAAGAGCAACGGCCGGTGCCGCCGTCTGCGTCCTCCAAGCATGGGGATCTCCTCATCGGTGGGGGTGGCCCGTCGATGGACGGGCCACCCCCCCGCGAGATCAGTCGCCCTTGGACTTGAACTTCACCCCGTCGTTGGTGGTCGGCGCCGTGAAGACCGCTTCCCAGCAGACCGAGGTATCGGTGTTGTGGAGCTGCACCGTGACCGGCGGGGTAAGCGGCAGGCCGGGCGTCGCGAGGTTCACGCCGCGGGCCTTCGCCTGGATCTTGGCCTTGCCGTCGACGAGGCCCTCCTTGAGCTGCAGCCCCTGGATGCCGTCCGGCGTGTAGAGCCCGTCGTTGTACTTGTAGCTGGTCGTCGCCGCCTTCCAGCAGGGTTTCCCGGACTTGCACGTGCCGCCGGCGGGCGCGGCCGCCGTGACGAGCGGTTGCGAATTGCCGGAAGCATCCCAGACGCAGAGCAGGTAGGACGCCGTGGCGAGCGGGTCCCCGAACTCGGCGAGCAGGGTCGCGTCGCCCTTGCTCCACTTCCACTGCAGCTGGTCCTTGCGGTTCACCGCGTCGTTCTTGATTTGCAGCTGCGCCGCGAGCGGCAGCGTGTCGCGGCAGCCGGCGGCGGGGAGGGCGCCGCAGAGCTCGAGGCGGCAGGTCGCCGAGCAGCCGTCGCCGCCGACGAGGTTGCCGTCGTCGCATTGCTCGTCGACGCCGCGCGTGCCATTGCCGCAGACGTCGATCGCGAAGATCGTGACGCCCTTGCCGCCGGCATAGAGGCTGTCGGCGCCGGGGCTCACCGCGAGGCCGATCGGGGCCGGCAGCACCTCGTTCGGCGGGTCGATGAGGGTGTCGCGCTGCACCTCGAGGAATGCGAGCGCGCCCGTTACGGTGTCGCGACGGAAGACCCCGACCGCCGTGTCGCCCCGTCCGACGACGTAGACGTAGGCGTCGTTCGGGTCGACGGCGACCGCGCTCGCGCCCTTGAGCCCGTCGTTGCCGCCGCCGTCGCGCTGTGCCTCGAGGAAGGTGAGCTCGCCCGTCCCGGCGTCGCGGTCGAAGGCGACGAGTGAGCTGCCGCCGCGGCTCGTCACGTAGACGGTCGCGCCGTCCGGGCTCACGACGATGGCGGAGAGGACGGTCGTGAGGTGCGTGACGCCGGCGACGCCGTCGACCTGGCGCTCGACGAAGGTGAGGGCGCCGGTCCCGGGATTGCGGCTCAGCACGATGACGGCGCCCTGCGTGTCCTTGCCGTCGAAGAAGCTGCCGGCGACGTAGACGTGCGCGCCGTCGGGGCTGACGGCCAGCGCCTCCGGTCCCTTGCCGAGCCCGTCCGCGTCGCCCGTCTCCGCTTCGACGAAGCTGAGGGCGCACGCCGGCGGGGTGCGACTGAAGGCGTGGACCGCGCCGGCGCTGGTCCCGTCCGTACCGATCGCGTAGACGTGCAGGCCGTCGGGGCTGACCACCACGCTTTGCGGGTCGTCGACCGCGGCGGTGGCGACGAACGTGAGCGAGCCGTCGATCAGGTTCCGCGAGAAGACCGCGAGCCCGTCGTCCTGCTCGCCGGTGCCGTAGACGCAATTCCCGTCCGGGCTCACGGCGACGCCCGAGGTGCGGCGCAGGCCGTCGACGCCGGCGACGCCATCCTCCTCGACCTCGAGGAACGTGATCGCGCCGGTGCCGGGATCGCGCGTGAAGACCCCGAGGGAGTCTTCGTTGACGCTCGCCGTGTAGACGTTCGCCCCGTCCGGGCTCACGGCGAGCTCCTCGGCGTCGCGGAGCGCGTTGTTGTTCATCGGGCCGCCGGGAGGGGCCTCGTACTCGACGAACGACAGGCCGCCCGCGTGGGCGGTCGATGCGATCAACAGGGCGGCGGCCGCGAGGGCACGCGACCAGCCGGCGCGGGGGGCATACGCCATGGCTGAATCCTCCTTCTCGGGGCGTTAGTACCGACTGGGAGGCCCAGTCAACGAAAATCTGCGAGGTCGAGAGACCGAGGACACCGTCGATCACCAGGATCGTTGCCGACGGGCCGACGTCGCTGTGGCAACGCGGCTAGGGGTCTCGGCCTAATTCCGCGGTCGCGCGGCGTGTACCCCAGGGACGCGACGGCGGCCGTAGCAACAGGCTGGGCATCGCTGCGGGTAGATGGTGGTGGGGTGAGGCGCGTGCGCGGCGAAGCGCAACTCGACCCTCGCGCCGGGTCGGAGCACGCCTCTTCAGACCAGAGCGGTGAGGCGACCGAGCGTCGCCCTTCCCGCCGCATCGCCTCAGATCGCCGGACGACAGGTGACCTGCGTCCCGGCTCCGTTCGGACGGCACGTGAGCGGTGTCGACGCCGCACACGTGCCGCCAACCGTGAGCAGCACCTGCAGGGTCGCCGGCGTGCCGCGCGACGCCAGTCCCTCGGCTCTCGCCGCCAGCTTCCAGACCGGGGGCTTCGCCCGCTTCACGCTCAGGCGGGTGACCCCGTCGGTCGTACTCCCGTCCGCCTTCAGCTTGAAACTCGTGCCCCGCGCGTTGCGGTGCAGAAGCGAGCCGGGCACCCGCAGGCTCGACCAGGGCCCGGCGTCGGTCACCACCCAGAGCGTGAGGTCCGCCCCCGCCGTGAGCGCGGCGCCGAGGTCGGCGGCGACCGACCCTTTGATGTCGAGCCTGTCGCCCGTCGACGTCGCGAGCCGGATGCGTGCGCTCGCGAGCGCGAGCGTGCCGCTCCCCGTGGGACAGGCATCGATCGTCGCGTCGCACTCGTCGCCGACACCATCGCCGTCGCTGTCACGCTGCTCGGGGTCGGGCGTGCTCGGGCACACGTCGCACGATTCTCCGATCCCATCGCCGTCGCCGTCGTCCTGCATCGGATTGGGGTGCGCCGGACAGTTGTCCTCGTCGGCACATCGGCCGTCGCCGTCACCGTCGTCGGCAGGATCGAGCGGGCAGACGTCGCACGCATCGCCGGTGCCGTCCTCGTCGGTGTCGGCCTGGCCGGCATCGGCGACGGCGGGGCACACGTCGCACGCGTCGCCGACACCGTCGCCGTCGCCGTCGTCCTGGGACGGGCCGGCGAGTCTGGGACAGTTGTCGCATGCATCGCCGAGGCCATCCCCGTCCTCGTCTTCCTGACCGGCATTCGGCATGGTTGGGCAATTGTCGTCCGCTGTCGGGGCGTCCGCGACACCGTCGCCGTCGAGGTCTCGGCGTACGCCGATCTGCACGCTTTCGTGATCGCTTTCGACGCCGTCGCTGACGGAGAAGTTCACCACGTGGAACCCCGCCTGGGTGGCGTCCGGCGTCCACTCGAACGTCCGGCGCAGGGCATCGAAGGACGCGCCCGCGGGAAGGGAATCGGCCGCGTACGCGAGCAGATCCTGGTTCACGTCGTGCGCGGCCAGCGTCACGACGAGGGTGTCGCCGGCGGCCACCGCCTTCGGACCGATCGGGGCCAGGATCGGTGGCCGGTTCCCGTGCACTTCGAGGTTCTCCTCGAAGATCACCAGGCGACGCTGCTCGGCGAACGCGGTGTCGAGGAGCGCCGCGAGCTCGGGGCGGCCGTCACCGTCGAAGTCGTCCCACACCAGCTTGCGGGTCGAGGTCAACGGCGGCACGCCCAGTCGGTCGGGGGACTGCCAGAACGGAATGAGCAGGTCGTCGCCGAAGGGAAACGGATTGGCGGCCCACAACGTCGCCAAATGCACGTGGCTCGTCCCGCCCGTGACGACGGCGGGTAGGGAGAGCACATTCGGCCGGGCGACGGTGCTGGAGAATATCGACCGGTTGACGGTGATGTTGCACGTGATGGTGCCGATGTTGGACCACAGCGGCGCCAGGTCGTCGTCTCCCGCCGGACCGAGGACAGAGAGATTGCCGGCCAGGCACGCGTCGTAGGGGCGCGGCCCGTAGTCCTTCCCGAGGAAGACGACGGCGCACGAGCATCCGTAGAGACCGGGCGCCACGAACTCGTTCGTCCCGTCGCCATCGACGTCGAGCACGAGAACCGACTTGGCGACGGCGACGTTGCCGGGTGTCTGCTCCAGGTTGCTCGAGGCGTAGAGACCGATCGGGCTCCGCACCTGATAGCCGCCCGTCAGCTCGTCGTACTCGAGACGGAGCGAGAGACGCGGATCGTTCAGGAACTCGATGATGCCCGGGATGATCTCCAGGCGACCGTCGCCGTCACTGTCGGCCACCGTCGTCTCGTACGGACCCCACGACTCGGCAAACGGAAGGTCGATCGCGAAATCGAGCCGGGTGGCGTACGTATGCGTGCCCGGCGGTCCGTCGTGCTCGAAGATCCGCATGCCGAGGCGGCCGTAAACGGCGATGATTTCCGGGACGCCGTTCTGATTGGTGTCGGCGATCAGCAAGCTGTGCGGGTCGGCGAACGACTCGCCCATGCGCGTCGGCAGCGTGATGTCGTGCGCCACCGGCGCGAACGTATCGTTGCCCGTCGCCTCGAGGATCACGATACGGGCCTGCTCCGCGGCCCCGAAGGGGTCGGCGCGCCCGAGAATCACGATCTCGTCCCGGCCGTCCCGGTCGATGTCGCCGACCCTCACGTGCGTGAAATTCTTGGGAATCTGACTCGGATTGGTGTACCGGAAGATCTCCGCGAGCTGGTCGTCGCCAACCGCCTCCAGCATGCGTACCTCGCCGGTTTTCAAACCGCCGGACATGGTCACCACGAGCTCGCGCGCGCCGTCACCGTCGACGTCCCCGGCCGCCATGTCGATGGGGATCCAGTCGCCGTTCGGAGGCAGGATGTCGGGACCGGCCTGCCAGGTTTCGACGAGGTCGACGAACGCATGGACACCGGCGCGGAGCTCGAGCGGCGCCAGCCCGGCGATCCCCGCCTCGATGCGTTGCACGGCGCCGTTGGTTTCGGGCGGGAGCGTGCCGAGGGTCAGCGTCGCCTCCGCGACACCGTCGGCATCGGTGAGGACGGTCGCCGGCGTGGCGAACGCGCCCGCCGGCCCGTCGATGACGGTGAACGCGACCGGCACGCCCGACACCCCGCGGCCGTGCGCGTCCTGGACCGCGACGC
>DAIQBH010000235.1:0-9168 GCA_036781285.1 Thermodesulfobacteriota bacterium | reverse complement strand
TCTTGGAGCTGCCGGCTGCCGTTGTCGGATCCGAAGTAGATCGTCGCGCCGACGCCGACGCAGCCCATGTCGAAGGCCTGCTGCATGCTGGCGAAGACGATCTGATCGAACTTGTTCGGATAGGTGATGAGCTCGCTGTGATTGAACTTGAGGATGAACGGAATGCGGTGCGCGTAGCGCTTCGACACCGCGCCGAGCACGCCGAGCGTGCTCGCAACCGCGTTGCAGCCGCCCTCGATGCCGAGCTCCACGATGTTCGCCGGATCGAAGTAGATGGGGTTCGGGGCGAAGCTCGCGCCGCCCGAGTGCTCGATGCCTTGATCGACGGGCAGGATCGAGACGTAGCCCGTGTCGGCGAGCCGGCCGTGCCCGAAGAGCGTCTGGAGATTGCGGAGCACGGCGGGCTTACGGTCGGAGTCGATCCAGACGCGGTCGATGAAGTCGGGTCCCGGAGCGTGCAGCATGTCCTTGGGGATGGTCTTGCAGGTGTGCTTCAACAAGGAATCGGCGTGGGTGCCGAGCAGCTCCGAGATCTTCCCGAGCATCGCGTCTGTCCTCCGTCGTTCGAGGAGTCGCCGAGTGCCGCGGCGTGTCCTACGCCTGCGGCCAGGCTTCCTCCCAGGGTCGTTCTACCGGTGATGGCTGGCGCTCCCGCCCTCGACTACGACTACCGGGGCGGCGGGCTCCACGTCGGACGCCCGAAGGCGCTCGTCGCACGATACCGTTCGCGCATGGCTGCTGTAGCACTGTCGGAAGCGGCCCGCTAGCCCGGATCGTGCGATTACCGATCGCGCGCCCGGCCGCGGGAACGGGCCCGCGGCGCCGACGTGGCGTAGAGCTCGGATCCCGCGCGCAGGCGCTCCGCCACCTCGCTCCGTAAAGACTCCGGCTTCAGGACCTCGACCCAGGGGCTCTGACTGAGGATCCAGCTCGAAAGCTCGGTCGTGCCGCGGACCTGCATCGTGAGGAGGGTATTGCCGTCGGGGCGTGCGACGAACTTCTGCGTGGGATGGAGGCGGCGCGAGGCGAGGAACGCCGTCGTCTGCTCCCCGTGGAGCAGGAGCTCGACGGTCGTCTCGGGTCCCTCGATGATCCCGAACATGCCCTCCGTGTATTTTTCCGGGCTGTAGCCGGCCGGGTACTCGAACCGGTGCGGCAACTTCGTGACGCTGCGGATGCGCTCGATCGCGAGCCAGATCGTCTTCCGGAAACGGTAGCTGTAGCCGATCAGATAGAGGCCGCCGCGATAGTGGACGAGCGTATACGGATCGAACTCGTGCGCCTTTCCTTCGCCGAGCAGCCCCGAGTAGTCGACCCGCATGCGGTGCTGATCGATCAAGCATCGGACCACGATGTCGAGCTGCTCGTCGTGGCCGCGATAGTCCTTGGCGGCAAAGGGCACCGCGTAGAATTTCTTCCCGAGGTTCACGAGGCGCGTCCGCTGGCTCGCGGGGAGGCCGCGGTGGAGGCGCTCCCAGAGTCCGGCGACGCCGTCCTTCAGGACCGTACCTTCGAGGAAGGTGAGGACGGTCTGCGTGAAATAGAAGAAGACCGCCTCGAAGACGCCCGCCTCGGGAGCCGGGCCGTGCTCGACGAGCTTCAAGGACCGCGCGTTCCCCTGTCCGACGACCTCGACCATCGGTCGCCCGGCGGCGTCGACGAGCTCGTTCCGGCAGACCGCGAGATAGCGGAGGAGCGTACGCTCCGAGATCCCGAGCTCCTCGGTGATCGAGCCGAGCGGCCAGCCGTGCGGGCGCGAGAGCAGCCCGAGCACGATGCGCGCGAGACGGCCCGCGGCGCCGTAGGTCGGGAGACGCGAGCGCGGCTTGGTGGGCTTGCTCATCGCGACGGTCTCATCCGGCGAGGTGGGTCGTGAACCAGTCGGCCGCCGCCCGCGACGCGGCCGCGAAGCACGGCGCCTCGTAGGGATCGAAGTGGCCGACCGGGAGGACCACCAGCTCCTTGGGGTCTCCGGCGCGACCGAATGCCTCGCGCACCAGGTCGATCGGGCAGAGGACGTCCTGCTCGGCCGCGACGATCAGAAGGGGCGTCGGCGTGATGCGATCGATCCAGCGGAGCGGCGAGTACTCGAAGATGCGCTCCCACGAGCGCGCGGTGACCTCGTTCCGCCACGTCGGCGCGAGCGGCTTCACCTTTTCGAACCATTCGGCGGCGTCGGGCGTCCCGAGGGCCGCGTCCGGCGCGCCCACGACCGGCACCATTGCCGGTGCGACGCCGTCGTAGATCCGCTCCCGCTCGGCGATCGTCTCGGCGACGAACGCGTCGCGCATCGCGGGCCCGAGCGCACGGGTCATCCATTCCCACGCGTCGATCAGCGGCACCTGCGCGACGACCGCGCGGAGCCGCCGGTCCCAGGCGCCGAGCATGAGCGCGTGCCCGCCGCTGTAGCTCGAGCCCCAGACGCCGATGCGGTCCGGGTCGATCTCGGGGCGGCGGCGCGCGAAGCTGATCGCGTTCCGGTAGTCGCGGAGCTGCGCGTACGGATCGAGATCCTGGCGCGGCTCGCCGTCGCTCGCGCCGAGGCCGCGGTAGTCGAAGACGATGCTCGCGAGCCCCGCCGCGGCGAAGGCCTCCGCGAAGCGATCGAGGCGCATTTCCTTCACTGCCGAGAACCCGTGCGCCATCACCACCGCCGGGACGCGATCCGCGGCGGCCCGGCCGTCGGGCAGGTAGAGCCAGCCGCGACACGTCGCGCCCTCGCTCGTGAAGGTGATGTCGGTGCGCATCCGGGGGCGCATACGCCGCCGCCGTGCGACGCACAAGTCGGCGTCGTTCGACTTGCGGGTCGGCGCCATCTGCCCTAGGCATTCCGCATGCGCTGGACGTCCGCGGTGTCCACGGCCACGCCACTCGAAACCGCGCTCCGCGAGGTCGCGACTGCGGTCGGGGGCGACCTCGGCGGTGCGCCGCCGGACCTCGCGGTCGTCTTCGTGTCGGAGCAGCATCAGCACGAGTACGAGCGCGCGCCGGCGCTCGTGCGCACGTTGCTCGGTCCGCGCGTCGTCATCGGATGCTCCGCGGGCGGCGTCATCGGCGGCGGCCGCGAGCTCGAACGTCGCGCGGGCGTGTCGCTGACGGCGGCGGTCCTGCCGGACGTGACGATCACGCCGTTCCACCTCGAAAGCGACGCGCTTCCCGAGCGCGACGCCGCATCCGCGTGGGAGGCGCGCGTCGGCGTCGCCCGGACGCGCGGGTCCGCCTTCCTGCTGCTGCCCGACCCGTTCACGTTCGATGCCGAGACGCTCGTCGCCGGCCTCGACGCCGCCTTTCCCGAGAGTCCGAAGATCGGCGGGCTCGCGAGCGGGGGCCGCGAGCCGGGCGCGAATGCGCTCTACCTCGGCGACGCGGTGTATCGCTCGGGCGCCGTCGGTCTCGCGCTCGACGGCGACGTCGCGGTCGACACGGTGGTCGCGCAGGGCTGCCGGCCGATCGGCGAGCCGATGTTCGTCACGCGCGCCGACCAGAACATCCTCTATCAACTGGACGGGCGTCCGGCGCTCGGCGTGCTCCAGCAGCTCCTCGCGGAAGCCGACGCGCGCGACCGGCAGCTCTTCGCCAACTCGCTCTTCCTCGGCGTCGTGATGAAGGAGCAGCTCGAGTACCGCCAAGGCGACTTCCTGATCCGCAATCTGCTCGGCATCGACGGCAAGTCGGGCGCCATCGCCGTCGGCGCCGGGCTCCACACCGGCATGGTCGTCCAGTTCCACCTGCGTGACGCCGCCACCTCGGCGCAGGATCTGGACGCCGTTCTCGCGCGCTATCGCGAAGGGCCGCCGCGCCGGCCCGCGGGGTCGCTGCTCTTTTCGTGTCTCGGCCGCGGCGAGCACCTCTACGGCGAGCCCGACCACGACACGGCGGCATTCCGGCGCCATCTCGGCCCAGTGCCGCTCGGCGGGTTCTTCTGCAACGGCGAGATCGGGCCGGTCCACGGCTCGACGTTCCTCCATGGTTATACGAGCTCCTTCGGCCTCTTCCGGAAGCGCGACTGACGATGCGTGATCCCGACGCCGTCCCGACGGCGGCCGAGCTCGCCGCCTGCGCGGCCGACGTGCAGTCGGTCCGCTGTGCGGATCTCGCGAGCTGGATCGCCGAGGGACGTCCGTGCAGCATCCTCGACGTGCGAACGGAGGGCGAGCACTACTCGCATCGCATCCCGGGTGCCCGGCTCGTGCCCTTGCACGAGCTCGTCGAGCGGATCGACGAGGTGCTGGCGCTGCCGGGCCCGCTCGTCGTGCACTGCGAGCACGGCATCCGCTCGCTCGACGCGTCGGTCTACCTCGTGTGGCAGGGGCGCCGCGACGTATTCAACGTCGTCGAGGGCATCGTCGCGTGGCCGGGCCCGCTCGAGTCGGGCCGGCCGTGAGCGCGCGCCACGGTCAGGTCGCGACGGGCGCGCTCGTGAGATAGCCGGTCACCAGCCGCACGATCTCGTCGATGTACGCGTCGACGTCGACGTCGCGATGCCCGTGCACCACGAGCTTGTGCGTCAGCGACTCCACGGTGTGCACGACGATCGACGCCGCGAGCGTCGGATTCGCGACCCGCACCTCCGGGTGCGTGGTCACGCGCAGCGCCACACCCGCGACGATGCGCTGCTCGACGTCGCTCAGCAGCTGGCGGAGCCGGCGCGACAGTGGCGCTTCCTCGAACAGCACGCGGTGCAGCTCGCGGTCCCGGTCGTGCAGCGTGATCATCGTGCGCACGAGATGGCGGACGGTGCCCGCGAGGTCGTGCGCGTTCCCGGCGACCTCGGACGCCGCCTGCGAAAGCGCGGCATCGGCTTCCTCGATGTGCGCCTCCATGAGCGCGGCGAGCAGCGCATCCTTGCTCGGAAAGTACTCGTAGAGCGACCCGATCGAGACGCCGGCGCGCTCCGCGATGTGATTGGTCGTCGTCGCCGCGTACCCGCGCTTGCTGAACACCTGCGCGGCGGCCTTCAAGATCGCCTCGACGGTTCGCTGCGACCGCGCCTGCGACGGCCGCTTCCGAGGACGCATCCGATCAGCACGCGCAGACGGCATGATGAACCCGAGCCCTTGCTCGTATCGTGTGACAGGCACGCGTTCAACCGACGACGCCCCCGTCGGGGTCACTTCGACGTGACCTCACGTGCGCGCGGAGTGCGGGGACGGCGGACGGAGTGGGTCTCGGCGAGGAGCGTAACAACGAAGCGCGCCCGCGAGACGCCGCTCGCCAACGAGCCTCATGCGGCCATCACCGCACAGCGGAATCACGAGCCCGCAAGGCACGCGACGCGCCGACCACACGCGAGTCCGCCGCAGGCGACGGGAGCCGTCCCCACACTCCGCGCGCTCGCACCGACGCCGCTTCGAAGTGACCCGCCGAAGGCGTCGGACGAAGACGCTACTCGTACGCCCGGAACGGCTCGCGGCCGTGCGTCACGAACTCCTGCACGGACGGCCGCGCCCACTGTGCCTTCGCCCACGCGCCGATCCGCGCCGGCACCGGATGGCCGTTGAGGATCAGACGGTGCAGCATGAACGTCAGGTCGGCATCCGCGATCGACCAGCTCCCGAACAGGTAGGGGCTCGTCTCCGGCACGACGGACTCGGCAACGCGGATGAGCGTCGCGGCGGCTTCCTCGCCGGCGGGCGACAACGGCAGCTTCGCGCGCTCGTAGAACATCGAGGTCGTCGGCCGCTCGACGCGGAGCGGGCCGAGGTCGCTGCGGACCCACGCCATGATCTGGCGGGCGCGGGCGCGCGCCATCGGATCGGCCGGCAACGCGGTCGGGTATGCCGGTGCCGGGAACACGTCGTCCAGGTACTCGACGATCGCGCTCGATTCCGTGAGCCAGAAGTCGCCGTGGGCGAGGGCGGGGACCCGGGCCGTCGGAGCGCGGTCGACGAACGGCGGCGCGCGGTGCTCGCCGCGCGAGAGGTCGACGTCGACGACCGTGAAGGGCAGGCCTTTCTCGCGGAGCGCGACGAAGCACGAGAAGACGTACGGGCTCGCCCAGAACGGCTCGCCGTAGAGCGTGAGGGTGGCGGTGGTCATGGCGCCCCGCGTAGCATTCCGCGCGCTCACCTTCGAGAGCCGAGCGAATTGAAATCGCCGTGCGTCTGGAGCAGGCTCCGGCCGTGACGCCCCCGATGCTCGACGACGCCGCGTTCGCGCACGCGCTCGCCGCCGAGCGGCGCATCAACGCGCACCGGCTCGCGTGGCTCCGGCTGATCGGCGTCTCGGGGTTCTTCGCGCTGACCATGATCGCGGGATGGATGATGGATCCGGCGTGGTGGAGGAGCGACCGGATGTTCGCCGCGTATCTGGTGATCGCGGTCGCGCTGCTCTTCGTGACCCGCCGCCGAGGCGCGCCGCTCCGCATCGCTGGGCTCGAGGTCGCGCTCGTCGACATGCCGATGACGTTCCTCCTCCAGTTCGGAATGCTGACCGGCGGCGTCGCCGACCGCGGCATCGCGGGCTTCAGCGTCGGTCTCTTTCTCTCGCTCGTCATGATCGCGGGCCTCGGGCTCGACCGGCGCGCCGTCGTCGCGAGTGCGGTCGTCGGCATCGTGCTCGAGGTCGTGCTCCAGACGGCGGCCGGCGTCACGATGGGCGGGCGCGGCGCGACGGTCATTCTGATGGCGCTCGGCGCCGCGACCTGCGCGTACCTCGGGCGGCGCGTGATCCATCTCGTCGAGAGCGTGTCGGACGAGCAGCGCCGGCGCGAGCGCCTCGGCCGCTACTTCTCGCCGCTGGTCGCCGAACGGCTGGAGGCGACGGGCACGGTCGGGGAGGGGGAGACGCGCGAGGTGACGCTCCTCTTCAGCGACATCCGGGACTTCACGACCATCAGCGAGACGCTCGCGTGCGAGGAGGTAGTGGCGCTCCTGAACGAGTGCCACACCGCCCTCGTCGAGACGATCTTCGCGTTCGGCGGGACGCTCGACAAGTTCATCGGCGACGGAATCATGGCCTACTTCGGCGCGCCGGTGTTCCAGGCCGACCACGCCGAGCGCGCGGTACGCTGCGCGCTCGCGATGCAGGACGCGCTCGACGCGCTGAACGAGCGCCGCGCCGCGCGGGGCGAGCCGCGGCTCCGGCTCGGCATCGGGCTTCACACCGGGACGGTCGTGGTCGGTGACATCGGGTCGCCCGAGCGCCGCGAGTACACGGCGATCGGCGACCCGGTGAACGTCGCCTCCCGCGTCGAGCAGCTGACGAAGGTCCACGGGGTGCCGATCCTCGTGTCCGACGAGACGCGCCAGCGGGTCGGCGGTGACATCGCGTTCGCGTCGGTCGGGGCGACGCCGGTCAAGGGACGCGCGCGGCCGGTCGCGTGCTGGGTCCCGATCGCGAACGGCGCCTCGCGGAGCGCCGTGGTGTGACGGCGCCGCGGCGATCGCTGATCGCGTGCCTGGCGGCCGTGATGACGTTGCCGGGGCTGGCGGCGTGTCGGGGCCCGTCCGCGCCGTCGAGCGCCTCGGTCGGCACGGGTGCCGCCGGAACGCAGCCGAGCGCGGGATGTCGGACCGGGGTGCTCCCCGCGCTCGTCGCGGACGCGCGCACGATCGACGTCGACGGCGTCGGGCGCCGCTTCCTGATCGACGCGCCGGCCGGCCCGGCCGACGCCCCGTTGCCGCTCGTGCTCGTCTTCCACGGGTTCCGCCACTCGGCGGCCGGGCTCCGCCGCGGGCTCGACTTCGCGGAGCGCGCGGCCGCCGGCGCCCTCGTCGCCGTGCACGCGGACGGGCGCGACGACGTGCGGCTCCTCGGAAGCGTCGGCCGCGGGTGGGACATCGCCCCCGGCGAGACGCGCGACACCGCGTTCGTGCGGGCCGTCCTCGACACGCTCGAGCGCGAGCGCTGCATCGACCGGCGGCGCATCTACGCGACCGGCTTCTCGAACGGCGGCTTTCTCTCGAACCTGCTCGGCTGCCAGCTCGGCGACCGCCTCGCGGCGATCGCGCCGGTCGCCGGCGCGCGCCCGCTCGACACGTGCACGCCACCGGCGCCGATGCCGGTGCTCTTCTTCCACGGCAGCACCGACCGCGTGGTGCCGCCGCGGCTCACCGGCGGCGCCGCGGCATGGTGGCGTCGCACCAACCGTTGCGGTGAGGATGACGAGACCCGCGACGGCTGCCGCGCCGCGCGCGGGTGCGCCGCGGACGTCGTCGTCTGCGAGGGATCGCAGGCGCATACGTGGCCGGGGGGCGCGAGCGCCGCGATCTGGCGCTTCTTCCAGGAACACCCGCGGCCGTGATGGGTCGGCGCCCCTGCGAGCCGCGACAGCCGTTGCCGTGACGGTGGCCGACAGCTGGCGCCCGTCGGAGGTGTCGATTAGCCTCGCGCGTCGACGGAGGAGCCGCGCATGAGCCACTTTTTCGCCTACCTCGCCCGCATGCGCTTCGTGAAGCGCTGGGGGCTGATGCGCAACACGTACGTCGAGAACCTCCAGGAGCACAGTCTCCAGGTCGCGATGCTGGCGCACGCGCTCGCGGTGATCCGGAACGAGCGCTTCGGCGGGACGGTGCGGCCCGAGCGCGCGGCGACGCTCGGGCTGTATCACGACGCGGCCGAGGTCATCACCGGCGACATCGTCGCGCCGATCAAGCACTTCAGTCCGGAGGTCAAGCGTGCGCACCGCGCGATCGAGGACGTCGCCAATCGCCGACTGGAAGGCATGCTGCCCCCCGAGATCGCGGCGCGCTTCCGGCCGATGCTGTTCCCCGAGGATGGCGATGCGGCCGAGTGGGAGATCGTGAAGCTCGCCGACAAGCTGAGCGCGTATTTGAAATGTCTCGAGGAGCTCCGCGCCGGCAACGAGGACTTCCGGAAGGCGGCTCAGACGCTCGAGCGCGACGTCCAGGAGATCACGGCCCCCGAAGTCCGCTACTTCCTCGAGACCTTCGCGCCGAGCTTCTCGATGACGCTCGACGAGCTGAATCAGTAACGCCGGCGGGCGCATCTGAAGATGCAGTTTCGCCTCGGCGTCCCCCACCCACGCTCGCGGCGCCGCAGCGCACGGTGCCGCGCGTCGTGATGAAGGCGTCGTGACGTTGTCGTGGTTCAGGACTCGAATGGTTTCCAGATCGCGCAGCGGCCCGTGGAGCGGGGCGGGAGGGTCGCTCCGGCGGCTCGTGAGCGGGACACGAGGCCCTGCGAAAGGTGCCCTTGAGCGGTTGC
>DAIQBH010000234.1:0-9256 GCA_036781285.1 Thermodesulfobacteriota bacterium | reverse complement strand
GCTCGACCTGAGCGCGCTCTCGACGCCCGAGCCGGACCTCGCGGTCGTCGCGGGCAGACCCCTGGCTCACGTGGCGGCGCATCCCACGACGGCGCTGCTGGTGATCGAGGTGGCCGACGGTTCCTTGATCCAGGATCGGCTCACGAAGGCGCCGCTCTACGCCGCCGCGGGCGTTCTCGAGTACTGGATCGTGAACCTGCGCGACCACTGCGTCGAGGTGCACCGCCATCCGATTCCGACCAAGCGGCGCTACGCCGACGTGCGGGTCGTGCACCCGGGCGACACGCTCGCTCTCGCCGCGTTCTCACTCGAACCGATCGACGTCGCCGAGATCCTGCCGCCGGCCTGAGGCCGGTTCCCGGGCGTTGGCTCAGGCCTCGTCTCGCGTGCCATCGTGACGTCGAAACGTACCCCAGCATGCGACAGGCGTCCGCCACGCACCTCGACGCTCGCGGATGATCTCGGCGAGCGCGACCTAGAACGAGAGGGAGCGGGCTTACTGGCGAGGACTCGTGGGCAAGAGGCCTACGCTGTCAGCAGCTGCTCACGCGGGGACGTGGAGCGCGATCACGGGAACGGCGACGGTTGCTCGTTTGTGACGCGCCCTCATCTCTCGATCCATCGCGCGCACCACCCGCGCCGCGAAGTATCGCTCCCCGCAACCGGGGCAAACACGCGCCGGAACTCGTTCAAAGATGAAATGGCTACCTCGACGATGGCGATAGACGGTGAGTGAACGCTCGCCAACCTCGAGGGCGGTTCGGCAATACTCGCAGGTGTCGATCTTGTTTCGCACGTCAGTTCTCCACGCGATACGCGGTGATGATACGCAACAGCCCCGAGGGAAGGAAGCGGCAGACGACCTCCGCCGAGCGCCCGTCACGATCCACCGGACCTCGCACTGCGAATCGGACGCCACGCGGGTCATCGACCATCCGCGCAACACGCCGGCCCCGAATCAGCACGCTCCTGACGTCGATCTCGGCCAGGTCGTCCTCGTCCATCTCTTCGAGTGCATGCAACGTAAACTCGTACCGCCTTCGCCGAACGGCGTCCCGGATACGCCTCGTCCCCATCCTCGAGGATAGACTCCCCAGCCTCCGGCACCCGCAAGGCGTCGAGTAGCCATCGACCCACCTCCATATCGAGCACGAGAAGCCTCGCCTTGTCGCTCGCGACCCCGCGCGCTACACGCCGCGCATGCGATTCGGAGTCTTCTACGAGCTCCAGATGCCGAAGCCATGGGACGAGCGGTCGGAGCAGCGGGTCGTACACGAGGCGCTCGAGCAGGTCGTCCTCGCCGATCGGCTCGGCTTCGACTACGCCTGGTGCGTCGAGCACCATTTCCTCGAGGAATACTCGCATTGCTCGGCGCCCGAGGTCTTCCTCGCGGCCGCCGCCGCGCGCACGACGCGCATCCGGCTCGGCCACGGCATCCGCCAGGTGATCCCGCGCTACAATCACCCGGCCCGCACGGCCGAGGCTCTCGGGATGCTCGACCTCGTCTCGAACGGGCGCGTCGACTTCGGGATCGGCGAGGGCGCGACGCGCCTCGAGCTCGGCGGGTTCGCGGTGCCGACGAAGGAGAAGCGCGCGCTCGCGCTCGAGGCAGCGGAACAGGTCGCCAACATGATGGTGCTCGAGCCCTACCCCGGCTTCGAGGGCGCAGGCTTCTCGATGCCGTGTCGGAACGTCATCCCGAAGCCGGTGCAGAAGCCCCACCCGCCGATGTGGATGGCGTGTACCAACCGAGACACGATCCGCGTCGCCGCACGCCACGGGCTCGGCGCGCTCGCGTTCGCGTTCGTCGATCCCGAGGAAGCGCGGACGTGGAGTCAGATCTACTACGACACGATCAGGAGCGACGAGTGCGTCCCGCTCGGCCACTTCGTGAACGCGAACCTCGCGACGGTGTCGGCGTTCTCGATCCATCCCGACCGCGCCGAGGCGATCCGCCGCGGCCAGGAAGGGTTCGAGTTCTTCTTCTTCGCGATCAACGCGCTCGTGGCGCAGGACGCCCGGCCCGGACGGTCGCATCTCTGGGAGTCGTTCCAGAAGCTCCGCGGCAACCGCACGGCCGAGCTGATCGCGCGCGCGAACGACGCCGGGTACGCGGGCGGCGGCATCGGGACGCCCGACGACATGCGCGCGCACCTCCGGAGCCAGCAGGAGGCGGGCGTCGATCAGGTGATCTTCCTCCAGCAGGCCGGCCACAACCGCCATGACGAAATCCAAGCGTCCCTCGAGCTCTTCGCGCGCGAGATCGCGCCCGAGTTCCAGGCCGACGCCGCCGCGCGCGAGGCCCGGAAGCGGCGAGAGCTGGCGCCGTACGTCGCAGCGGCGCTCGCCCGTAAGCGTTTCATGGCGCCGCTCGCCGATGCCGACATCCCGGTCGTGACGGCTTCACGCGCGAAGGCCGAGGTGAACCAGGCGACGCGCGAACCCTGAGGCGACGGGGACTCCGTTTCGCGCTGGCTGCGCATCGACAACACCCGCGAAATCGCATACCTCCCTCGCCGCCGGGGGCGGTACTGCACGTGTAGCCTCCCGAACTCTCGCTCGGAGGTCGATCTCGTGAACCGTCGCCCCACGTTCTTCTCGTCCGTCGTCAGCGTGACGGTGCTGCTCCTCGCGACCGTCGCCGCCTGGGCCGAGCCGGCCTGGGAAGCCGCCAACCCGATCAAGCCGCTGCCCGCGATCCCGCTCGGCATCCAGTCGAAGTTCAGCGACCTTCCGGTCCCGCCGACGCCCGACCGCGTGCGCCTCGGCCGCTGGCTCTTCTTCGACACGCGGCTCTCGGGCGACGGCACGCTCTCGTGCGCGTCCTGCCACGTCCCGCAGCATGCCTTCTCGGAGCTGACGCCCAATTCGACCGGCATCCACGGCAAGAAGGGCGCGCGCAAGGCGCCCGGGTTCGTGAACATGGCCTGGACCATCTACCCGAACTTCTTCTGGGACGGCCGCGCCTCCTCACTCGAGGAACAGGCGCTCGGTCCCATCGCGAACCCGATCGAGATGGGCGGCAACCACGATGCGATGATCGAGACCTGCGAGACCAAGGGCTACAAGCCTTACTTCAAGGAAGCGTTCGGCTCCGAGGAGATCACGAAGGAGCGCGTCGCCCACGCGCTCGCCGACTACGAGCGCACGCGCCTGAGCGGCAACAGCCCGGTCGATCGCTGGCAGGTCGGCAAGGACGAGAACGCCGTCTCCGCGGAGGTGAAGCAGGGCTGGGAGCTCTTCTTCAACAAGGCCGAGTGCAACCAGTGCCACCTCGGCGAGAACTTCACCGACGGCCGCTTCCACAATCTCGGCATCGGCTGGGACGCCAAGAAGAAGGAGTTCAAGGACGTCGGCCGGTACGCGATCAGCAAGAAGGACGAGGACAAGGGCGCCTTCAAGACGCCGGGTCTCCGCGAGGTCGCGAAGCACCCGCCCTACATGCACGACGGCTCGGTGCCGACGCTCGAGGCGGCGGTCGAGCACTACAACAAGGGCGGCACGGCGAACCCCTGGCTCTCGACCCGCATCCGCAAGCTCGACCTCTCGAAGGCCGAGGTGCAGGCGCTCGTGAAGTTCATGGAGGCGCTCTCGGGCGAGGGTTACTTGGACACCGCGCCCGCCGCGTTTCCCCAATAGGGGGGCGGTCAGGCGCGCCGCGCGTCGAGGACCCGATTGTAGAGGGTGCCGACGGCGTAGCCGACCACGCCGCCGTAGAACAGCCCGTACGCGAAGCCGATCAGGCTGCCGAAGAACGTCACGCGGTAGCCCGGGCAAAACTGCGAGAGCAACGCCAGGTTCGGACCGACGACGTCGCCGCCCTTCAGCACGAGCCAGTTGGTCGCGACGAAGATACCGAGGCCGAGGAGCACGCCCGCCGAGATCGCCTGCGCCATGGCGTCGAGGCGAAGCACATGAATACGCGCGTCGTCGGTCGCCATTTCCCCTCCTTCAGATCGCGTCGAGGAACCGTCCGAATGGGCCGGCGCCCGTACGCCGCCCGAGGATAGCACCGTAGATGAAGAGGGTCGCGTTCCGCACGAGCGCGAACACCCAGCCGGCGCCGAAGCCCGCCGCGAAGCCGTATCCGAGCCCGAGGAAGCTCCCGCCGATGGTCACGCTGTAGCCGGGGAAGTACTGGCTCAGGAGGGCGAGGTGCGGACCGACCACCTCCCCGCCGCGCAGCACGAGCACCAGCGTGGCGATCAGCAGCACGAGCCCGGCGACGGCGCCGACCGCGACGCCGAACGCGGTGCGGTCGATCTTGCCGAAGACGCGCGCCATGGCGGCGTCGAGCCCGGCGTCGTCGACCGGGGTCTGGATCTCCTCGTGGTACTCCTGCTCGGTATTGACGCTCCAGAGGTCGTGCCGCTCGCCGGCGAGCGCGTTCTTCACGGCGAGCATGCCCGTCACCATCGCGTGATCCTGATTGTCGTAGCGATGGAGCCCGTTCCGGCCGATCGTCTGGAGGTTCTCGAGGCGGTCGACGTACGCGCGGACGGTGGCCAGATGGTCCCGGTAGCTCGAGTCGTAGACCGGATACGCGTCGGCCACGCGGACGACGCACCCGTCGCTCACGTCCTCGGCGCGGGCGAGGCCGATCTTGGCGACCTCGCGCCGGCCGAGCGCGATGAGCTCGTCGTCCGGCATCGACCAGAGATCGTCGCCCTCGTTGCAGAAGTACTCGAGCCCGAGGCTCGTCCGCGACGCGTCCGGGACCATCGCGGGACTCCAGTTCTTGAAGTTCTGGATGCGCCCCACGCGCACGTCGGGGTCGTGGATGTAGATCCAGTTGTCGGGGAAGAGCTCCGGCGCGTCGACGACGAGACAGACCGTCAGGAACGCGCGGTGCGATAGGTGCGCGGCGGCGTCACGGACCGCATCGGGCGCGGGAGGATCGAGCCGCAACACGAGGTCGGGGAGCGGCATGCTCGAGAGGAAATCGGTGCCGGTGATGCGCTCGGAGCCGGCGCCAGCGCCGTTGCCGCCGGTCACGATCGTGTGCACGCGCATGCCGTCGCGCTCGACGGCCGTCACTTCGCTCGTGGTCGCGACCGAGCCGCCGCGCGCGATCACGGCGGCGCGCGCCGCGTTCCACATCATGCCCGGCCCGAGCCGTGGATAGTCGAACTCCTCGATGAGCGTCGTGATCGTCGTTTGCGGCCGGACGAACATCGACCGCACCGCCGTCCAGAGCGAGAGATCCTTGATCCGCTGCGCCGCCCATTCCGCCTTGAGCTCGGTGCACGGCACGCCCCACACCTTCTCGGTGTAGCTCTCGAAGAAGGTGCGGAAGAGCCGGCGGCCGAACCGATTGGTCACCCACTGCTCGAACGTGTCCTCGACCCGATGCGGAAAGAGCTGCCAGCGAAGATAGCTGCACGCGACGAGCACGCTCTGCCAGGGGCCGAGCCCGGAGAGCGCGTTCCAGGGTTTCAGCGGGTAATCGAAGAAGCGGCCGTCGTAATAGATGCGTGACAGCCGCGGGCGGCGCAGGAACTCGTCGCCGAGGATCTCGCGCCAGAGAGCCTTCACCTCCGGGACCTTCGTGAAGAAGCGGTGGCCTCCGAGGTCGAAATGGAACCCCTGGTGCTGCTCGGTGCGCGCCAGCCCACCGACGGTTGCCTCCTTTTCGACCACCACGGGCGGATGGCCCGCGCGCGCCAGCTCGTATGCGGCGGTGAGACCGGCCGGACCGGCACCGATCACGACGAAACGGCGAGGAGATGTCATCGCGGAGGACGAGGGTGCGGAGTGCTATGGCGGAGGGCCGCTGCGCGCAAAACGGTTCTTCTCACCTACGGGCTGGTATACGGTGAGTCGATGGTCGCCGCTAGACGCGTTCGATCGCGACGACGGACCCACCCGAGGACGCGGCGACCGTGACGTCGCTCCGCCCGCGTGACGCGACCTCGGCGAGCTCGCGCGATCGAGTAGCGATCGCGTTGATCGTGCTCGCCGGAACCACGCGTCTCGTCGCCGCGTTGGCCCTCGGCGACACGTTTCACTTCGTCGACGAAACGTTCTACGTCGACGCCGCCCGCCATCTGCTCGCGGGCGAAGGCTTCGGCGCGGGATATCGGAACGTGCCGGCCCAGCCCCTGTGGCTCGCGGTGCTCGCCGCGCCGTGGCCGGAGCGGCTCGTGTGGCTCCGCGCCGCGCATGCGATCGCGGTCGGCGTCCTCGGCGGCACGGCGCTCCACGCGCTCGGCACCCGGCTCCTCGGCGGGGCGGCGACGCGAATCGCGCTCGGCTTCTACGCCCTCGACCCGCTGCTCGTCGTGGCGGGCGGGCTGCTCTATCCGGAAGCGAGCGCCACCGTCATGCTGATCGCGACGCTGCTCGCGGCCGTGATTGCGTCGGAGCGTGACGACGCGCGCGCCACGGCGGCGAGCGGCGTGCTGCTCGGCTTCACCGCGCTCTTTCGGCCGGTCGCGATCGTGCTCGTGCCGGTCTTCGTCATCTGGATCGCGACGGTCGCCGCGACCGCCGCGCAGCGGCGGCTCGTGCACGCGCTCGCGTTCGCCATCGCATGCGGGCTCGGCGTCGCCCCATGGGCCGTCTCCAATCTGATGCGGCACGGCGACGTCGTCCCGACGGGCATGGCGGGTCTCCAGAACGCGCCGGTCAGCAAGCAGGACATCGGCAACCGCGGGCTCGCGGGTTCGCTCGCGCACCAGACGATGGCCACGCCGACGACGCTCGCGAAGCGCGTGGTGCGCGAGCTCGGACACTTCTGGGAGCCGTACCCGACCCGGCTCACGACCGATCATCCCGTCGGGCGGACCAAGCTGCACGCCCTGGACTCCCGCCTGCCGCAACAGACGACGTTCTCGCCCGGGATTCGCGACGTCGTGAGCGCGCTGTCGTACGGCGTGGAGATGACGCTGGCGTTCGTCGGGCTCGTGCTCGCCGGGCGCGGTCGGCGCGCCGCGATCGTCCTGATCGTGGCCGTCGCGCTCGCGTACGGCTTCGGTTACGCGCTCTTCGTCGCCAAGCTGCGCTACCGGATCGTCGTCATGCCCGGCGTCTTCCTCCTCGCCGGGCTCGGCGTCTTGCTGCTGCGCGCGCGGCTCGGCGCCACGGCATCGGACGTCGTCGCGGCGGCCGAGCGTCGAGCGTGAAGGGCCCCGATCAGGCGGCGGGCGCGCGCCGGCCGAGCGCGTGGGTCGCCACCGCCCATGCGTACCCGAGCCCGCTGCACACGAAGTAGAGGACGTGTAGCGGCACGGCCGCGAGCGCGAAGCCGACGCCCCGGCGGCGCGCCAGGAACGCGTAGAATTCGCGGTTCAGGAACACCATCGCCGCAAGCGCGCTGACTCCGACGCTCGCGAGCCACGGCCACCACGGCGCGAGCACCAACGCGCCGAGCCCCAGACCCACCAGTGCGACGCTCGCGCGCTGCGCGAGCGTCAGGTTGAGGTCGCGTCCCGCCGCCGGCGTTTCGAGGATCAGCCGCGTCCACGGCACGGCGCGAAGCGCGACGTCGGTTCGAAGCATCGAACCGAGCGTCCACCGTTTCAGATGCGTACACAGGAGATCCCGATCGAGCAGAATCCGATGTCCGGCCGCGCGCAGGCGGTAGCCGAGCTCGATGTCCTCGATGGCGCGCCGCCACGGCCGCTCGTCGAAACCGCCGACGGCTGCGAAGGCGTCGCGCCGCACCGCGCCGCATCCCGCCCAGAACGAGAAGGCGTCCGCGCTGCCGTTCTGGTGCACCCAATGATGGAGAAGGTTCCGATAGACCGCGACGGTGCCGGGCGCCGGCGGCGCGTCGTCGTACGATCCGAACACGGCCGCGATCTCCGGGCGCGCCGCGAACGTCGCGCGCATGCGGTCCACCGCCCCGGGATGCACGACGACGTCGGCGTCGACGAACACGAGGATTTCGCCTTGCGCTTTGCGAGCACCGACGTTTCGCCCCGCCGCCTGCCCTCCGTTCACCGCGAGACGTACGACCTCGGCGCCCGCGGCTTCGGCGATGGCGGCGCTGTCGTCGGTCGACGCGTCGTCGATCACGATGAGCTCGTCGCCCGCGGCCATCGCCGGGCGCAGCGCGCGGAGGCACGCGTCCAACGTCGCCGCTCCATCGTAGACGGGCACGATGATCGAGAGCCGCATCGACATCGGCCGCGTCAGTACCGGACCCCTTGCGATTTGGCTACCCAACGCGATGCTTCAGTCGACGCGCACCCACCCGCCAACGCGAGCGCGTTGTGTCACTCGCGGCGCAGCGAGGAGCGCGCGGTGGTCACGGCTGGCGCGCACAATGTCACCGCCGCTCACGCCGCGCGGGAATCCCTCGGTACCGCGAGTGCTTTGGGCTGGTCTCCAGCTTGCTCGGTAGGGGTGGCGATGCGCACTCCCCCCACCACCCAACCCCGAGCACGCTTCCTGCCCCGCGTGCTCGGGGACGTGCGCACCGGCGAAGGACGCACGGCGACGATCATGTTCGCCGCCGTGTTCTCCATCATGTGTGCCTACTACATGGTGAAGCCGCTCCGCGAAGGGTGGATCGCCGTCTCGGCGATCGGCACCCTCTCGCGGGTCGAGATCAAAGCCTACTCGAGTCTCCTCCAGAGCGTCGTGCTCCTCGCGATCGTCGGGACCTGGGCGCGGCTCGCGGCACGCTGCTGCACGCGCACCTTGCTCACTCGCACAGCGCTCGCGTGCGCGGCGGCCCTCGTCGTCTTCTGGCTCGCGCAGCCCGGGTTCCTCGTCGCCGCCATCCCCGGGATCGGCATCGTCTTCTACCTCTGGGTCGGCATGTTCGGCGTCTTCATCGTCGCGCAGTTCTGGGCGTTCGCGACCGACCTCTACGCCGACGACCGCGGCCGCCGCTTGCTGCCGCTGATCGCGATCGGCGGCACGGCCGGGGCCGCCGTGGGCTCCTGGCTCCACGGTCTGCTCGCGGGTCTCGGCGCCGCGGGGACGCAGGCGATCCTCCTCTGCGCGGTCCTGCCGCTGCTCGCCGCCGCCGCGCTCGCGCGTTCGGCCGCACGAACCGTCACCCGCCGTGCCGTCACGGCGGCGCGGCCGCGCGCCGGCCTCCGCCACGTGGTGAGCGACCGCTTCGTGCTCGCGGCCGGCATGCTGGCGCTCCTCCTCAGCTGGGCCAGCACGAACGGCGAGAACCTGCTCTTCCAGGCCGTACAGGAAGGCGCCGCGCGCGCCGTCGCGGGCCCGGGCGTCGATCCGGCGGCCGCGATCGAGCACGCGCGTGCCGCGACGAGCGCGTTCTACGGCGACTTCTACC